>NZ_JADQAM010000058.1:0-182017 GCF_022129405.1 Psychrobacter sp. Ps2 | reverse complement strand
CAAGGCTTAAGCACTTTCGTAGTATCGCTACTAGATATGAGAAGTTGGCTCGTAATTTTAAGTCGATGCTTTACCTAGCGTGCACTATCATTCATTGCAAGATGAATTGAGGACACGCCCTAGCTTTAAACCCTCAATAAAAAGGTTAAACGTAGATAGTATTTGTCATATACCAACTACCAAAGACTTTTAACAAATGGATAGAGGTCTAACGATATACATTAGTACCCTTTGCTAAATCTACCAAGACCGTTATCATAGACTCATATGATATTTGATTTAACCACTTAATATAATGAATAAGGAATACCTTATGACTGAGACTTTTAACCCTCAAGCAAATACTGTGTTTTGCCGTAAATATAAGCAAGATTTACCAAAGATGCCGCATCCACCCTTCCCTAATAAAAAAGGTCAAGAGCTGCAAGAAACCGTATCTGAAAAGGCGTGGAAAGAATGGCTTGAGCATCAAACGATGCTTATTAACGAAAACCATCTAAGCATGATGGATCCTGCTGCTAAAAAGTTTTTAACAGAGCAACGTGATAAGTTCTTAGACAATGAAGACTATGAGCGCGCACAAGGCTGGACACCAGAAAGCTAGTACTTACTTGCCTCCTAGTAGCAATATCTAATAATCATAAAAAAACGCGCTTACTATAGCGCGTTTTTTATTATAAGGTGAAAATCACAGTCTTTCTTATCAGCCTTCATCACTATCTGACGTTTCAAGCTCATTGGCTGACAATGTACTAACTTGACGAGCAGCTAAGCGATCATTGGCTTCCTGCACCGCTTTTTCGACCATCGCATAGTCTGAATGACGCACGTCCTGCCCACTGATATAGTTAATCACTAGCTCTGCGACATTTTGTGCATGGTCACCGATACGCTCTAGCGATCGTAATATCCACATGATATTGATGACTTTTGATACGTGGCGTGAGTCTTCCATAATATAGGTCATCAAGGCGCGTATGGCTGACTGATATTCGGTATTGACCACGCTGTCATTACGCATCACTTCAAACGCTTGCTCCGCATTCGACTGACTAAAAGCTTCTAGCGAGTTGTTTAGCATTAGACGAACTTGATTGCTCAAGTGCTGAACCTCAGCATAGCCGTATGCTGAGTTGCCTTCTGCCGCAATTTTACTGGCCATTCGCGCAATCTTTACCGCTTCATCGCCGATACGTTCCAAATCAACCACACCTTTACTGATCGACATGACTAAGCGCAAATCACTGGC
Source organism: Psychrobacter sp. Ps2 (assembly GCF_022129405.1). Lineage (NCBI taxonomy): Bacteria > Pseudomonadati > Pseudomonadota > Gammaproteobacteria > Moraxellales > Moraxellaceae > Psychrobacter > Psychrobacter sp. Ps2. Next base: position 180,768 of record NZ_JADQAM010000058.1, on the reverse strand, counting down.
AGCTGGCTGGCGTTTGGCGACCAATAATAAAATATGCTCGTCGAGTTCGACCTCCATTCGATTGATATCGAAGTCCATATCGATGACTTCTTGCGCCAGTGTTTCGTCTTTATCGACCAGAGCGTGAATGGCTTTGGCCACTTGGTTAGCCGCGCTATCACCCATGTATAAAAATAAACGGATGGCTTCATCAAGGTCTTGGTCAAAACTTTTGGAGATATGCTTATCACTTTGCATAAGAGGTATTCCCTAGAATCTATATTTTAATAGCGCAGTGTGCTTATGAAGTTAGAAAGTCGGCTTATGACATACTAATCAGCTTTGTCTGCTTGTACCGACTTCAATCTCAATTCAATATTAGCCATAACGACCTGTAATATAGTCTTCTGTCGCGGTTTGGGTAGGTTTGGTGAATATCTGATCGGTCTCACCCATCTCAATCATATCGCCCAAATACATATAGACCGTGTAGTCAGATACGCGTGCTGCCTGCTGCATATTGTGAGTGACGATAGCGATGGTATAGTCGTTTTTCAGATCTTCGATCAAATCTTCGATAGCACCCGTCGAGATAGGATCCAACGCTGATGTCGGTTCATCAAGCAACAGTACTTCAGGCTTGGTCGCCACACTACGAGCGATACACAGACGCTGCTGCTGGCCACCTGATAATGACAATCCCGATGCTTTTAGCTTGTCTTTCACTTCTGGCCATAGCGCTGATTTTTTCAGTGCCCACTCGACGCGATGATCCAGCTCGTCTTTGCTTAATTTTTCATACAGTCGTACACCAAAGGCGACATTGTCATAGATTGACATCGGGAACGGCGTTGGCTTCTGAAAAACCATACCAACTTGTGCACGCAGTAAGTTCACATCGATGTCTTTACCCAAGATGTTTTTGCCATCTAGATTGATATTGCCCTCTGCACGCATACCTGGATATAGATCGTACATACGGTTAAAGGTACGCAGTAGTGTAGACTTGCCACAACCTGAAGGACCAATAAAAGCGGTCACTTTTTTATCCGCGATATCGATATTGATGTTTTTTAATGCCTGAAAATCGTCGTAATAGAAGTTTAGATCTCGAACTTCCATTTTTGCAGCAGGCATATTCTTAGGAATATCTTGAATCGTTTGCTTATTAAAATCAGCAGTGTTTGGTTGCTGAGCTTGGGCGCTAGTAGACATAGGTCTATTTAATAGGCTACCTGTTGCCGTATTAAAGTTGTCAGCAGTCATGTTTGTACGGACGTTGCTTAGGACATCATTCATAATATTTCAACCTAGCTCAATTAATTTTATATAAGTTTAAGTAAATGCTTAACGTACTACGGTCTGCTCTCAGCTCTTATTTGGGCTGACCTCTACCACCGATAAATCTTGCCAATATATTCAACACTAGGACAGACGCGGTGATAAGTAGTGCTGCCGCCCAAGCCAATGTATGCCAGTTGTCATAAGGACTCATCGCAAACTGGTAAATGGTATTGGGTAAGTTAGCAATAGGCTGACCCATATCTGTACTGAAGTATTGATTGTTAAGTGCGGTAAATAGTAACGGTGCTGTCTCACCAGTGATTCGAGCAAAAGCCAGTAGCACACCTGTGGTCAGTCCCGCTCGCGCAGCTTTCACAGTGACCTGAGTGACTAGCTTCCATTTAGGAGTACCTAGCGCATAGGCCGCTTCGCGTAGACTATTAGGTACCAAGTTCAGCATGTTTTCTGTCGTACGCACGACCACTGGAATAACAATCAATGCCAATGCTAACGCGCCTGCCCAACCAGAGAAACTTTGACCTTTTACCATCAGTGCGTAGATAAATAGACCGATGACAATCGATGGCGCTGACAATAGAATATCATTTAAAAAGCGAGTGACCTTGCCCAGCATACTGCCTTTAGAAAACTCAGATAAGTAAATACCTGTCATAAGACCAATAGGGGCACCGATAAACAATCCTGAAAACGCCAACATGACCGAACCAACAATAGCATTGCGTAAGCCGCCCGCACTCATCGGTGGCGGCGTATCAGCGGTAAAGATTGGCAACTGCACCATGCCTTGGAAACCTTCGACAAACAAAGTCACCAAAATCCATGATAACCAAAATAAGCCAAAAACCATCGCGGATATGGCAAAGCCTAGACCTAACTTGTTGGTCAAACGACGCTTGTTATACAAGCTTTGGTTATAGCGGCTAGTGCTGCTTGGCTTAGTAGGTAGTGGTGCATTGATCGCATTGTTAGCAGGCATAATATTTATTTCCCATATCTTTTATCAATATCTATCAAGGTCCAATAAATCGGTAACAGACTTATCGGTTACCTGCTTTGTGATCCATGCGCATGAGCATCAGTTTTGCTAAAGACAGCACAATGAAGGTGATGACAAATAAGATTAAGCCTAGATGTAGTAAAGACGCAAGATGCAGCTCACTTGACGCTTCAGCAAACTCATTGGCCAAGGCCGAGGTAATCGTCACGCCAGAAGTGAATAGGCTTGGACTGATATTAAACGCATTACCAATCAAGAAAGTAACTGCCATCGTCTCACCCAATGCACGACCAAGACCCAAAATCACACCACCAACGACACCAGCTTTGGTATAAGGCAAGATAATCTTGAACATGACTTCCCAAGTCGTCGCGCCCATGCCATATGCTGACTCTTTCAGTAAGTCTGGTACGACAGAGAAAACATCGCGCATAGTAGCGGCGATGAACGGTATGATCATAATGGCAAGTACTAGGGAGGCAGTAAACATACCCAGTCCCATAGGCGCACCTGCAAACAGCTTACCGATAATAGGCAAAGGCCCGACGTGCTCAATAAACCATGGCTGAATGTGATCACCAAAGAATGGCGCAAATACGAACAATCCCCACATGCCATAAATGATAGATGGGATACCAGCCAACAACTCAATGGCGATACCAAGTGGTTTTTTGAGGAACTTAGGGCACATCTCGGTTAAAAATATCGCAATACCGAAACTGACTGGAACCGCGATAACAATAGCGATAAATGACGTGACTAGGGTGCCGTAAATAGGCGCTAATGCACCGTATTCATTGGCGACTGTATCCCAGTTATTGCTGGTATAAAATCCCAAACCAAACTCTTGAATACTCGGCCATGCTCCAACAATTAGAGACACCAAAATGCCCCCTAAAGATAGGAGGACGAGTATGGCAAACGCTTTAGTAGAGTTAACAAATAAAGCGTCGTAACGTTTTTGTTTAGCCAGTTGGGACCTTAAGTCTGTCATAAGTGTCTCAGCATTGAATGGGATGAATCGAAATATTAAAAAGATGTATATCAGGTCTTAACACAACAAACTTAAACGGTATGAGTAAGCATATTTATCGAGATGTATCCATCAAATTTGCTGTGTTAAAACCTCTCAAACAACTACCGGAGAATAGTTATTCGAGAGGATAACTTGTCAGTTGCTAAATAGTATTTAGCAAAAACAAATTACTGAGCTGGCTTGTAGACAGGCTGTCCATCGCTACCTTTCACTTCGTTCCACTTCTCTTTGAACAAGGCTACTGCCGTGTCAGAGAATGGTACGTAGTCTAGTTCCATGGCGCTGTCATCACCTTGGGTATAAGCCCAGTCAAAGAAGTTCAATACGCCAGCGACTTGCTGAGGATTTTCTGGTTGCTTATGTACCAAGATAAAGGTCGCAGCAGCGATAGGCCATGCTTGGTCAGTTTCAGAGTTGGTGATGACTTTATAAAAGCCTTCTTGTTGTGACCAGTCGATATCACCTGCCGCAGCAAACGTCTCAGCAGATGGCTGTACGATGTTACCAGCTGCGTTTTTCAGCGCAGTATGTGACATCTTATTTTGCTTAGCGTAAGCATACTCAACATAGCCGATAGAGTTTTTCATGCGGTTTACGTAGCTTGAAACGCCTTCGTTACCTTTACCGCCTGCACCAGTAGCAGAGGTCGGCCATTTGACGGTTTTATCAACGCCAACAGTGTCTTTCCAGTCTGGTGAAACCTTGGCAAGATAGTCAGTGAAGTTGAAGGTCGTACCTGAACCATCTGAGCGGAATACTGTTGTGATTGGGGCATCTGGCAAGGTCAAATCTGGGTTCATCGCCTTAATCGCAGGGTCATTCCAGTTGCTAATCTTACCCAAATAGATATCAGCTAAAGTCGTACCGTCTAGCTTCAGTGCACCAGGCTCAACGCCATCAATGTTGACGATTGGTACAACACCACCGATGACTGTTGGGAACTGAATCAGACCTGCTTCGTCTAACTCTTCAGGCGTCATTGGGGCATCAGAAGCACCAAAGTCTACTGTTTTTGACTGAATTTGTTTGATACCACCAGATGAGCCAATCGACTGATAGTTGACTTGGCCACCAGTCGCAGCATTGTAATCATATGACCATTTCGCATAGATAGGCTGCGGGAATGACGCACCTGCACCTGTAATATTCATAGCGATATTTTCAGCAGATTTAAAATCTGACGTAGCAGAAGATGCTGTCTGAGAGGTTGTTTCAGCTGTTGTCACAGCGCTACTGCTAGTATCAGCAGTTGGCTCCGCCGTATCTGTTGACTTATTACACGCCGTAAGCATTAATGTACAACTGACGGCCACTGCTAATAACGAATAACGCATGTAGGACTCCTGAAGTTTAACAACGGTATAAAAAAGCATTGCTTGTGATATGCGTGTTATCTTGCCAAATCTTTATGACAGTTTAATGACAACTTCTAGAATCCTTCATTCGCTTTACATAATATTTGAATAATTCGTCTACAACCTAGTAATACTAAGCATTCTCATCTATCAACACTCAGAAAAATTATTCACAAAAATATTGAGCTGCGTACGTGACACAGAATATTTGTATCCAAATACTATTAGCCGTTGGTACAGAATTTTGTTAGTATGAAGGCTGATTTACAACACTGACAGACTCGGGGTGCGGTGTATTTTTGGCTCACTTTATTAAACTTGCTTTATCAAAGTAGTCGCCTTGATACATTCGCTGAGAGATCACCCGCCGAACCTGATGCGGTTAGTACCGACGCAGGGAAGTCTTAAGCACTTTGTTATTTATGACAAAGGGCGCGTAGAAATACATTTTTATCGTCACTACTGTCTTAGTATGCGTGATGCATAGCCAGATAAGAAGAGAGGATATCAAGCTGCGTCCAATATTTGATGAGCACCATACGCGACGATACTTTTTGGTCGAAGTTGTGGGTTCATGATATAAACTTGTCTAGATGATGGATGCCTACCCCCGCAGATACTGGCGGTGTTGATTTTATTCAAAAACCAACACGCTAGGACAGCATATGACTACTGCAGACACCACCTCAATTGCACCGAAAGCCCAAACGCATAACCCAGCCGACAACTCAATGCTTGCTTCAAATGCTGCTGACACAACCAACGTCAAAGCAGATAAAAAAGCAGATGCGCTAAAAACCCCTGCTCACCGTGCCGCAAGTGATGCCCGTTTCGAAGAAGATGCGCGCGACTTGCACCGTATTTTACCTGCCTCAAGAAAAGTCTATATCGAAGGATCAAGACCTGACATCCAAGTACCGATGCGTGAAATCAGCTTGGCTGATACACCTGTAGGCGGTACGGGAGATAAAGACGGTGAGCATAATCCACCGTTTTACGTGTATGACACCTCAGGTGTATATACCGACCCTAATGTCGATATCGACCTAACACGTGGATTGCCAAAGTTGCGTGAGAACTGGATCGCGGAACGCAATGATACCGAGCAATTAAGCGGCCTATCTAGCTCATACGGACAAGCACGTGCTCGTGATATCAGCACTGCTAACCTTAGATTTGCTCATATTGATAAACCGCGTCGCGCCAAAGCAAGACAGAACGTCACGCAAATGTACTACGCGCGCCGTGGCATCATCACTCCTGAAATGGAATATATCGCCATACGCGAAACGCAAAAGCAGCATGAACTGACCGATATGCGTCAACATGATGGCGAGAGCTTCGGTGCCAATACGCCTCAAATTATCACCCCTGAATTTGTCCGTGATGAAGTGGCGGCTGGACGCGCTATTATCCCAAACAACATCAACCACCCTGAGTCTGAGCCGATGATCATCGGGCGCAATTTCTTGGTGAAAATTAATGCTAATATCGGTAACTCAGCGTTGGGTTCGTCTATCGATGAAGAAGTGTCCAAAATGACGTGGGCCACGCGTTGGGGTGCGGATACCATCATGGATTTATCAACGGGCAATCATATTCATGAAACCCGTGAATGGCTAATCCGTAACTCTCCTGTGCCGATTGGTACGGTACCGATTTATCAAGCATTAGAAAAAGTCGATGGCGTCGCTGAAGATCTTACATGGGAGATATTCCGTGATACGTTGATCGAGCAAGCAGAGCAAGGCGTAGATTACTTTACTATTCACGCTGGCGTGCTATTACGCTATGTGCCGCTCACCGCAAAACGTCTGACAGGTATCGTCTCACGCGGCGGCTCTATCATGGCGCAGTGGTGTTTAGCCCATCACAAGGAAAGCTTTTTATATACGCATTTCGAAGACATCTGCGAGATTATGAAACAGTACGATGTAGCATTTAGTCTAGGTGATGGCCTACGCCCTGGTTGCTTGCAAGATGCCAATGATGAAGCACAGTTCGGTGAGCTACGTACGCTTGGTGAATTGACTAAAGTGGCATGGGAGCACGATGTACAGGTGATGATCGAAGGCCCTGGACACGTCGCGATGAACCGCATCAAAGAAAACATGGACTTGCAGCTTGAGCTTTGTGCGGACGCGCCTTTCTATACTTTAGGGCCATTAACCACAGATATCGCTCCAGGTTATGACCACATCACCAGCGCCATCGGAGCTGCGATGATTGGATGGTTTGGTACAGCGATGCTGTGCTATGTCACGCCAAAAGAACACTTAGGTCTACCAAACAAAAAAGACGTTAAAGACGGCATTATTACTTATAAAATCGCTGCACACGCTGCTGACCTTGCTAAAGGTCATCCAGGAGCACAGGCACGTGATAACGCACTATCTAAAGCACGTTTCGAATTCCGCTGGGATGATCAGTTCAATCTAGCGCTCGATCCTGATACTGCACGTGAATATCACGATGAGACATTGCCAAAAGACGCACACAAATCGGCACACTTTTGCTCCATGTGTGGTCCTAAGTTTTGTTCAATGAAAATCACTCAAAACGTGCGTGAATATGCAGCAGGGCTGGATAAAGAGGCCGCTAACCAAAAAGTAACGCCACAAACAGGCGACTTAACCGATGCCGGTCACCTAATCAAAGAAGTAAATACAGAGCTCGTCGGACAAGTGGGTGAAGCCACTGCTGAGGAAATTCGCCAAGGCATGGCCGAGATGACTAAAAAATATAACAACGAAGGACGCCAGTTATATAAAGAGGTGTAGAGTTAATAACCGATACTTTTGAAATAAGAAAAGCCCTACTATTTAAGTATTTGCACACTTATCTAGTAGGGCTTTTTTGCTTATTTACTCATGATTCATGTGCGAGTTTTTATTTACTACGTTTAAACTTTCGACGCTTCGTAAATTTCTTCAATTGAAGCATTAATGGTCTCAGCAAACTCGCTATCGCTTTGTTGCTTACTCAAGCCTTCAGTAAAGGCACGCGAGAAGCTCGCAATCATACCTGGGTTTTGTTTGAGCTTGGCACAAGCATCGCTACGACTATAGCCACCAGATAACGCCACAACTTTTAACACTTTAGGGTGGTCAATCAGCTCCTGATAAAACCCTGCCTCTTCTGGTAACGTCAGCTTGAGCATCACTTGATGTTCGTCATTCAAGCGTTCTAGATTACGCAGTATATCTGCCTTTAGCAGTAGCTCGCACTCATGCTTTTGAGTGCTATCAATATTGACCTCTGGCTCAACGATTGGCATCAGGCCTTTTGAAATAATCTGCTTCGCCACATCAAACTGCTGCTGTACCACAAGCTCGATACCATCGACGTTTGGCTCATAGATGACTGAGCGCATTTTAGTACCGAATACAGGATAGTTTTTTGCTTTATCTAATAATAGATCTAGATTCGGGATTGGCTTCATAACTTGTACGCCGCTCATTTGCTCAGCCAGACCTTTATCTACCTTCAAGAATGGTACGATATTTTTATCTTCCCATAGGTAATTAGCCGTCGACTTACCATTGACTTCGCGCTCCATGGTGTCTTCAAACAAGATTGCACCAAGTACACGCTCACTATCAAAACAGTCACACGTCATAATACGAGCACGCATTTCATGAACCAAATCAAACATGGCCTCATCATTATCATAAGCGTCGCTATTGACACCATAAGTCTCTAACGCTTTTGGTGTGCTGCCACCACTTTGATCAAGAGCAGCAATAAAGCCTGAGCTATTTTTTATACGCTGTAATTGCTTATCGTATTCCATTGAGCCTGCATCCTATTTTTATTGGTTAAGTTAACTATCATAAACTAAGCTTTTTTATTCCATACAAGCCGTGTTATTTGTAGATAACCTTATCATAGGATGATTTATATGCCTATATAGGATACGTGACAATATAGCTAAAAAATTATGAAACCAATACTTTTGGACAGTGCGCTTTACGCCAAAAACAGTACCCCTACACAGCAGACTGCCAATACTAATCCTATTATATTAATACGGTTCAACTGCTCTTTAAACACTCCTACGCCAATCAATGTCGCTACGGCAATAACACCGACATTCATACTAGTAAAGACGATGCTAGGAGAATCATGCAGCACTTGGTGTGCCCGCACATAAGCATAAATATTGCCCATGTTTAATGTACCGAGCAGCAAGCCTGTCATAAGGGCTTGTTTTTGCCAACGTACCCTTATGACAAGTAAATAGATTAAAAGCAATACACCTGCTACCCCGAAGCTAACCAGTAGAGTCAACGGAAAAGCTGCCCCTTGTTTGGCAACTTGTTTGAACAAAATATCAATAATGCCGTAGCCTGCCCATACCCCAAATAACCACAGTGGCGTATGCTTTGCTTGCCGAGTAATATCGTTATGCTGTGGTCGATAGACAAGCGCACCTAAGGCCAAAAAGCCTAACGCCAGTCCAAGTATACGTGTACCAGTCAGTACCTCACCGAATAGCAAAAAAGCCGCTACGATAGGAATAATGAGTGATAAGCGCTGAGACGCGTCGGTTGCTACCATTCCCACCGCTTCAATAGCCCGTCCCAGAATGATAAATACGGCAGGCAATAGTACTCCAAGCGCAATGATGATGCCCCAAGCGCTATCAAGCGCATGAATGGCACCTACATCAGGTTTTAGTAATACCCAAGTCAGTAAAAAAGCCACAGGATAGCCTGCCACGATGGTCTGACGAATATCTATATTTTTCTGGCGCAATATTTTCAAAAGTACGGAGACGGCGACGCTACATAGCACCGCTATTATTAAATACATCATTCACTGCTACCTTTTGAACTTCAATGTTGAGTTATTATTGTTCATCTATTTATAAAGACCATTAAATAAAATGCCTGCTAATCAGTTGATATTTGCAATAAAATCATAGTTATAAAAGCAATATTTAAACCATGAATAAGTTTGGATGTAGAATGTAACAAAATATGTTTTCCACAGCAATCTATTTATTATTGTTGTGACTAAGGCACTAAAGACACAGCTATTCTTAAGTAAATTACAATTAGCATGCAGGTATGATTAGTAATTTTGCTAAAATAGCACCTAATCCCAATCACAAAAGTAAAGATTCTAGATAACGAGTGCTCTCGTTCATCTTGACGTACTGCTATTGATGTTTTATTACTGCCTATGAATGCTTTATTTCGCTTTTTTGAAAACCGCCTACCCGCCTTTCCAGACACACCCATGCCATTGCCATCACCTAAAGATGGTATGCTGAAGTTTTTGTGGGCATGTACCAATGGCTTACGCGGCTGGCTACTAATTTTTATGATTTTGTCCGCTGGTATCGGTATTTACGAGGCCATGCTGTTTGCTTGGATAGGTAATATCGTCGATTGGTTGGGCGTTTATACACCGCAAAACTTATGGGTAGAAAAAGGCGACATGCTGCTCATCATGCTCGCTGTCATGATAGTAAGCCCATTGTGGATTGCCCTGTCATCGTTTATCCACTTTCAGACCTTGCAGGGCGTGTTTCCTATGCAGATGCGCTGGCGGTTTCATCAGCGGATGCTTGGGCAATCCATGCAGTTTTATCAGGATGAGTTTTCGGGTCGTGTCTCAGCTAAGGTAATGCAGACAGCCCTAGCAGTACGCGATACCGTGATGACTGTCACCGATATGTTTATGTATGTCTCTGTCTACTTTATCACCTCAGGGGTGATTCTGTTTAATTTAGACAGCTTACTACTCATTCCTTTTGTCATTTGGCTGGTCTTGGTTGCCATTACCATTTGGTACTTTATCCCTAAACTTAAGCAGACAGCGATTGTGCAAGCGGATGCCCGTGCCTTGATGACGGGACGAATTACGGACGCTTATGCCAATATCATGACCGTAAAGCTATTTAGCCATTCGCGTCGTGAGCTGGGCTACGCCAAAAACGCCATGGGGCAATTTCTAGGTACGGTACATGCGCAGATGCGCTGGGTCAGCTATTTAGAAGTATCGACCCATCTTATCAGCGTGATTTTGGTCAGTAGTACGGCAGGTATTGGATTGTACTTGTGGCAACAAGGCGCAGTTGGTGTTGGTGCCATTGCTGCTGCGACTGCCATGGCATTGCGTCTAAATGGTTTGACGCGTTGGATTATGTGGCAGACAGCCAGTTTGTTTGAGAGTATCGGTACAGTTCAAGATGGTATGCGTACGTTATCAGCGCCGCAGACAATCATTGATAAACCTGACGCGCCAGCCCTATCCGTCACGGACGGGCGTATCGTATTTGACCATGTTGACTTCAGTTATGAAAATGATGAAGAAGACAATGGACAAACTGGTGAGACTGTTGATAGTGCAAACATTGCTAAACGCGCTCCTAACTCATATATCAAACTGTTGGACAACTTCCACTTAGATATTAAGCCGGGTGAAAAGATTGGTTTGGTTGGGCGTTCAGGTGCTGGTAAATCAACTTTGGTCAATTTGCTATTGCGCTTTTTTGATGTCGATAGCGGTAAGATTCTAATTGATGGACAAGCTATCGATGAGGTCACGCAAGAATCGTTGCGTCAACAGATTGGTATGGTGACTCAAGATACCTCATTGCTACATCGTACCGTGCGTGAAAATATCGCCTATGGTCGTCCTGATGCTACTGACGAAGAGATTATGATCGCTGCCAAACAAGCTCAGGCATGGGATTTCATCAAAGATTTGTACGATGATAAAGGCAATACAGGACTTGATACCCAAGTGGGTGAACGCGGAGTCAAACTATCTGGCGGTCAACGTCAGCGTATTGCTATCTCACGTGTTATGCTAAAAAATGCACCGATTTTGCTTTTAGATGAAGCGACCAGTGCACTAGATTCTGAGATTGAATATGCCATTACCGAAAGCTTAAATGACATCATGACCGGCAAGACCGTTATTGCTATTGCCCATCGCTTGTCTACTATTGCCGCACTGGATAGACTGGTCGTTATGCATCAAGGCCGTATTATTGAGCAAGGTAGTCATGATGAACTATTGGCATTGAATGGTGTCTACGCTCGACTGTGGCAGCGTCAAAGTGGTGGCTTCTTAGGTGAAGACAACTAAGATTCATTAAATAAGCTCAATCATAAGAAGATAATCTACAAAAAATCACTCAAAATAAGTCACAAGGAAGTGTTTATTTTATGGAAGCATTCACAAACCGTATTAATCTTGGCGGAAAACAGGCACGCTACTATGACCTTAGCCAATTTAATCAGCCGTTAGATTCAAGCTTTACTCCCCGCGCACCAGCACATTTTTATAGTGGTAATAGTTTTACCGTTGGCACTTATACACCACTATTAAGTAAGCTAGCCACTGAGTTTGATATCAGCTCACTTGCCCTACGTGGCTACTGGTATGATAAACCGCAAAGCCGTCGTCTGACGCGAGAGCAAGATGCTGATATGCTGATTGAGTTTTTAGAAAAGACCCAAGACAAGCCTGTCGTAGGTATTGGTCACTCGCAAGGGGCTACGGCTACAGCGATGGCAGCTGCCAAACGTCCAGAGTTGTTTTCGCAGTTGTACCTGATCGAGCCTGTCACATTTACCAAAAACCAAGCCACCTTATATAATCTTTTGCCACGCTCTGTCCTACTGAGCCGCGAGCCTTTCAAAAGCACGTTAACCAAGCAGTCTACTTGGCCAAGTATCCATAGTTATTACGAGAGCCTACGTGCGCAGCGTGCTTATAAGCGTATTAGCGATGATCACTTGCAAATATTTGCTGAGCAAAGCTTGAGCAAAAATACAGATGGTAGCTATACGCTTATGTTTGCACCAGAACAAGAGCTGGCCAATTATTTTGGCGCACCTCATATCGATGCCGCCCTTAAAAAACTACGCTGTCCCTACACGTTGATTACAGGCAAACCTACCCTGTTCATCAATGACAAAGTACGAAAGCAATGGAACAAATTTGTCCCGGATAGCAGTCTTATTTCGCTGTCAGATTATGGTCATCTATTGCCAATGGAAGCGCCTGAATTATGCGCTCAAATCATCAACGAGCACTACCAAAGCAGTAAATAAGGATTTACAACGACTAAATTATGACTGACCTCTTTGCTCCTGCACCCACGGATAACTTACTACCCTATGATGGTAAGGTGAATGATCTAGGCGTGATTATCGACGATGCCACTGCCCTTTATAATACTCTACTAAATGAGCTACCTTGGCAATCAGACATCGTGACGTTATTTGGTAAGACCCATATAACTACTCGGAAAATTGTCTGGATGGGAGATACAGATGCAGACTATCAATACTCAGGACACGTGCGCCAAACTGTTCCATGGTCAGATATAGTGTTTCACGTGAAACAGGAAATCGAACAAGCTTTAGCAGAGGTTGGCGTAACTGCCAATTTTAATACCTGCCTGCTTAATTACTACCCATCTGGCGCTGATGGTATGGGCTACCATGCTGATGACGAAAAAGAGCTCGGTCAGCAACCAGTCATCGCCTCCTTATCGCTTGGTGCCACACGCAAATTTGTGTTTAAACATAAAAAAACTCAAGACAAAGTTGAGCTTTATCTTGAGTCTGGTCAGCTCGTTGTGATGCATGGTGACACACAGACCTTTTGGAAGCATACGATTACTAAGACAAAGACGGTCGATGCTGGGCGAATCAGTCTAACGTTTCGGCATATGCTTACATCTTGATACTATCGCTGACTTAACGAGCCATCTAACTCTTATGCTAGACGATCTAAAAAACGCTCACGGTAACACTGATAAGCAGCTTCACAAACATTGGCAGTGTAGCTAGCATTAACACCACCTGCGACTACTGCACCCACCGCTGGAATGATTTGCGCCGCTTTTGTCTTAACGATGTTAGTGGCTACTTTAGTCGCTGTCTGACGCAGTACACGAGACATGACTTCTTCATTAATCTGATTGAATGCATGAGTTTCTGGATCTTGAATCATCGCATGAGTGTCATCTAACGCCGCTTTACGTTCCTCAACAGAGGCAGAAGTTGCTACAGCCAACAAAGACATCGCAAATAACTGTTCGCCTTCATCATTGATATCAAAGCCATAGTACGTTGCATATTCTCCAATCGCACGTAGGTTGGCTGTAATAAGCCCAACGACGTCAGCAGGGATACCTGCCCAGCCTACAACCCCTGTAGTCACCCCTTGCGCACTGGTTAGCGCTACATATTTGCTTTTAAAAAGCTTAACTTGTTTATCTACAGCCGCAATAGGTAGACTTTTAATGTCACCAAGCGTTTTGATAGAGGAATCGTTAATATCTACTTCCTCTTGATAGCTATCGATAACGTCTTGAGTATCTAGTGTCCAATTGGCTGCATCACTCAAAGCAGTAATCGTTTCCTCAGTTGCTTTTTTTAGAGAATCACCAAATTTTGGAGCTTCCATCAACGCATCGCCGGCTGCTACCACAGGGGTATTAAGCACTGCTAGCGCTTTATCCAAAATCCCTTTATCAGGGTTCTTCCATGCTTCTATCTCTGCACGAACTTTTGCTTCATAAGCAATGTGGTCATCTGTTTTCTCATTGCTGGTCTTATTATTGGTAGTCTTATTGTTGATAGTCATATTATTTCCTTTATTAGTATCGTTCGCTTTCTATCCTATGATAAATAAGCAAAGACTACAGGGACGTTCTGTTGTTCAAAATAAAACTTTTGTATGATTTGTTAAGTCATCAGTTAAGTTTACTGGGTTTCAACAGACATCCCCTTACTAATAAATTCTATCAAACACTACCTAATACTTGGGAAATCTTTACATTCACTCAGCTGCCGCTAAGACAATTTTGCCAAAAGCATCGCCTTTTTGTAGCTCATGGTGCGCTGCAACAACTTCTGAGAGTGGATAGGTTTTTTGAATTTTTAAAGTCAGCTTGCCATCGGCCACTTCCTGTAAAACACGCGCCATATCTTGACTACTACGCTGCGCTTTATAGCCTGCTACTGCTAAGTCTTTTTGCTGACCGGCTTCTTTGAGCTTATCAACCCAGATAGTTGGCAATACATTCACTCGAGCGCCTGACTTGAGCACGCTAAGCGCACGGACACCTGCTTCATCGCCGACTAAATCAAGCAACACATCAGCTTGTAAGTTAGGGAACGCTTCATCTTTTGTATAATCTATCCAACCCGCCAGCTTAGATACATCTATTAACTCATCAAGCTTGGTGTACTTTTCTGGTGAGCAAATTACCGTCACCTTGATGTTATCTTGCGCCACTTTATTCATGAGCAATTGGATTAGTAAATGACCAACACCACCTGCTGGTGCATTAATCACCACATGCTCGCCTGTTTTTATATCAGCAAAATCTACGAATTGTAGTGCCGTTTGTCCGATACAAGGCAAAGCACCTGCCTGCTCTAAGCTGACATTATCTGGTACTTTTGCAAGCAACTTGGCATCTACTGCCACATATTGTGCATAGCCACCACCGCTAAAGGTCAAAGCCGCTACTCTATCGCCAACAGCGAACTCGTCGCTATTACTACTGACTACTTCGCCTGCTACATCGAATCCTAAAATAGCCGGCTGATCATTCTCAAACTTATCTTTACGGATGTTCTCTGCACCCCAGCCTTTACCTTGGCGGGTTTTATAATCGACAGGGTTAATCCCAGCATAGGCAATTTTTACCAGTACTTGGTCGTCCTGTAGCTCAGGGACATCAGCACCATCTTGATATTTCATTACTTCCGGCTCACCGAACTCGCGTATGAGTACGGCGTGCTGAGTCTTAGGTATGTTGTGGTTAGCTTGTTGATTGTTATTAGTAGTAGACGCTGTTGCCATCGTAGAATATCCTTATATTTTGTTTATTAGGCTGTACTTGGTCTTCATTTTATTGAAACATTGTGCTGCAAATAGCACTTTCAATCGAGAGCATAATTAATCGATAATATGATCAATAAAGACAATTGTTCATATATCGATAGATTGCCAATATAATACATTTAGACGAATTATTATAGTTAGGTATTAGGGCAGCATCAGCTCTGCACTAATGGGCAGATGATCTGATAGCGATGACCAAGGTTTTCCAGTGTGTACCCAAGCATCCTTCACAAGCAAATTGCGCACGTAGATACGATCTAAGCTAAGTACTGGCAGTTTTGCGGGAAAGGTTGGCAACAGCTTGCCATGACAATGCTTGAACGCTTCTATCATACCGAGATCTGACGCCAGTTTGTCACAAGACATCTTTTTCCAATCATTAAAATCGCCTGCCAGGATAAGTGGTTGATCCGGCGCAATCTCATTTCGCACGTAATCACTAATCGCTTGATACTGCTTGATACGATCACGCTCAAATAAATTTAAATGTGCACACAATACGACAACTGGCATATCCCAACCGATAGGCTGTACCTCACAGTGCAAGACACCGCGCTGCTCAAGCTTGTTGACCGTAATATTTACGTTGTGTTTGGGGTCTAGCGGAAAGCGGCTCAATACTGCATTGCCGTGATGACCGTTTTCGTATTCGGAGTTTTTACCATAACTGTTTTGCAAATCTAAAAATTCGCCGAACCATTCATGCTGTGATTGATCTGGGTACTCGTTATATTGCATATTACGCTTGAGGTTTTGGCCTTGCACTTCTTGCAAACACAAGACGTCTGAACCCACAGACTCTAGCGCCTGAGCAATACCTTGCATTTTCACTTGGCGATTCAGCGGTGACATGCCTTTGTGGATGTTGTAGCTGGTTAAAACAAAAGAGATGGTAGTCATAGTTTGGTTAGTTGTACGCTCATTATTTATGGAGTAAAGATCAATAGCTCAGCTACGATAGCATCCATAGTGATTGTAATGACAGACATAAAAAGAGCACTGGCTCGTATTGAACCAATGCTCTCATATTACACCTATGTATTATCAATGGCTAATTCATAAATGGCTGATTCATAAATGGCTGATTCATAAATGAATATCGCGCATAGGTGTCATCATCAGATTAGTATCGAGTTACTAACGCTATTGGTTGATCTTCACCCATGATGTCTTGTGGCATAAATACAGCTTCGCCGCCATTATGAATGACGTGTTCGATAATTTCACCGATTGCATCATCTGTGATGCCTTCCGTAGTCGCATCATTTGCAGGGCTTAACGTTTGTGCTTTTTCGTCAATCTTAGCGGACTGTATATAACCACGGCGTACATAAAGTGTCTCGCCAGCCCCTTGGAAGGCACTGCGATATACCTCCTGTAAATCAGTCTGCAACATATTCGCACCGCGAGCTTTATCTATTTCACCCAACGCAGCTTTGTGCAGTGAGGTACGATACTCTTCTACGGCTTCTTGCACACTATCTACGATATGCTGAGCGCTACTATCTTCTAAATTAGTCGCATTCGATACTGTAGCAATGATATTATCTGGACGATCACAGACTTCTTTGTAGTAGCCAATATTTTTTGCATCACCAACTATGACAAGAGGCATTTTATGCTCACCCCATAGTTCTTGGACACTTTTATCAACTTGGTTAAAGAATTCTTTTAAGTGACTGCTTTCGTTGTTTGATGAACGATCTGAGCCACCGTCGCCTGTTGTGTATAGTCCGTTATTTTCGACAGGGAACTGAATGTTCTCCATATTGTTTTGTGCATCATCATCTTTATCGAACTCTCTCACGACGCGGTCATTAGATGCTTCAATCAAACGCGCATTGTCACGGGTTAAGACCACCGTATAATAATGAACCGCACTTGCCATATCACGGACCAAGTCACGCGTAGCAAATCTATCTGAAATCACAACGCGCTCTGTCGTATCAATTGGCATACGGATGACTTGCACATCATCTGTACTAGCAAATATAGCCAACGTATCGAGGTTATAATTGTGATTGAGCTCATTTATTTTATTTTGAATATTATCTAGAATGGTAGTCGCTGTGCGTTTATCGTACTCTTTCGTCAAACGATCTTCGGCAACTTTCAATTGATTTTTTAGAGCGATAGGATCTTGCTCATTAGCTGGATGTTCGCGATGCGTTTTAACAAAGATACTTACTGCAGGGTTAGCTTTAGTTTCACGTAAACTTTTAAGAGTCGCTTTCATATATTGCTCCTTGTTTTATTATCATTCATTTTTAAATTTATATATCTCTTCACTCATATATTTTTATGAGTGTAGAAATTTCTATCCGTGTTTTTCTTACACCTTATCGATGCATAATATTTAAATTCCATTATCTTGATGCTAACAGCTATACCCCACTCCCTGTAGGGTTAATTTGCAAGCAAATGATAGCGCTTTGTAAGTAGAGCACTCTATATTGTTAAAGAATTGATTTAACGAGCATAGCTACATATTCAGATAATTATCTTGAGAAGTTGAATCTAAATATCAGAATCTCGACATTTACTTTCAGATTGCTAGCACTGTCCTAATTACTTGAATCGTATAAAAGTGCTTAGGTTGTATTTTTACCAAACGAACCCATCTTTTATATAATCTATATATAAAATAAGAACACACTGTATATTTCAATAGTAGCCAGATTTATCTCATTCTCATTTTGATTAATAATAATTCATTGATATCGGATACCTATATGACACCTGCTCCTTTAGATTTACGCCTTGTCGATTTTGCCGACACTGCGCCACATACGTTACAGAACCAAGTGATTGATGCTATTGATGCTGCCAATGCTTTTTTAGATACCTTAACTGTGATAGAAAGCGACAGTCCTGAAGAAATAAGCGCTGAACACGCTTTGGCAGATGTGATGAGCTTTGACCATATCAATTTGGCATTAGATCGTAGCTGGGGTATTTTGTCGCATCTCAATAGTGTGATGAGCAACGATGAGATTCGACATGTTCACCATGAACTGCTACCAAAGCTGTCTGCCTACGGTACACGAGTTGGACAACATCAGCCTTTGTTTAATCGCTATCAAACTATCGTCAATGACACAGATTTCTTTGCTACGTTAGAGCCTGCTCGTGCACGTGCAATCGAACTGGTATTACGTAGCTTTGAGTTATCAGGCGTTGCATTACCTCAAGCTGAGCAAGAAAAGTTTGCCGCTATCCAAAGTGAGTTATCGACCCTGTCTGCAACCTTTTCGGACAATATCTTGGATGCGACGCAAGCATTTGCCCTGCCTTTAGAAGACTCTCAGTTAAAGGGGTTAACAGAGAGTGGTTTGGCACTATTGGCAGATGCAGGCGAGCAATACAAAGCGCGTGAGCTTGCTAGCGGTGCCCTTAGCCAAGCTGATATAGATGCGCTTCCTACTCCTTACTATGTGGCCAGTTTAAATATTCCTGTATATCTAGCGATCATGACTCATGCGGACGATCGTAGCCTACGTGAGAAGCTGTATCATGCTTACGTCACACGCGCCTCTGAGTTTGATACGCATACCAATGCAAAAGGCAACTCATTAAATAACGCTGACAATATGAGTCAAATCCTCTCATTACGTGAGCAAAAAGCCAAGCTACTTGGTTTTGCAAATTATGCTGAAGTATCGCTATCGACCAAGATGGCAGACAGCGTCTTAGAAGTTGAAACATTCTTACGTGACTTAGCAACGCAAGCGACCTCTGCTGCCAAAGCGGATTTGGCACAGCTACAGAAATACGCTAGCGATTATGGCATTGACGAATTGCAACCGTGGGATAGCGCCTACATCGCTGAAAAGGTAAAACAAAGTGAATTCAGCTTATCGCAAGAGGAAATTCGTCCATATTTCCCATTACCTAAAGTGATTAATGGCTTGTTTACTATCGTTGAGCGTCTATACGGTATCAAAGTACAAGAGCAAGGTCATAAGGATGCAGAAAGTGACTCAGTCTCTCGCTGGCATGACGATGTGAGTTTTTATCAATTATTCGACGCTGATGATCGCTTGCTCGGCGGCTTCTACTTTGACTTGTTTGCGCGTAGCGGTAAGCGTGGCGGTGCATGGATGAGTGGTTTTCAATCTCGCTATAGCTATGAAGAACAGAACCATCAACAGCTGCCCGTTTGCTTTATGGTTGGCAATTTCACGCCAGCACTTGATGGCAAACCTAGTTTATTGACCCATGATGAAGTATTAACCTTATTCCACGAGTTTGGTCATGGCTTGCATCATTTATTGACTCAAGTCACGGTCGGCGATGTCGCTGGTGTCAATGGCGTCGAGTGGGATGCGGTCGAGCTTCCTAGTCAGTTTATGGAAAACTGGGCTTGGGACGCTGAAGGTATCGCTCTTATCAGCAGTCACGTTGAGACTGGTGAGCCATTACCTAAAGACAAACTTGATGCACTACTAGCAGTGAAAAACTTTCAAAGCGGCATGCAAACACTGCGTCAGATTGAGTTTGCTCTATTTGATTTACTCATTCACGCTCATACGCCAGCACTAAGTTACGATGGTATTTTAGAGACGCTCAATACTGTCCGTCATGATATCTCCGTTATGCAAACACCTGACTATAACCGCTTTGCTAATGGTTTTAGTCATATATTCGCGGGTGGTTATGCTGCAGGCTATTACTCATATAAATGGGCGGAACTGCTGTCAGCTGATGCGTTTAGCAAGTTTGAAGAAGACGGTATTTTCAACCCAGCGACAGGCAAAGCGTTCCGTGAATCTATCTTATCTGTTGGCGGCAGTTTCCCAGCGAAGACCAACTTTGAAAACTTCCGCGGTCGTAGCGCCAGTATCGATGCCTTGCTACGTCATAATGGTTTCACTGATGCTAAAAATATCGATGCGGCAAATACTCAAACGACGCGCGAGGTCATTTAAATGCGTTATCAGTCATCGAGTCCTAAGCGCCGATTTTTAGCAGGGGTGCGTTGTCCAAAATGTCAGGAAATGGATGCGGTCGTGCAAGTCAATATCGTAACCCCTGCCCCAGATGAGTATATTGAATGCACTCAGTGCGGACACACAGAGCAACGCCCCGATCCTGATGCCATTAGTGCAAAGAACCATTTAGAAGATCAGATGGCTCGTGATGCGATGGCAACTGGCACTAGCGGCACTGTAAAATTTAAGCCTTAGTTATTTAGTTTTCACAACTAAAAACAGATTAAATACTTTATTATTTAATGGTCTATTAAGCCTATCTATCAATAGATAGGCTTTTTATTTTGAGTTTGCTATAGTATGGCTTCTTATATTCTTGACATGAATCGATCATAATATGAAACCAGACAACATCCGGCCTTCATCAACCCGCGCTTCCAAGAAAAAACAGACTAAAACACGTCAGAAAATTTTGGCAGTACTTATCTCAGTATTGCTACTTATCGTCATTGTCTACCTTATCGTAGGAAGGTCTGGCACTCAGTCCACACTCCCTACAGATAACGCCACTTCAGCACCAGTAACTGACCAATCACAGACAGAATCAGTCACAGACAGCACTTCAGAAGTATCAGATGATTCTGTGATTGACGACGGTGTGCTCATGGATGAAAACTCTGGAGCAGCCAATAATGACAGTACTGCGATACCAAATCCTACTGCTATATTAGATGCGCCGCTACCAGAAAATGATAGCTTGGCGAAAGAAGAGATTGATCGTTTAGAAGATGAACGTCAGCGACTGGCCGAACAAGAAAAGTTAGCCGCTGAACAAGTGGCTATGAATAAGCAGTTGACTGATATGAAGGCAGAACAAATTACGCTACTCGAACAACAAATTGCTCAGTTAGAAGCAAACGACTCTAATAAAGCGACGGTTCAATAACCGTATACTTGATTTGGTTATAGAGAGGCTTACGATGGCGATTTTGCAATTCACACATGCCTCTATTTTAAATAGCAATGCACAGTTGCTTGTTTTACCTGTCAACAATGCTGGTGTCGTTTTAGATCCTGTACTCACACGAGCGAAAACTCTATTTCCTGATAATTATAGTCGCTATCATCGCGCGTGCCGCGATGGTAGTCTGAATGTTGGTAGCTGCTTACTTAATAAGCGTACACGTGAGCTGGTCGGACTTGGTATCAGTAGTAACGGTAACCAGCCAAACTATATTGCCAACCTTGTGATATCAAACCATCCTTATCATCCAGCGCGCACACGTTGGCTGACTGCTGCCTTGATTGATTTGCAACAGCAAATAATGCCGCTTATACGTTACCAAGGCATACGCAGAGTTGCATTGCTTGCGCGGCCACTTATCTCAGGCAGACCACGTGATATCGTATCCAATGAAAGCAATACAGCAGATACTCTGCCTTTAGACTGGCATGCTGTTACTTTGCCATTATTAACTGAGTATTTACAAGACCTACCAAAACTTCGTATCGATATACACCTGCCTAAAAGCATTGAGTTATAAATGGCCTTTTAGCTAGCCAGTCATCGTCTTTTTGAGCACATAAAAAAACCGCCTTGAATACTCATAACGAGCATTTCAAGGCGGTTTTTTCTTATTTAAACCACATCAGATATTGAGTATTAGTTCTGCTCAACACCTTTCATAGTTAGTTTGATACGACCACGGTTGTCAACGTCTTGTACAAGTACTTTAACGACCTGACCTTCTTTTAGGTAGTCTGACACATTCTCTACGCGCTCTTCTGCGATTTGTGAAATATGTACTAGACCATCAGTGTTTGGCAAGACATTTACAAATGCACCGAAGTCGACGATACGAGCAACGGTACCTTCATAAGTTTTACCAACTTCAACTTCAGCAGTGAGTGCTTCGATTTTACCGATAGCCGCTTTGGTCGCTGCTTTGTTTTCACCAAAGATACGGATAGTACCAGCATCATCGATATCGATAACCGCGCCAGTTTCTTCCGTTAGCTGACGGATAGTTGCGCCGCCTTTACCGATAACGTCACGAATCTTGTCTGGGTTGATTTCGATAACCGCGTAGTTTGGTGCATGAGCATTGATTTCAGTACGGCTTTCAGGCAATACTTGGTTCATTGCTTCTAGGATATGAATACGACCTGCATGGGCTTGTTTAAGCGCTTGCTCCATGATGTCAGGTGTAATACCTTCGATTTTGATATCCATCTGAAGTGCAGTGATACCATTTTTAGAACCGGCTACTTTAAAGTCCATATCACCTAGATGATCTTCATCACCTAAGATATCTGACAATACAGCAAAACGATCGCCTTCTTTAACCAGACCCATCGCGATACCAGCAACTGGTGCTTTTAATGGTACGCCTGCGTCCATCAATGCCAAGCTTGCGCCACAAACAGAAGCCATAGAAGATGAACCGTTAGATTCAGTGATTTCTGATACCACACGAATCACATACGGGAAACGCTCACTATCTGGCAACATTGCTTGTACACCGCGGCGTGCTAGACGACCATGACCGATTTCACGACGTTTTGGAATACCTTCACGGCCCGTTTCACCAACTGAGAAATGCGGGAAGTTATAATGCAGCATGAAATGGTCACGAATCGTGCCACCTAGTGAGTCAATCATGTTGACGTCACGGCTGTTACCAAGTGTGGTAGTAACCAATGCCTGCGTCTCGCCACGTGTGAACAATGCTGAACCATGCGTATATGGCAATACACCAACTTGTACGTCAAGCGCACGAACTGTCTCAGGGTCACGACCATCGATACGCGGCTTACCTGACAAGATGTTGTCACGAACGGTACGATATTTAAGGTCGTTATAGATTTCTTTAAGCTCAGATACGGTATCAGCATAAGTTTCTGACTCAGCATCACCAGCAAGTGCATCAATAATTGACTGCTTAATTTCATCAAGCTTCGTGTAACGTGCTTGCTTATCAGTAATGGTATAAGCGTCAGCAACTTGCTCGCCGAACTGCTCTTTCATGCTGCTGGTAAGTGCTTGGTCACGCTCAGGAGCAGAATATTGCTGCTTAGCAGTACCGATTTCTTCAGCCATTGAAGCAATGTTATCAATAACGATTTGTTGTTGCTGATGACCATACAATACTGCACCTAACATCTGGTCTTCTGATAGCTCTGCCGCTTCAGATTCAACCATTAATACCGCAGACTTAGTACCAGCCACAACTAAATCTAGGTCACTGGTTTCAAGCTGCTCAGACGTTGGGTTTAGAACGTATTCACCGTTAATGAAACCAACACGAGCGGCAGCAACAGGACCATTAAATGGTGCATCAGAAATAGCCAATGCTGCTGAAGCACCGATTAGTGCAGCGATATCTGCAGACTGAGTTTTATCTGATGATACAACTGTAGCGGTGATTTGGATTTCGTTTACGTAGCCTTCTGGGAATAGCGGACGAATCGGACGGTCAATCAAGCGTGAAGTTAAGGTTTCAAATTCGCTCGCACGGCCTTCACGTTTGCCGTAAGCACCTGGGATTTTACCCGCTGCATACATTTTTTCTTGATAATTAACCGTTAGCGGAAAGAAGTTTTGACCTTCTTTAGCTTCTGATTTTACGACTGCTGCAACTAATACTGTTACGCCGCCCATATGTACTAAGATAGAGTTTGCTTGACGGGCAATACGGCCTGTCTCGATAACAACCTGCTGGTTGCCATATTGAAATTCACGCTTAATGGTGTTGAACATTGTCATATAATCTTCCTAATGTTGACTGACAAAACTGATATCAGCGTCAAAAAAAGCTGATATCTGTCATTAAAATTCTGTGTATATGGCTATCAGTTGCGATGCTTTCTATCAGAAAGCATCGCAACCAATGCCAATAACGTTACTTGGTTGTCTCATATATCTGTCTGAGTTAGACATCGTACTATTATGTATATTCGGTCGTGCAATTTTGGCTTTACTATAAATACTATCAAAAAGACATTAAGTCAAAAGACTTCGATGCTAAAAACCCTACAGGCTATTTTCTGAACTTTCAAATATCAGCTATCTGCGCTGATTACCAAGCCAAATAATAAGTATTCTATCAATAATCACCATATCTGTAGCAGATGCGCTATCAAACTCACAAGGCATTATTTTACAGTGATTTATAGCCATTGACCAATTAATTGCACAGTAGCGCAATTATCGTCAGAAAATACCGTATTTGAGGCTTGGTTAGTACAGTTTATACCAATATTCCTCTTAACTATTCTATAGAAGGAGTTATAGCTCTTACTATTTGAGCACGGTATCTAAAACGAATAAGCATAAAAAAACGGCGTGAAACTATTCCACACCGTTTTTAGAAAAATCTATTTTCTCGATAATAACAAACAAGTTCCAAGCGATTTAGCAAAAAATTCAGCGTCCACTCGTACTATTGTCGTTAGATTAACGACGTAGACCTAACTGGCTGATTAGAGTAGTGTAACGACCAAGGTCTTTACCTTTTAAGTAATCAAGCAGTTTACGACGCGTGTTAACCATACGGATAAGACCGCGACGGCTATGATGGTCAGCTTTGTGTGCTTTAAAGTGGTTCTGCAAATCATTGATACGAGCACTCAACAAAGCTACTTGAACTTCTGGAGAACCAGTGTCGTTTTCGCCACGTTGGTATTGAGCGATGATTTGTTCACGATCGGTATTAGTTAGCATAAATATCTCCGGCAATGCTAAAAACTTTAAATACAGGCTGCAATTTGAGTCAGTATTAAAGCAATAGAATAATAAATAAAATAACCTGTACGCCATTCAGGACAACCCTGCATTACTAGAGTTGACCTAGTGTACGACAAGCTCAGTTAACAACCATTTAGTACGTTTTGAATCGTACATTGTATTTAGCTATAGCACTACTTAATCAAAGTAATGGGCTAACTACAGTACATCATCCAAAACCTAATTTAAATGTGGGGGTAATTATAACAAAAAACTGCTGAACTAGCAGCAGTTTTTCATAATACTTGTAAAGCGATATTTAATTTCTAGTAACTAGTATTCGATAGATAACTATCTATTGATATCCTACCTAGGCTACTTATTAACGTCAGATTCTTTCGCATTGCCGCCTAGTTCATCATCTTCAAGAGGCGCGGCAGTAGTCACTTCCGCTAGACTGTCTGGGGCAGTATGCTCACTCGGATTAATTTCTTCTGCAAGCTTTTCAATCTCTTTTTCCTGCTCGTCCATATTGTTCGGTGAATTACT
This sequence comes from Psychrobacter sp. Ps2, assembly GCF_022129405.1. Lineage (NCBI taxonomy): Bacteria > Pseudomonadati > Pseudomonadota > Gammaproteobacteria > Moraxellales > Moraxellaceae > Psychrobacter > Psychrobacter sp. Ps2. The sequence continues at coordinate 155,003 of NZ_JADQAM010000058.1, read as the reverse complement.
CATATTAGCTCCTGAATTATTATTTTGTGGACTAACGGTAGTTGCACTCATCGAGCATAAGACGTGCAAACTATAAACGTATTAATGCCACCCTACTACAGGTGGCATATTAAAAACCTACTTATCTTCTTTCGCGCTTTCTAAATTAGCTGCGATACGTTCTGCTGCTGCTTCGCTATTTTCATTGTGATTGTCTTCAGTTTGACCTTTAAGTGCTGCTTCTGCTGAATCAGAACGTTGTTGCTCAAGTTTAGTATCGTTTGGGTTAGAGTTTGACATAGTATCTTCCTTAGTTATGATTATGAATATTAGTTGTACAGAGTTGAAATTTAATAGTACTTAGTTGATTAGACTTGTTTAATTAGAAGTCAAAATTCTAAGATAATGCTTTATCTATGGCATCAACAAAATTAGGAATATCGTCTGGGTTACGCGAGGTAATAAGATTGCCATCTACTTGTACTGTCTTATCTACGTAGTTTGCTCCAGCATTTTCTAAATCTAGTTGCAAAGTAGGATAAGCGGTGAGTGTTTTGCCTTTAGCAATACCTGTATTGATGAGAGCCCAAGGAGCATGACAAATAACAGCTAGTGGCTTTCCTGCTTCATTTATAGCATTGATAATTTGATGAGCCTTTTCGTTACCACGAATAGTATCAGCGTTGACAGTACCACCTGGTAACACCAATGCATCATAGTCAGAAACGTTAGCATCTTCTACAAAGATATCAGCAGTAAAAGTATCACTCTTATCTACGTCTTGCTGCATGGCTTGCACTTCTTTTTTATCATTTGTTGTTATGAGAAGTGTTTTATAGCCTTTGTCTTTTAGCTGATTATTGACGTCTTCATACTCTGCTTGTTCAAAGTGGTTATGTAGTAAAAAAGCGATCGTTTTCATAACTTTCCTTCTTCTTATCTATTAGTTTTTGTGAGCCAGTATATTTTTATAAGTTAGTTTTATTATTGTTTGGCAGTACATTCTCCTTTGAACTATTTTATTTTTGTTCAAATGCGTCCTTTCTGCATTGGTTTTTACTTTTAATTGTTTATCGTTTTAGTTATTAACCTTATGGCAATTTTTTACTTTTATAATATTTGTCCGTTTTATTTTTTAACTCAGCATTCCCTATCTGATGAATCTAGAGTACAAAAAAAACAGGTTTCACCATAGGCGAAACCTGCAATAAAATGTGACGGTATGTGATTAGTGTAAACTATTAGTAAATCAAGCCAATATTAGGTGGTAGTTTCTCTATTTAAGTAGCATTGATGAACACTTTACTATTAGCGCTGAATCAATTTCTTAGGTTGTAGACGTCCGTTTAAGCTCACAGACCCCAAACCGAGAAATTCTCCCTGCTCATTGAGTAAACGTATATCAATAGGTATTTCATGCTCTAGGAGCTGAGGCGCATCAAGACCAATATTAGCTTTACTGTGAGTACTAGCATCATCATTAATATCGACAGAGCTATTCTTAGACAGCTGGTCAGAAACCATTCTAGCAACATAATCCTTGAGCTTACCTGTTAGCTCATCAAATACGTTTAAGCGTTGCCCCATATGTACGCGGGCGCATTGTTCCTCTGTCAGGGTTAGCTCAGCATCGATATCAATACAAGCGTCGATGGGCAGTAGCCAAGACTGACGCTCTTCTAAACCATACTCTTCTAGTAATGATAAAGCGATCACATCATCAATGCTGAAGTTACCTACTTGTGTACGACGCAATGCCGTCAAATGTCCTAGCGTACCTAGCTGCTTTGCAATATCTTCCGCTAATACACGTACGTAAGTACCTTTCGTACAAGTAACCGTGAGATTAATCTGGGTATCATCTATCATCTGTAGATTGATTGCTTTAATCGTAATAGCTCTGGGCGGTCTATCAACCTCAATGCCAGCGCGAGCATATTCATACAGTTTTTTGCCATCTTTTTTTAGCGCTGAATACATCGGAGGTATCTGTTGCTGAGCGCCCAAGAACTGCTGGGCAATAGTTGCCAATGATGCTTCGTCGAATACGGGAATAGAAGCCTGCGTTACGATTTGACCATCAGCATCACCAGTATCGGTTTGACTACCTAGCAAAATAGTCGCTTGATAAGATTTATCAGCATCCAGTTGATAATGGCTAAACTTGGTGGCTTCACCCAAGCAAATAGGCAACAGGCCAGTTGCCATCGGATCAAGCGTTCCTGTATGCCCTGCCTTTTTACTATCGTGTATCGGTGATTTAAATAAATACTTCACTTTTGACACGACTTGCTGCGAGGTCATACCTTTGGGTTTATCCACCAATATGACACCTGAAACTTTTACTTTTTCAGGTGTCATATTGGCTTTTTTATCAACTTGCTTAGACGCTATAGACATAATAATAATTTACTCGTCATTCTCGTTTTGCTCAGTTTTAGTCACGGCCTTACTAATCAAGTCCATCATATAGTTACCACGAGCCGTTACTTCATCATAATGAAAACGTAAGCGCGGCGTAGTACGTGTTTTTAAGCTATGGCTTAATTCCGTACGCAAAAACCCTGCCGCTTTATTTAGTACTTTGATGCTTTCTTCATGATTGGTCTTGTTCATAGCATCATTGAGCTCAGGCTCCATGATAGTGACATAGACGTCCGCATAGCCCAAATCTGGGCTAACTTTGACACTAGAAATCGTGACAAAACCCGTTAGACGAGGGTCATTAACTTCATCGCGAATAAGAACAGCAAGCTCACGCTGAATCTGATCCGACAATCTTTGTAAACGTTGGTTCATGTTGTTACCTTACTTTAATGGGCTTATTTTATTACTGTATAAGTCTGCTGATTAATAAATGTTGCACTGATATGTGCTAAAAAAGGCCTAGCAGGATGTACCTGTTAGGCCTAAGTACAGCTGAATATTAGCAAAGTATCTAAACAGCTCAGCGGATTACGCATATTGCATTGATACATACTCTGCTATCGAACAGCAGCTTTAGATAGTACGTGCGAACTCTTGGATTTCAAAGACTTCGATCTTATCGCCAGCTTCAACATCATAGCCACGAACGGCCAGACCACATTCCATACCAGTACGTACTTCATTAACGTCTTCTTTATAACGACGCAATGATTGCAATTGACCAGTAAAGATAACTTGATCATCACGCAATACGCGGATAGGTTTGTTGCGATAAATTGTACCTTCAACCACCATACAACCAGCAGCAGCACCGAACTTACTAGAACGGAATACTTCACGAACGTCTGCGACACCAAGGATTTTCTCACGATGTTCAGGAGCAAGCATACCGCTCATTGCTGATTTAACATCATCGATCAAACCATAGATTACGCTATAGTAGCGAATATCCATGTTAGCAGTGTCTGCTTTGCGACGTGCGGTAGCATCTGCACGAACGTTAAAGCCTAAAAGTACCGCTTCACTAGATTCGGCAAGGGTTACGTCAGACTCAGAGATAGGACCAACGCCTGAACTGATAACTCTGACTTTTACTTCGTCAGTAGACAATTCATTTAGGGCAGCTAGTAGTGCTTCAAGTGAACCACGTACGTCTGTTTTTAGTACGATATTCAAGAATGACACATCGCCTTGGCCCATCTGATCAAACATGCTTTCCAAACGCATCGCATTTTGACGCTCGAGTTGACGCTCACGCTCACGGTTGGTTCTAAAGTCCGCAACTTCACGAGCTTTTTTCTCATCCGTTACAACTAGGAACTCACTACCAGCTGCAGGTGTTTCAGGCAGACCTAAAATCTCTACAGGAATAGAAGGACCAGCTGACTTGATACGTTGGCCATGCTCATCAGTCAATGCACGAACTTTACCATAGTGCTCACCAGCTAGAACCAAGTCGCCTTGTTTTAATGTCCCTTTTTTCACTAGGACACTAACGACAGGACCACGACCCTTTTCAAGTCTTGATTCAATAACCACACCCTGAGCAGCACCGTCTAGTGGCGCTTCTAGTTCCATTAGCTCAGCTTGCAAGCTAATGAACTCTAGCAAGTCTTCGATACCTTCGCCTGTTTTGGCTGAGATACGAGCCATTGGTGTATCGCCGCCCCATTCTTCTGAAACAACTTCTTTCGTCGTTAATTCATTAAGAACACGGTCAGGGTCAGCACCTGGCTTATCCATTTTGTTGATAGCAACAATGATTGGCGTACCAGCTGCACGTGCATGATCAATCGCTTCTGCTGTTTGTGGCATCATGCCATCATCAGCTGCAACAACCAATACAACGATATCAGTCGCTTGAGCACCACGTGAACGCATTGCGCTAAACGCTGCGTGACCTGGAGTATCAAGGAAAGTAATAACACCGCGATCAGTTTTTACATGGTAAGCACCGATATGCTGTGTAATGCCGCCCGCTTCACCATTCGCAACTTTCGTTTCACGAATTTTATCTAGTAGTGAGGTCTTACCATGATCGACGTGACCCATAATAGTCACTACTGGTGGACGAGTCTGGATATTACTACTACGCTCATCAACTGCGTACTGTAAGTCATCTTCGACTTTAGTATCACTAACTGGTACTGGGTTGTGACCCATTTCTTCAACAAGCAAGCTTGCGGTTGCTTGATCAATCGTATCTGATTCATGAGCCATTTCACCCATTTTCATAAGTAATTTGGTTACTTCGCGAGCTTTAACTGCCATACGCTGAGCAAGATCGGCAACTGAAATTTGCTCACTAATCTCGACATCATAGACGATTTTTTCGACAGGTTTTTCAAATTTATGCTGTGATGCCTGAGTTGAACGCAAACCGTTTTTGCGGTTTTTGATTTCGCGCTCATCTTGGTTTTTACGACGACGACCACGAGTACCAGTACTGTTCGAACCGCGTTTGATTTCACGACGTTCTTTTTCGAAAGACTCTTCTAGTGCATCACCGACCAAACCTTCAGCCAATGGCTCATCTTTACGTACTTCAGTAACAGGCTCACGATCTGTATATTTACCAGCCATTTTGCGCATTTGCTCAAGTGTACGCTTTTGCGCTTCTTCAGCTTGTGTGCGGCGGGTTTCTAGTTCGATTTCACGCAGACGCGCTTCTTCTTTCTCACGAGTCTCGCGAGCTTTACGTTCAGCAGCGGTTTCAACTTTAGGCTTAGTAGCAGCAACCTTTTTCTTCGGCTGCTCTTTAGGCTTAACTTCAGCCGTCGCTTTGCCGCCTTTTTTGACGACAACTGATGTAGAAATATCATCATTCTTGTCGTCTGATTTTTTGCTAGAGCCTAAGCTTGCGCGCATTGCTGCTAGCGTTGCTGCTTGACGCTCTTCCGCTTTTTTCTTAGTAGCGGCACGTTCTTCAGCTTCTTTTGCTGCACGTTCTTGAGACTCAATTAGAGCCTGCTCACGAGCGGCTAACTCTTCAGCCATTTTTTCTGGATCAGGCTTTTCGAATACTTTCTTTTTACGCACTTCTACATTGACGCTCTTAGATTTACCAGAAGAGCCGGTCACACGTGCAGTACTGGTCGTCTTAGACTTAAGACTAATACGACGCTTTTCTTGTTGACCATGACTTTGCTTTAAATACGTCACCAGCTTTTCTTGCTCAAGCTCGGTGACTAGGTCATCCTCTGCGCGAGCAGGCAGGCCAGCATCTACTAATTGCTGCTTTACAGCATCTGTAGTTTTGCCTACCATTTCTGCCAGTTCTTTGACGGTCTTATCTGCCATTTATTATCACCTACTGTCTATTATTTGCTATATGTTCAATTCAGTTGTTGGCTACAAATGATTGGGTTAAGGCTGCTACTTATAAATAGATATCAGCGCTTTATTCTCAATAGCATATCACCAAAAGACAGCGATATGCAGTTACCGCTTATTCATCGAACCAAGATTCCCGAGCTTTCATGATGAGTTTTCCTGCAGTTTCAGAGTCTAATCCTTCGATATCTTCTAGATCGAAGACGGCTTGTTCTGCCAAGTCATCAACAGTAATGATGTCTTTTTGAGCCATTTTATAAGCCCAACTGACTGTCATACCTTCAAGCTCTTGAAGCTCTTGACTTGGCTCTTTCATGTTCTGTTGTTTGACCAGTTCATCAGCGATGACAACTTCTTTAGCACGCTCTTGAATCATATCAATCGCTTCATCGTCTAGACCTTCGATATCATAGAAAGTCTCAACTGGTACATAGGCCACTTCTTCGATACTGGTAAAACCAATATCAACCAATGCCTGTGCTAAATCTTTATCTACTTCTAGGCGCTCATAGAATAATTCAATAAACGCTTTCGATTCGTTTTGTTGACGTTGCTGATACTCTTCTTCGAGCATCATATTAAGCTTATAGCCCGTTAACTCAGACGCTAGACGTACGTTTTGACCTTGTGAGCCAATAGCACGTGCCAATTGATCATTGGTGCTAAAGATAATATCTGCTGTTTGCGTATCTTCATCTAAAATGATACTGCTTACGTCAGCAGGCTCTAGAGAGCTGATGATAAACTGGGCAGGATCATCTGACCATACCACCACATCAATACGCTCACCGTCTAACTCTTGCTGTACTGCTTGGATACGTGTACCACGCATACCAATACAGGCACCAACTGGATCGATACGATGATCGTTAGTCTTCACGGCTATTTTAGCACGAGTACCTGGTAGACGAGCGACATTACGAATTTCGATAATTTGTTCTGCAATCTCAGGCACTTCTTTTTGCATCAATGCTGATAGCATTTCAGGATGTGTGCGAGATAACAATAACTGTGCACCGCGGTTTTCACGGTTCACATGGTACAAGATAGCGTTGATACGCGACTTTGCACGGAGTTGTTCACGTGGCAACATTTGATCACGTGACAAATAACCTTCAGCATTGTCACCCAAATCGATGATATAGCCATCACGAGTCTGTTTTTTGACTTCGCCATACATCATCTCACCAACACGTGGCTCGAAAGCATCTGCAACTAATGCACGCTCAGCTTCACGAATCTTTTGGATGATGACTTGTTTGGCTTGAGTAGCAGCAATACGACCAAATTCGATTGATTCAATTTGCTCTTCTTTAATATCACCAATTGACCATTCTTCCTGATCAAGATCGGTGATAGCAAGCTGACAAGCTGGCATTTCATGGTCTTCATCTGCAACCACTGTCCAGTAACGATAAGTATCGTAATCGCCAGTTGCACGGTCGATCGCTACCCGTACAGCCACTTCTGGCTGCTCGGTATATACTTTTTTCTTAGTCGATACCACCAAAGCGTCTTCAATTGCTTCAAAGATATCTTCAGGATTTAAGCCCTTTTCATTACTGACAGTTTCTACTACCGTTAAGATTTCACGACTCATGCTATACCTGTCCTATCATTTTTTAATTGACTTAAATTTTATAATTTGGGTGCTGCTATTATATAGTTGCTATAAGCCACATAAGCTATTGGAAGATAAAACTGTCTACCTATAAACAGTTACCCTAGTAAAAACCTAGGCATCTTCATAAATCAAATTGGCTTTATCAATATTACTTAGTGCAATCTCAAACTGCTCGCCATCACTTGACGTCAGTTTTAAAGAGTTTTCGTCAATACTATCTAAAGTACCTGTGGCTTTACGACGTTTTTGATCGCCTGTACCGATAGCTTGAATCAGGCGCAAGCTAACAGTTTGACCAACATACGCATGCATTTGCTCATCTGAGAAAAACGCACGATCAAAACCAGGTGAAGATACTTCTAAGATATACTCACCAGCGATAGGATCATGAACTTCTAAGATACCGCTTACTTGATGGTTTACTGCCGCGCAGTCTTCAATCGTTACTTGTTTATCTTGGGCTTGCTCTTCTGGCAATGCCTCAATATAGATACGTAGTAAAGAGCGACGACCTTGTGGCGCAAACTCGATACCCCATAATGACACATCACAAGCGGCCACGGCAGGGGCAATAATATTAGTCAGTTCTGCAACTTTAGTCGAAAGCTTCATAATCTCTTTGTATTTTCCTATTCACTTATCTATCGTACTTAGTAAACCGTATTAAAGATTGACTCTTATCTATATATAGCAATCTTATGATGATAAGAATCACGGTCAGTATATAATTTTAAATCACAAATATATGATACATATTGTGCATTTATATAGGGACGAGCGTAAAAAACATCAAGCTCGGCCAAACAATGCTTTTATTATTTATAAAGCACTACTATCGATAAAAGTATGAGGAATAAAAGATAGTGTTGCTTAAGAAGCATCGTGCCGGTAGCGGCCGATGATGACCAGTGACGAGTAATATCGTACTCTATAGACTTAGAGCTTAGCATAAGTAGGATAGATACCGCGATAACACTGACCTTCAGATACAAAAAAACCCACAAACATAATGGTGGGCTAATCGGTACTGACAAATTTAGTGTACAAAACATCAGTATAAAAAGTGGTAGCGGGGGCTGGATTTGAACCAACGACCTTCGGGTTATGAGCCCGACGAGCTACCAGACTGCTCCACCCCGCATCAATCTAGAACGCATATTATAGGGAGGTTTCGTAGAAGTGTCAATACTTTTTTTAAATTAATTATAAATTAAGTATTATCTGCTAAAAATCCAACCTGACGCTATGCTGCGTCTGTAAAACTTGGTGCGATTGGGGGGACTTGAACCCCCACAGCTTTCGCCACCACCCCCTCAAGATGGCGTGTCTACCATTCCACCACAATCGCATTGTACTGCTCTGCTTCTATCATCCAGTCTATAATCAATAATGCTTAAGGTAGGCATCTATAGAACAGGAGTTGCGAAAACAGGAAAGCATTGTAAATCTAACCTACCAAAATAGCAAGCGCTGCCTACTTAAAAGAGGCTTACTCAGGATTTTGAGTCAATGGACGCGGCGTTTGCGGTGCTGAAACTGGCGCATCTAGACGAAACTGATCTTCTGCTTGCTTACGAGCATGAACAGCAAGCGTCATGCTCGTAATAAAAAATATGACCGTTAGTACTGCCGTAGCACGCGTCAAGAAATTAGCAGTACCTGCTGCGCCAAACACGGTACCTGATGAACCGGCACCAAAAGAAGCTCCAGCGTCTGCCCCTTTACCATGCTGTATCAGAATCAAGCCGATCATGGCAATGGCCACAATAATATGCAGGGCTAATATAAACGTAAACATGGTGGCCTCTTTTGCCGCGTAATGACGACTGATAACGGAAAATAAAACGTAAGGTTAATAGAATGACAATCGGCATGATCAAATGCCAAATCGACTATATAAATAAGGCGCATTGTACACGATTGCAAGGGCAGTGTTAAACCTACTTTTACCAACCGATAAAACCATACTCTCTATAAGCTATGATCTTGATATCTGAGCGTTATTTATTCATTTAAACATTGGCTTGGTTAAATGCATCGGCAATCGCCAGAAAGCTCTCTGCTTTCAATGAAGCACCGCCCACTAACGCACCATCAATCATAGCGTCAGAGGCAAAGCTATCGGCATTATCAGCATTAACACTACCGCCATACAGCACGGTAATCGTATCTGTTATATCAGCAAAGCTTGCAACCGTTTGCTTAATATACTGATGAGTCTTACTCACTTCTGCCACAGTAGGTACTTTACCTGTACCAATGGCCCATACAGGTTCGTAAGCGATGAGCAGCTTTTCAGATAACGATGATGCTAACTCTGGCTGTTGAGTCAGTAAGTCTTTAATCACCGAGAGTTGCTCATTGATAACGTCGAGTGTTTGACCATTGTCATACTGCTCTTGCGTTTCGCCGATACAAAATACCACACCTAAGCTTTGAGAAAACGCATGAGACAATTTGCTTATCAGGCATTCATGAGACTCTTTGTGATATTGACGACGCTCAGAGTGGCCAAGTAGCGTCCAAGTAGCACCTGCATCTGCTACCTGCTGTGCTGAGCAGTCACCCGTATAGGCTCCTGTACTTGCACTATAGGTACTAACGTCCTGTGCTGCACAAAGTATTGAGCTATCTGCTAGACGCGTACTCACTGTATTTAAATGAACACAACTGGGCGCTACCATTAATTTACAGCGGTTTTTTGACGCCTGCGATTTGGCCTGTTCTTCAGTCTTAACTTTAGTCAATAAGTCGTCTAATAGTGCATTGACAGCACTGTTAGTCGCAGGATTCTGTTTCCAATTGCCAATTACCCAAGCTTGCATACTTATTTACCTTGTCTCATGTATTCATGCCAATTCGGCTAATATGCGCGTCAGTATAACAAATAATTCGTAAGTGCTATAGTAGCGTGCCACCATGAGCAGAATCACTTCTGCAAACTTATCTACAGACAATGCATCAATCGACCATTATTTTTACGAGCTAGTCGTCTAATGGTATATATAATTTTTTCAAACTAAAATAAAGTTCTATACTACAGAGTTTATAAAATCAAATATTGTTGCTGGTTCTATATATAGATTTACAGGTAGATAAGATAAACAAAGCAAGATAGTTCGAGCGAGTTATCGACTAGCAACGACAAGTATATAGCGGGCAATACCGAGCAAGTCTACAGAATATTTTGTATCAAAGGAGAGGTTATAATGTCTATCGCAACCAGTAAGTACGGTGGTCTAGCGCAGCAACTGATTAGCGACGGTGTCGTTAGCGAAGCGAACATGAAGACGGCACAGATTGAGTCGCAGCAGCAGCAAATAGGACTGGTACCTTATCTGGTAGACAATAAATTGGCCGATGCTTATCAACTTGCCCAAATGCTATCCCAAGCTTTCGGTGACCCTCTATTCGATCTCGATGCATTAAACATTGATGTTATTCCAAAAGACTTGGTTGATGAAAAAATCGTTCGTAAGTTTAATGCTTTACCACTCTTTAAACGAGGACAACGTCTATTTGTCGCACTGAGTGATCCTACACGCGTTGATGCTATTGATGCGATTGCCTTTAACTCTCGACTGTCGATAGAAACCATTGTTGTCGAAGAAAATAAGCTTAAAAAGCGTATCGAAAGTGCATACGCAGATACGATGCAGAGCTTTGATAGCTTCTCTGATAGTGATTTAAATGTTGGCTTTGAAGACGGTGACGAAGATAAAGAGAATGACGAAACTAAGCTGAACGACGGCGTTGATGAAGCACCTGTCGTAAAATTCGTCAATAAAATGCTAGTCGATGCTATCCGTATGGGTGCTTCTGATTTACATTTCGAGCCATACGAAAAGTCTTTCAGAGTACGATTTCGTGTCGATGGCGTCATGCAAAAAATGGCCAGCCCACCGGTTCAACTTGCGAATAAAATTGCAGCACGTCTAAAAGTCATGTCGCAAATGGATATCTCAGAACGTCGGGTACCGCAAGATGGGCGTATTAAACTAAAAATTTCTAAGAATAAAGCCATTGATTTCCGGGTAAACTCATTACCGACGTTATTCGGTGAAAAGCTTGTTTTGCGTATCCTTGATCCATCATCAGCTATGCTAGGTATTGATGCATTGGGGTATGAACCAGATCAGCAGGAAATGTTTTTAGAGGCATTACACAAACCACAAGGCATGTTGCTTATCACTGGTCCTACTGGTTCTGGTAAAACGGTATCACTTTACACTGGTATCAATATTCTAAATACTGGCGCAACTAATATCTCAACGGCTGAAGATCCAGTCGAAATTAACCTTGAAGGAATCAACCAAGTCAACGTCAACGCCAAAGTTGGCCTAACGTTTGCCAATGCACTCAAGTCTTTTTTGCGTCAAGATCCTGATATTGTCATGGTCGGTGAGATTCGTGACCTTGAAACTGCTGAGATTGCTATTAAGGCAGCACAGACTGGACATATGGTTCTTTCTACTTTGCATACTAACTCGGCACCTGAAACATTAACGCGCCTACGCAATATGGGCGTCGCCTCCTTTAATATTGCCACGTCGGTTAACCTAGTCATTGCCCAACGTTTGGCACGACGTCTCTGTAAGAACTGTAAAAAACCTATTAACATCCCGCGTCAGAGCTTATTAGAGATTGGTTTTACTGATACTGATCTAGATAACACTGACAATATCATTTATGAACCAGTCGGCTGTAATGAATGCCGTGAAGGTTATAAAGGCCGTGTAGGTATCTATGAGGTGATGAAAGTCAGCCCTGATATTTCACGCATTATTATGGAAGATGGTAACGCAATAGATATCAAAGACGCTGCCATTAAAAACGGTTTTCGCGACTTGCGACGTTCTGGGATCTTAAAAGTTTTGCAAGGTGTCACGAGTATTCAGGAAATGATGCGAGTGACTTCTGAATAATAAGTAAAGTCATAGAATGTACCTGCTATTTTTTGGCAACTTAACTTATAGTTGTTAAGCAATTTATAAACTAGCAACATTGTCTATCAGATACTTTTAAAAATAAAACAGATAGACACTGGTTTTTTACGCTAAAATAAAGTATGCCTGACTAATGTCTTAAGTCTGGTATTCTATTGTAAATTTACAATATATATTGGACCATTTTGAGGGTAGTAATATGGCAAAAGCTAAGACCGATATGTTGTTAGATTTTGTTTACGACGGTGTTAATCGACGCGGACAGAAAGTTAAGGGCGAAACTACTAGTCGTAGCTTAGAGCTGGCGAAGGCAACCCTGCGTAAACAAGGTATCACGGTTAAAGGGATCAAGAAAAAACCAAAGCCACTTTATACTTTCAAAAAAGCTATTAAAGCCATTGATATTGCTATTTTTGCTCGACAGTTGGCAACAATGATGAAAGCAGGTGTACCATTAACCCAGTCTTTTGAAATCGTCGCCGATTCCCTCGATAATCCGAGTATGAAAGACTTAGTATTGAAAATAAAAGCAGACATTGAAGCAGGTGGTACTTTTGCTTCTGCATTGCGCAAACATCCTCGTTATTTTGATGATTTATTCTGCTCACTCGTTGAATCTGGTGAACAATCAGGTGCACTTGAGACGATGCTTGAACGAGTCGCTACTTACAAAGAAAAAAGCGAGCTTCTGAAAGCAAAAATAAAAAAGGCGATGAAGTATCCTATTGCTGTTATCGTAGTTGCTATCATTGTTACTATGATTCTATTGATAAAAGTAGTACCAGTATTCTCTGATCTATTTGAATCATTTGGCGCAGAGCTACCAGCGTTTACGCAAATGGTTGTTGGCATGTCCGAATGGATGCAGGCATGGTGGTTTATCCTTATCATTGCTATCGGCGGTACAATCATCGGCTTTTCAGAAGCTAAAAAAAGATCTAAGAAATTTCGTGACTTTTTAGACCGTGCTGTCTTAAAAGCTCCAATATTCGGCAATATCGCCTATCAAGCGATTATTGCACGCTTTTCTCGTACACTATCTACAACTTTTGCCGCGGGTGTTCCACTTATTGATGCCCTAGATTCTACTGCCGGTGCGACTAATAATGTTGTATTTTATAATGCCACTCAGCAAATTAAGAGTGATGTATCCACTGGTCAGCAATTACAGTTTTCCATACGCTCGACCAACTTATTCCCCAGTCTAGTCATTCAGATGGTTGGCATTGGTGAAGAGTCTGGTAGTTTAGAAGAAATGCTAGATAAAGTTGCTGTCTACTACGAAAACGAAGTTGATAATGCGGTTGATGGTTTGACGAGCTTAATGGAACCGTTAATTATGGCAGTATTAGGTGTATTAGTTGGTGGTCTAGTCATCGCAATGTACTTACCAATCTTCCAGATGGGCTCAGTAGTAGGATAATGATTTGATGCAATTTATACAGTTACTACAAGAGAACAGTACCCTAGCTTTATTCTTATTTGGCCTATTAGGTCTTTGTGTTGGCAGTTTTTTAAATGTTGTGATTCATCGCATACCGCTGATGATGTTGCATGGTTGGAGACAAGAGTGTAGCCAGTTTATGTCTGAACAGGCAGATATGCCACGCGAGCATACGCTGCCCATAGCAGATATTGTCGCTACTGACCAACCGATTACTTTAAGTCGACCTGCCTCTCGCTGCCCTCATTGCGCACATAAAATTAAGTGGTATGAAAACATCCCTTTAATAAGTTGGCTGTTACTACGCGGACGCTGTTCAAGTTGCAAAGCATCTATTGGTCTGCGTTATCCTCTCGTTGAGCTAGTAACTGCCCTCTTATCTGTATTAGTAATATATAAGTTTGGGGTAAATACTACAGGCTTGTCCGCATTGGTTTTAGTATGGACACTGGTAGCTCTAACAGGTATCGACTTTGACACACAGTTACTACCCGATCGCCTTACCTTTCCTTTGGCAGGCTTAGGATTAGCGGTGAATTCACAAAGTTGGTTTGTCACACCAACACAGTCGATATGGGGATTACTACTTGGGTTTTTATCGCTATGGATAGTAGTCAAGGTGTTTTACTTAATAACTAAAAAACATGGAATGGGTCAAGGGGATTTTAAATTACTAGCAGTATTAGGTGCTTGGCTCGGACCTATGATGTTACCTTTGATTATTCTACTATCATCTTTACTCGGCTCTATCGTTGGGCTGATCTTGATGAAAAAACAGGGTGAAAGCCGACCTTTTGCTTTTGGGCCTTATATCGCTATTGCAGGTATTGCTGCCTTATTATACGGCTCAGATATCGTCAGCTGGTATCTCGGTATGTATGTCTAATAACTGACAGCGCACATTAGATTATTGTAGTAAATATCATTGTAGGAAATTTTCGGCAGCGACTCATAAGTAAAGCTTTACAAGGCCGATTGTGAGTTCAAAGCTGCATTCATTGTTCTATCTATCAGATAAGCCACTATTATGTCAAAAAATATATCGCACTCTTATTCACACCAACCACAAACCACGCAACCAAAAAATAAGAAGCTCGTGGTTGGTTTGACGGGTGGTATCGGTAGTGGCAAATCTGCCGCTAGTGCTTGGTTTGCTGAGCAAGGCATCGATATTATTGATGCAGACGTGATCGCCCATGAGACTGTCGCTAAAGGTAGCACCACTCTGCAGAAAATCCAGAAAAAGTTTGGTGATTGGATACTGACGGATGAGGGTGTCATGGATAGGGCTGCTGTACGTACACACGTATTTGCAAATCCTGAAGCGCTGATTGAGCTTGAGGCTATCACTCACCCAGCGATACGTGAGACAGCAAAGGCACAGCTAGATGCTAGTACTTCACCGTATATAGTCTTGTCTGCGCCCCTACTTATAGAGGCGGCAGAAGCAGGACTGGCTAATTTATGTCAACGTATTTTAGTCATGGATGCCACCGAAGACACGCAGCTTGCGCGTGCCAGTCAGCGTGATGATCAAAGCATACAAAAAATTAAGGCCATTATGACCAATCAGCTGAGTCGTGAAGAGCGTAATCGTCATGCAGACAATGTCATACTCAATGAGAGCGACCTTGCCTCTCTATATCTACAACTAGAACCCTTGCACCAAGAGTACCTTACGCTTGCCCAGCAGCTAAAGTTCGCTGGCGATTGACCTCATACAGTGCCATCCCAGTAGCAACACTCACGTTTAGGCTCTGTAGATTACCATGCTCGTTTCCTGACATTGGAATATAAACCAACTCATCACAGCTCTCCATTGTCAGGCGACGCATACCCTCTCCTTCTGAACCCATAATGATAGCGGTCTTGCCAGTTAGGTCAGCGGCATGTATTGGCTTAGCCTCTTCACTAAGTGCCGTACCAAATACAAAAACGCCTGCATTTTTGATTTGCGACAACGTGCGTGCCAAGTTCGTAACGCTGACAATCGGCATCATCTCTGCTGCGCCAACTGATACTTTAGCGACTGTTGGCGTTAGGCTCGCTGCATGGTGTTTTGGACAAACCACTGCATCCACACCCATAGCCACTGCGGTACGTAGGCAGGCGCCAAAGTTATGTGCATCAGTAATTTGATCTAGTACCAACAATAAGCATTGTTCACGGCCAATAATAGTATCAAGCAAACCTTCATCAGCGAAACCTAACGGACGAGCATTGAGCACCACGCCTTGATGCTGCGGACTGCCACATAATTGCGTTAGCTTGTCTTTTTGGGTTGGTTGAATACTAATGCCGTTTGCTTCCGCTTCGGCCATGATAGCTTGTACATGACTGTCACTCTCACGCCCTTGCTGCACAAACAAGCTAAGGCCATCAAGAGGACGATGTTCAAGTAACGCATCAATGGCATGAATGCCGTAAAAATAAATGGGTTTTGCCATAATAGGCCTACTAAATATAAAGTGGATATCGCACTAGGCGACGGAATAAAAGAGGGTAACGTCGGCTTTAAATGTCATAGCTCATTGATGATGAGAGAACAGTAAACCAAACGTCAAAAAAGAAATAAACAATACCAATCCGATATTGTTTATTTTCTCGAAACACTAATGTGTGATAGAACAGGCGCTAGAATGAAAGCTCGAGCGCCCTATTAATAATATCAGCCTTCTAGATGACAGACATATTGAACAATCTCTTCAGTACGTAGGTTAAAACCGCTATTGCCTTCAACGACAAATGATTGACCGGCACGGTAGTAGCTGAATTCATCGTCACCATTAATTTTCACTTCACACTCACCACTGGTGATTTCGATACGCTCAGAGGTATTGGTGCTAAAGTGATAATGCTCAACCAAGTTGTCACAAGGTAAGATAACGCCTAGCGTTTTATGACGACCATCCTCAAACATAATGGTATGGCTTGAGCAGCGACCATCATAAGATACTGTCGCTTGGGCATTAACTGTTACGTTAGTAAATTGCGCCGCTGTCATAGTGGCTTCCTTATCAAATAATTATGGCAAAACTAAAAAATAAGTAACGGGTTAAAGTACTGACAGAGTTGCACTGGGCTTCAAATACGCGACCAGTAAGCAAACACGCCTGCTTTAGATACTTTATCCCTCTATAGTAGATATCTGCGCGCTAAAGGTAGCCACAGGTTCTATGAAAACGCTTTTGAATAATGATTAAGTGGCATATCTTTTACCACTATACGCCTACAATTTTACAAAATTATGACTCGTTATTAGGTTGCATAGCGCATCAAACTCATAAGAAGAGTTTATCATTATGTGAGATTATGCTACCACATTATATCTATAAAGTTTGTTAAAGCGACGAGGAAAATTCTATTCGATGACAAGTATCTACCCGTTCGTTTAATATTCATTTGGTATTTTTCTAGGCGGATGCTAGACCATCATTTTAGGTATCTTTTTATCATTATCAGTCAAAATACTTCTTCTCATACTATGCTTATCTTTGGATATCCAATGACCCTAATGATTAATATCATAGGTATTATGTCGATGATTTATTGTCAGTTTTTAATAGTTTTATGGTAATCTCCCAATAATAAATTCTGTTATACCTCGTCTTAAAGTTTGTATTTACGCACATTTAACACCATACTATTTGCCTACAATATTTATCTAATTAGCAAGTTTAAATAGATATTTTCACTTCCTTATTTACCCTATTTATAGATGGCTTCCTAAGATTTATATGATGTCCATTGTCTGTCCTGAGAGGCGTTGATGCTAGTATCGTTAACTTTACATCAGTTTGCGTTGATTGCTCAGCATGAGCTGAGCGTGGCTGAAGGTTTTAATGTCATCACTGGTGAAACAGGTGCTGGCAAGTCGTTATTGCTAGATGCACTATCACTATGTGTCGGTGAGCGAGCAGACAGTGCGATGGTCAGGCATGGCGCTGCGCATGCGGATATCTACGCTCAATTCGATGTAGAAAATAACAGTATCGTCGCTGAGTGGTTTACCAAAAATGAGCGACCGCTAGAAGAGCCTGAAGTACTTATTCGTCGACAATTAAGCAATACTGGCCGCTCGAAAGCATGGCTAAATGGTTCACCGGTTAGCTTAGCGGAGCTAAAGAGTTTAGGCACTTTATTGGTCAATATACATAGCCAACATGCTCAGCAAGCATTGCTCAAGCCGCAATTTGTGGTGCAATGGCTTGATGAGATGGCCCAGATAACACCGCTCGCCATCCAAACTGCCAGTAGCTATCAAGCCTATCAGCAGCTAAAACGTCGCGCGGATGACATCGCGAGCCGCGAAGCCCAGCGTCAAGATCGTATTCAGTTGTTGCAGAGCCAATTAGCAGATATTGCGCCGTTATTGGCTGTGGACTACGCGGAAGTTGAATCTGAACACGAAGAGCTCTCCAATATTGAAGCCTTAATGCAAGAGGCCAGTCATGGTCTGCATTTGCTCGACAATGATACTGATGAACCAGACGTCATGACCTTGCTCGGACAAGCAATTAAACTCTGTGACAACCAAGTAGGCGTTAGCCAAACGTTTGAACAAGCTTCTGAACAGCTACATCTAGCACAGCAGCAAATCACTGAGGTAACTGCCCTGCTATCAGATTATGCCGAACAGCAGCTCCCTGATCCTGAACGCTTGCAAACATTAGACAACCTAATCAGCTTAGGACATCGTTTGTCACGTAAGCATAGCTTGCCCGCCAGTGATTTAATTGATGAAGCAAAAGGCTGGGAGGCGCAATTAGAGCAGCTAGAGAACGAGCCAAGTAGTGATGCAATGGCAGCGCAAATTGATCAGGCTTGGCAAGACTATCTCGCTCTGGCCACACAGTTAAATAAAGAGCGCACAAAAGCTGCCCCGGTAATTAGTAAGCAACTCATCAAACAACTACAACCGCTTGCGCTACCCAATGCTCGCTGTGAATTTGTCTTTACCAAAAAATCTGAACCTAGTCATTACAATGCACAAGGTTGCTACGATATTGATTTATTATTCAGCGCCAATGTCGGTATGCCAATGCAGCCCCTACATAAAATTGCTTCAGGTGGTGAACTGTCACGTATGGCACTCGTGATGCAAGTACTACAAGCGACCAATGCTGATAACAATGCCGCCAAGCCTATGTTGGTATTTGATGAGGTTGATGTCGGTATCAGTGGCGGTACTGCGCAAGTGGTTGGCGAACTGCTACGCTCGCTTGGGCAAACACAGCAATTACTGGCCATCACACACCAAGCACAAGTCGCAGCACAAGCGCATCAACATATCTTGGTACAAAAGCACCATCAAGAACAGACCGAAAGCGAGCTACTCATACTGACCAACAGTGCGCAAGTAGACGAGTTGGCGCGTATGTCTGGTGGTGTCATTATTACTGATGTCACGCGCGATCATGCCCGCAGCTTATTATCCGATGTTAAATAACGCTCTACCTGACCTATCTAACGTTAAATAACCGTTCGTTTTCATTAAAACGGATGGTTATCTGAGTCTATATGATGGTCAGTAGCAATTAGTGCGAATCTTGCTTTTCTATTGATTATCACCATATAGTGGTCTTTCACCCTTGTTATTAGGTTGCGTTTGTTTCTATGTCTAAAACCAATTTGACCCATCATTTTTTGATTGCAGCACCAGAGCTGTCAGACCCAAGGTTTGAGCAGGCACTTATATATATTTGCCGTCATGACAAGCACGGTGCGCTAGGTCTGATGGTCAATCGTCCGCTTGAGCAATCTCGCGTAGGTAAGCTACTAGAAGATTTAGATATTGAAGTGACCAATCCGCAGGTGATGGAAGATGTGGCATTAGAGGGTGGCCCTATGTATCCGGAGGTCGGCTTTGTGCTGCATACGGGTCAGCCAGAATGGGCGTCTTCTTTCGCTATTTCAGAGAACGTTTGCATCACGACTAGCCAAGATATTCTAAAGCGTATTGCCGCAGGCCAAGGCGTCGGTCACTATCAGCTGTGCCTAGGTCATGCCAGTTGGGGCAAAAAACAGCTAGACCAAGAGCTCAGTAATGGTGATTGGTTAGTCTGCCCTGCCGATCTAAATTTATTATTTGATACACCGTTTGAAGAACGCTGGCAAATCGCAGCCGACAAAATCGGAGTCAATTTCGACTATCTTAGTAGTGACATAGGTCATGCGTAATATCATACGCTCTGCGAATTTAGATAAAGACATAAAGGACACCCATTACTATGGTAGATAGCACTTTTACAGCCAGTAGCACAGACGCTATAGATAATGACATTGATATTGATACTCTTGATAACGATAGCAATATCACTGCTGAAACTATTGAGCCAGAAGTAAAGCCACATCTTATCTTGGCGCTAGACTACGGCGTCAAAAAGATGGGTATGGCGCTCGGTAATACCATTACGCAGACGGCACGTGCCTTTGACATTTTGGCAATGAATAACGGTCAGCCAGATTGGGACAACTTAATTGGTATCATTAAAGTTTGGGGCGTGGCGCAAGTCGTGGTCGGTCTACCGCTTAATATGGATGGCACTAGCTCCATGCTTTCAAAACGAGCACACAAATTCGCTCGTCGTCTGGCCCATAGAGTGATGGAGCAACATTTGCCAGTGACCGTATCACTGTGTGATGAGCGGCTGACTTCAATCGAAGCAAGAGAAATCGCATGGGACAATGGTTGGATAAAAAACGAACGCGACCCAATCGATGATATCTCCGCTTGTATCTTGATGTCGACCTATTTTGCTGATCCTAATAGCAGTATCGCTATCGATGCAATCAAAGCAGAATAAAGCAGCCAAATAGGTAAAAGACACGTGTGCGGCTATAATGTCACTTCGATACATCATACCTCTCAACGGATAAATGACTGATTAATATGACCACTGTCTCAGACCAACCTTCGCAACATAAGTCGCAACATGGTTTTGCTCCTCTTGCTATTGCCCGTATTAAAGGCGCACAGCGTGCCAACCAAATAGCGATTTATCTCATTTACGCGGCTATTTTCGCATTTGTGGTCTTTGGCACGATTGCTAGTATCAAAGCCTTCCATGATAACCAACTGCTTTATCAATTATTTTATAATTTGCCATATGCCCTAGTAGCCCTCACGATACCCATTACTATTTATGATGCGTTAGTCGTTTATCGTTATCGCTTGAATCAACCGTCGATGATTGCCATGAGTATTGGCGTATCAACCATTATATTGGTTGGCGGATTAATTTTTGCCGATACTGCATGGTTAGGGCTATCTTGTTGGCTAGGCGTGGCATTTTTATTTAAAGTAAGTTTTAAGCGATTTTTTAACTTTTTAGAAGTAGCTGATGTACCTGAAGTCGACGAAGAGGCTGAAAGTACTGAAGCATAGAAGACCTACAAAGTACGCCATGATAAGCACTTAAGCAAACTACTTACCCTACTCGTCCTCCAACCCACTTATTTAGCTTTACGATAATGACTATGACCACTTCGATACCAGACACGCCTATCCACCATCACTTAGATACTCAAGGGCTGATCTGTCCTGAGCCCGTCATGATGCTACACCGCGTCATTCGCAAAGCAGATGGCGGTGAAGTGATTGAAATATTGGCGACAGATCCTGCTACCACGCGCGACATTCCGAATTTCTGTCGTCATTTAGGTCATGAACTAGTAGGCCAAGAAACACTGGCTGAGAACGTGAGCTTAGACGCTGATCCTGATGAAATCACCATCGATAGCGATGATGATACGCCTGCAAGCGCGACGCTATATCGCTATCTGGTTAAGAAAAAAATGGCATGATAAATTTGACGTTATATTAATAACTGCCTGTTGTCGCTCACTTAACCCCTACCTGAGTATTATCCTATGAGTCGTGATCGTGCCGTGCAACAGCGCCAACCTAAAGCATTGGCGGTCGATGATGAGCCAGCTTATATGACTGAGTTCCGTCAAGCCATGCTGGCACGTGGTCTAGCGACGCGTACTCGTAACGCGTATGTGCGCGACCTGCGCTCCTGCGAGCTGACCAATTCTATCGCCCTGACGCGCTGGCAGCCTGATGATGTGCTGCACTGTCTGTCGCTCCTTGCTAAAGATGGCAAAACTCCACGTACACAAGCGCGTATGCTCTCAAGCTTGCGTCAGTTCTATCTATGGATGATTGCCAGCAATCTACGCGAAGACAATCCTTGTGAGCGTATTAAAAGTCCAAAGCTTGGACGTCCCCTGCCAAAGGACTTAGCTGAAGCGGATGTTGATAATCTACTTGCTGCACCTGATACCGGTACCGCGCTCGGTCTCCGTGATAAAGCCATGCTAGAAGTTTTATACGCCTGCGGTCTGCGGGTGAGTGAGTTGATTAACCTCTCATTAGAGCAAGTGAATCTAAACTCTGGTTGGCTACAAATCACGGGTAAAGGCAACAAAACGCGACTGGTGCCCCTCGGCGAATATGCAGCGGATGCATTGGAAGATTATCTGTCTCACGGGCGTGGCGACTTGATTGCTCATTTAAAATCAGGCAATTGCCAAGCGGTATTTTTGACGGCGCAAGGCGGCTATATGACTCGGCAGAACTTTTGGTATCTACTTAAGAAATATGCCAAAGTTGCCAGTATCGATAAAGAGTTATCCCCGCATACGCTACGTCACGCCTTTGCCACACATTTGCTCAATCATGGTGCAGATTTAAGAAGTGTGCAATTATTGCTAGGACATAGCGATTTATCCACCACGCAAATCTATACTCATGTTGCAACAGCGAGATTGCAGAAATTGCATGCGGAGCATCATCCACGTGGGTAGCCTTGCCATATTGTCATATGGGCAGCATTGAAATCTAATATTTATTGATGATTGTAAAAGGAATATATTGTGTCGCAAGCTCAACCGTCTGCCTTAACAAAGAGTCAAAACTCTGCACTTAGAAATCTTACTATCATGGGTTATTTAGAAGGTACGTCTTTTCTATTGTTACTTGGTATCGCGATGCCACTCAAATATATGTTCGATACTCCAGAAGCGGTGAGCTATGTCGATCCAGTGCATGGGGTATTATTCGTTGCTTATATCGTGGTGCTGGTCATTACGGCGAGCAGAATAAAAATGCCGCTGTGGGCGCTACCTGCAGGTGTGCTCGGCTCATTCTTGCCATTTGGGCCGTTTATATTTGATCATTTATTAAAGAAGAATTTGAGGAAGTAATTTCAAGAAAAATTCCATATCAGGAACGATGTATAGCTGAATGCGGCTAACTATAATGACACTCTATTCGTTTGCTGTATCTATCACTATTTTAGGATTACGTGCCCGTATCTCGCGATAAAAACGTGATTTGTCTTTTGGTGAGATTAGTATTTCTTCATCTTGATATGATATTTTAATCCTATCTAATGATAGAGCTGGCGCAGAACTCATACTTCGAGTCGGCGTCATATAGGTGATATCTGTAATCTCAATTTTTTGAACAGAGAACCCACTATCTACTTGTAGTTGGTCATTCGTTAATATGTACTCAGTACCGAAAAAAGGGATGAGCATTAGTGCTGCAAAAGGTATGAGAATAACCGTCGTTAATATAGTTTGTACGAGGGATTTGTGAGCACCTCGCTTCCACTGCCATAATGGAACAGACACAGTAAATAAACTCAAACCCCAGAGTAGCATTGCGAGCCAAAAGTCTACTTTGGATACGAATATAATGTCTGGCATAAATAATACTTAGCGACTATCAGGTTAAATTCGATTCTATATTAAGCGATACCTCTTATCTAATGTCTCTAACATTTTTTCTTAAAAGTTTTTGCGATATAGCAAAATGCAGTTCTAGAAATAGATAGCTGCAAACCCATCCTTTTCTAGTTACAATACCCTTATTAAAGTGCGTCATGATATACATGCTGCCTAACTAGGCTGCGCACTACCTTTTACCTATCTATTATCTGAGAATCCCATGAGCCATAGACCACCTGCTGACCTATTAAAAAACGCCGAACACTGGCGCGAAGATATCAATTTTCGCCAAGAAGTACTGGGTAAGCCGTTTGATTTTGCGACCACGTGGGGCATTTTTTCACCGCAAAAACTCGATGACGGTAGCTTGATGCTGCTTGATTATGTGGATTTTGAGCAAGATGATGATTCGATCGACTTGGGCTGTGGTTATGGCGTACTGGGTATGACGGCAGCACGTGAATGTCCGAATGGTCAGCATACGCTGATTGATAAAGACTTTATGGCGGTAGAATACGCACGTCGTAACTGTGAGAAAAATGGTCTAAACAATGTCGATGTACATTTATCAAATGGCTTTAATCATGTGGCAAAAGATAAAGACTTTAGCCTTGTGATGTCCAACTTGCCAGCCAAAGTCGGTAAGGAGCAGCATTATTTATACTTCCTCGATGCCTATGCACGCATGCGTAAAGGTGGCCGTTTTTATGTCGTGACCATCAATGGTCTGCGCCAATTTGTGAAACGCTCGTTTACCGAAGTGTTTGGCAATAGCGACAAAATCAAACAAGGTAAAACCTATACGATTACGATGGCGACCAAAGACTAGTTTTAGCTCTACCTGATTGAGTTTCAGTTATTCAAATTAAGATTGAAATCGACACAAAAAAGCACGCTAAATTAGATTTAGCGTGCTTTTTATTTTGTATGACCAACTATCCTTCTACATCTGGCGTTTTATCAAATATCCGCCTAATAGCGCGCTGCCGATAATCGGCAATAGCACCATGAGCATTGGTGAAAAGCCTGTGGCTAGCGATACAAAACCGACTAAGTCCTGAATATAGCTAAATAGCAAACCAAACAACAATGCCACGACGATACGCAAGCCTAAGCTGTGCGTCCGTAGCGAGCCAAAGACAAATGAGCAGGCGACAATCACTAGCGACAATATCGACAATGGCGATAGTAGCTTTTGCCAAAATGCGACTTCATGATCTAAAGAACGATTGCCCTGCTGATGCATAAACGTGCGATGCTCATACAGCTGCGTCAATGACAAATCCTCTGCCTTACGCGTTAGCAGATACACAGACTCTGGAGCAAATGGTAAGCTTAGCGTGTCTGATGGTGAACTGGCTTGGCTACTCTCAAAGCCCTGATTGATAGAGAGCTCAACCATATCATTTAGCTGCCACTCGTAACGATACTGCTCGCTTGGCTTTTCACTATTCACATCAATTGGTTCACGGCCAGTATACTTTCCACCTTCCGCATGGACAGCAGTTTGCAAATTACCGTTGTTATCCAAATGCCAGCGTTTCACCTCACCAATATTACCCGCGACATCAGCATAATCGATATATAAAACGTCGCTACCATCAGGTGTAGCACTGCCATCTTCTGCGGTTTCGAAACGTGGCTGTATCGTCCAGTAGCCGCGCACTGATGTGACCAGTGAGGTGCTATCCTCATCATTAATCTGTTTTGCCAACTGATTAGAAGACGGTAAAACGAACTGGTTGATAGCTAATGCCAACAGTACAAATATCAAAGCGGGCTGTAATACCCAGCCGACGATACGATAAATACTGACCCCAGCCGCGCGCATGACGACCAGCTCGCTTTTATTGGCCAGCAAGCCCAATCCTATGACGGCACCAAGTAACGCACCCGTTGGAATAAATTGCTCTAAAAAGTAAGGCGAACGATAAAAGATATATTTGAGCGCCTCGCCCATGGTGTAGTTATCATCTAACGAATCAAGCTCTGATAAGTAAGAAAAAATCAGCTGCAACGCCCATAAACCAATGACGGCAGCAATAATAGCCAATAGAGCGTTGAGTTTGACATAGCGACTGAGGACTTTTAGATTGGCAGGTTTTTTAGCCAATTGATCAGACTCAGCTGATTTAGCAAATAAAGAGCGCATTAAGACTGCCCTCCTTGTGAGCTGTTGTTCTGATTATCTATGTCGCTAACTGAACTAGTTGTGGCAGCGGCTAGCCTATTTTCTTGTTTGCGAAAGCGCAATCGATGTTGCACACGGCTACCCCAATTCATATAAAGCGCCAATGCCATAAATCCTAAAATAAGCCATGCATATGCCCATACGCTGATGCTATCTTTGCTCACTGCGTTTTTTAGCGAAATGATACCTAATGCACAACTGACAAATAATAAGATAGAAGGGAACAAGCGCAGCCAACGTCCTTGACGCGGACGGACTTGCGCCAGTGGCACGGCCAACATAGGCGCGATAATCATCAGCCATGGTAGCGCCAAACGATAGCCAAGCTCACCTTGTGCAGCACGCATTGCACTATTCGTACCTGATGGTGAGCTACTCGTAGCGGCCTGCCACAATGGTCCTATTTGTTGCGTTTCAATATTGTCTTCGGTGATAACTTCCTGTGAAGACTCAGTCAAGGTAATGCGATAACGATCAAAAGCGACTTGATTATATTTGAGACTGCCTGCGCCAACTTCGTAACGACGTCCTTGAAACAGATCCAACTGAGTCACGCCGCTATTGCCAGTATCTACTTGCTCAGCACGCTTAGCCAACGTGATCGTGTCTTTGCTGATGTCCTTTGCACCACTACTTATAATATCTTTTGGAATATCAGAGATGCCAATTTGTTCAGCTGTTTCGCTGTCAATCGTGTTATTCATATTAGTAGCATTGACATTAGCATCGACATCTTCAGCAGCACCACCTTTTTTAGCAGGTTCTGATTGTATCAATATCACATCTTGCAACTTTTTCTTATCATCGCTGAGACTACCCACATATAAATGATAATTACTGCTACTGATAAACTCGTTCGGACGAATCAAGTCGAACGCACTGGTCAATGCTTGCTGCTGCCACACAGCCTCAGACGAGCGTACGCCCCAAGGCTTGCCAACGACAGATAGCGCCGCCTCGCCGACGAACAATGCCAATATTAATGGTGTCATTAACCGAGCAAGCTTACCTCGAGACACGCCACTAGCATTGATCACTGCCATTTCTTGATCAACATATAAGCGGCCAAATACCAGCATCAAAGCGATAAAGAATGCTAACGGTAATATCAGCTCTAAAAAGTACGGTAGGTTATACCCAATGATCGTAAACAGTAGGCTGACGTCCAAACGACCTTCAGCAGCGATGCCAAAATAGCGTATCAAACGACCGCCGAGCATCATCACTACCAAAAACCCCAACACTAAGGCAGTGGTCGAGGCAACTTGTTGTGTCATGTAGCGGCGTAATATCACAATGGGTACTCTTAAACGGTTGGTATGTGCGCAATTGATGATGAGCTTATTGACTATTTAGGTCGTACAACGACACATCACCAGCATGATATGAGTCATTTAGATAATCAAATAACGATAAACTTCACTAAGCGACTGGTTAGTCATACTCAATAAACACAAGCGACAAATATAACCGCTAATGCTAGCATGTTTTGCCTAAAAATGGCTGTGAAATGTGTTTGAAAACATTACCTACACCTTGCTGAGAGCGGATTATTGACAGTAAGTAACAAATATAGCAAATATTGGATAAATAATTGATAAAACCTCAAATTACATTACATTAATAGTATTTATGGCGTTAAGTTTTTGCTTTATTTATTTTAGAAAGGTTTGTTTGTCATTCGTATCATCGAACATTTATCTCTGTTATTAATTGCTAGACTGACTGATAGAAAAATATACTTATATTGTCAAACGGAGAATAATACTAATGAATAAAACGACCTCTACACCTTCTACCCTACTTGAGCTCGCTGGCGGCACATTCGATGCGCTTGACTGGTCAAATTGCGCGCTCGTTCTTATCGACTATCAAAACGAATACGTCGATGGAGCTATGCCATTAGGGGACGCTGGGGCAAAAGCAATCGCCAATGCGCGCCTACTACTCGATAGAGCGCGTCAGCAAGACTTACCTATCTTCCACATTACCCATCATGGTGCCGAGAATGGCAATGTCTTTGATCCTCTATCAGCTAACGTTGAGATCGTCGAACAATTGCAGCCTCAAGATGGCGAAACAGTAATTGCCAAAAAGCATCCGAATGCCTTTTATGATACGCAATTACAATCACTGATTTCAGCAGCAGAAAAAAAGCAGATTATTTTTGCAGGTTTTATGAGCCATATGTGCGTCAGCTCAAGCGTCCGCGCCGCATTTGATTTAGGTTTCGATAGTTTCGTCTGTCACGATGCCTGTGCCACTCGCGACTTACCTAGCGCTACAAGAGAGCCGATAAGCGCTGAAATCATGCATGATACTGCCATGGCCGCACTACAAGACAGATTTGCCGCGATGGTAACGACCGATGAATTGGTCAATGGCTAGTATGTTGGCATCATCGGAGAATGATAATGTAACCGTTAAACCATAGCGTAAGTTAGTACAGCATAATAATTCAAACGTATTACCCAAGACTTGCTAACTGCGCACGATTATCGCAATATGCTACACTACTGTGATTGCTCAACAGACCAAATAATTTAATAATCTGACAGGTATAAGCAGTCATTTAAATCCTGCAATTTTCATAACTCTAATAAGGATAACTATATGAATATCAAATTATCTCAGCATTTACCAAAGACCCATACGCAAAAAATCCTGAAAAAAGAAGCCAAAAGTAAAGACGATGCTTGTCTGGTTGTATTGGTCGATGACAAGAAAAACATTCTTGCTGAATCTGTGCTGACCGAATATACCACTCGTATTGAGCAGCTGATTGAAGTATCTCACTTCAAGGGCACTACCTGTGAGACTGTTGCTGACTACGCATTAGCAGGTGATAAAAAAACCACTAAGCAAAACCCTGTACAACTGCTGTTGGTCGGTGTAGGTAACACTGATAAGTTCAACAACACCGTACTGCAAAAAATCGCCAACACTATCTATAGCAGCACACAAAAGCGTGTGTCTTCTATCACTGTCGCATTGGGTGATGCACTGGAAGAAAATCACTTTGGTCAATTTGCCCTTAATCTACTAGCAGCAAGCTACCGCTTTGACAAGTATAAGTCTGAGCAAGCGATTCCTGTATTGACTGATGTTTATCTGTTAGCTGATGAGTCACTACAGCCTGCACTTGCCTTTGCTCAGTCAGTATTTGCTGGTCAGAGCCTCACTCGTGATGTGGCCAATGAACCTGGCAATATATGCTTCCCAGCTTACATGGCTGAACAAGCTCAAGAACTTGCAAAAACTTACCCTGACCTATTAACCGTGAAGGTACTAGGTGAGGACGAGATGTCAGCGCTAGGTATGCATTGCTTCTTGGCCGTTGCACAAGGCTCTACCAAAGAAGGTAAACTGGTACTCATGGAGTACCGTGGTAAATCAGAATTTAGTTCAAATGCAGGCACTACCGAGCACACCACTAGCAACGCAAAAGTGAGTGGTCTAAAGGCATTGGCCGATAAACTACCAACCAAAAAGTCAGCTAAAAATGCAAGCAAAAATAGCAATGACCATGCACAAGCGACCAATGACGACGCACCTATCGTATTAGTCGGTAAAGGCGTAACCTTTGATTCAGGCGGTATCTCAATCAAGCCAGGTGCGGCGATGGATGAGATGAAGTTTGACATGGGTGGTTCGGCGTCAGTACTTGGTACAATCAAAGCGTTGTGCGAAGCTCGTCTACCAATCAACGTCGTTGGTGCGCTAGCCTGTGCTGAAAACATGCCATCAGGTGATGCAACACGTCCAGGCGATATCGTCAAAGCGATGAATGGTAAATCAGTCGAAATCTTAAATACTGATGCTGAAGGTCGTTTAGTACTAGCAGATACCTTGTGCTACGTGCAGCGCTATCAGCCAAAAGCCATCATCGATGTTGCCACCTTGACTGGCGCTTGTGTGGTTGCACTAGGTCATGTGCGTTCAGCAGTATTTAGTAATGATGAAGATGTCCTGTTTGATTTAGAAAATGCCAGTAACCTATCAGGCGATCTTATTTGGCATATGCCTTTGGATGATGAATATCAAGCTCAGATTGATTCACCAATCGCTGATATGCAAAACATCGGTGGTAAAGGTGCTGGCGCGGTAACTGCCGCCTGCTTCTTGTCGCGTTTCATTGAAGAAGGTCAAGCATGGGCGCATTTAGACATCGCTGGTACTGCATGGAACTCAGGCAAAGACAAAGCAGCCACTGGACGTCCTGTACCACTGTTTATGCAATATCTAAAAAACAGCGCAGAGATGGCTTAATCCATTTATGAAAATTAGTTTTTATGTATTAAGTGAAAGTAAGGCCCAAGATTTCTTGGGCTTTATTTGTCAGCTGACTCAGACGGCGCTTAACAAAAGCGCTCAGTCTTTGCTGATTTTAATTGAAGATGAGACATTACTAGCAAATCTAGATACGGCACTTTGGGCACAAGATTCTACGAGTTTTATACCGCATCAATGTCTTTCTGATAATGACAATAAAAGTACCAATGATAGAGGTACTGATGATAGCAACATCGCTACTCATAAATCATTAGCGCCTGTACTACTAGGCAATCATATGCCAGCAGATTTTAATGGTATCGTGCTCAATACAACGACACGTCCCGTCAACGATTTCATGGCTGCTACTAATAATTCAAAACCTTCCCGAATCCTTGAGCTGATCCGACCTGATGCTACAAGTACACAAGAAGGTCGCAACAAATATAAAGCCTACCAGCAATTAGGTTACGATCTGACCCACTTTAAGGTGTAGCTCTGCCGTTTATTTTCCTCTTACCTTTTATAGCGAAATCTCTTCCTAACCTATATATCATTGCCTATATCGCTGCTTTTGCTCTCCTATAAATGAGGTATTCTGAGTAGCTAGCCCTTGCCTATAAGTGCTGCATTCTTTTTATACTAGTTGTATAACTCTACTATCCCTCTGTTTGCACGCAACAGCTACTGCTATGAGCGGTATGCGAATATGTCAAAAAATGCTACCATTCTTCGATAAATTTTCTGTTGTGACAATTCACTTACTTTTAACGGACTTGAGGGTGTACAGATGCGTTCATTGATTGCGATGTATCAGCGTATAGGGCTGGTGCCGCTTATTATTATTGGTTTGGTGTTAGGGGTATTGATTGGTTGGCTAGCGCCAAGTATCGGCACCGCCATAGGGTTGCTCGGTACACTATTTGTCGGCGCACTAAAAGCAGTCGCTCCCATCCTAGTATTTATTCTGGTTATGGCAGCCATTAGTCAACATCGCAGTGGCAATGAAGTCTACGTAAAGCCTGTGCTTATCATGTACATGTTCGGCACTTTTTTGGCAGCGCTAACGGCAGTCGGTGCCAGCTTTTTGTTCCCAACTGAGCTGGTCTTGATCAACGCCGATATCGCGCAAGTACCACCTGCCGACCTAAAAGAAGTCTTGACGAACTTGCTCATGAACTTGGTTGCTAATCCGATCAATGCAATCGCTGAAGCCAACTATATTGGTATCTTAGCATGGGCAATTATTATCGGTTTTGCATTGCGCCAAGCCAGTGATACTGCTCGCAATGTTGTCGGTGATTTTGCTGATGCCATCTCACAAGTGGTTAAATGGATTATTGCTTTAGCCCCATTTGGTATCTTAGGCCTAGTCGCTAGCACGGTTGCTGAGACAGGCTTTGCTTCTTTGGCAGGCTACGCGCGTATCTTAATGGTATTAATCAGCTGTATGTTATTCATTGCGTTGGTCGCCAATCCGCTTATCGTCCTTATTAAAACGGGCAAAAATCCTTATCCACTCGTGTTCAGATGTCTGCGCGAATCAGGAATTACCGCCTTCTTTACGCGCAGTTCAGCGGCCAATATTCCAGTCAATATGAACCTTGCCCGTAAGCTTGGATTGCATGAAGACACTTATTCGGTGACCATTCCACTAGGTGCCACTATCAATATGGCTGGTGCTGCGATTACCATTAATGTCTTAACGCTTGCTGCTGCTCACACGTTGGGTATCGAAGTGACGTTTGCATCAGCGCTGCTACTCAGTCTGGTTGCTACGATTAGTGCTTGCGGTGCTTCTGGTGTTGCTGGTGGTTCATTACTATTGATTCCACTCGCTGCTAGCTTATTTAGCATTCCAAATGATATCGCGATGCAAGTGGTTGCGATTGGCTTTATCATCGGTGTGATTCAGGATTCAGCTGAGACTGCCTTGAACTCTTCTACTGATGTATTATTTACAGCAGCAGCTGATCCGACGTATTCGCGTTAATTTTTGCTGAAATGTTTTCTATAAATATTAAAAAGGGCCTTTAAAGGGCCCTTTTTTTATGTGTTATTTTGATTATTTGGTTACTTTAGATTGTCTATGTCGACTTCGATGACTGGTGTTTGCTGCTCTATTTGACGTTTGAGTTGGCGCAGTTGCTCAACCTCATCTAACAGCTCAAGTATCAATCCAATGGCAGGTACGCTGGCTTCAAAATCACGACTCAATCGCGATGCACGGCGCACTGTCGTCAGCTGATAACCAGTAAACTTCTCATGCTCTGGTACATCATATTCAATGATATTTTCTTCGATTAATTCGATGACCCATTGGCGCTCTTGGCCACAGGCAGAGACCAGTTCATCTAAGCTCATGATGATGTCTGTAAATTCAGTCGAGTGGTTCATAGCTATTATCCTCGTTTTCTCTTTATTTCATCGGTATCGTATTCATCTCTGCTATTCGTCTATTACTTCAGTAATAAATGACAGTTATTCATAATCTTGTTTAACGACTAATATTGATATCAGCAAAGGCTTGCTTTAGCTGCTCATAAGCCTGTCTCGACGCATCACTACTGACATCAGGATTGACGATATTTAAAGTTAGATACAAGTCACCTGCTTGCTTGGCAGGGATACCTTTGCCTTTAAGACGTAAATTGCTACCAGACTTGCTATTCTTAGGAATGGTCACACCAAGCGTACCCGCTGGCGTACTGATGTTGATTTTTTCACCCAATGCCGCTTCCCACGGTGCAATATTCACGGTTTGATAAACGTCTGCGCCTTCTATACGAATATTGGCATCATGACGAATTTTAACCTTCAAAAACAAATCGCCATTTTTGCCATTACTGCTACCAGCAGCACCTTGCCCTGCTAAACGAATTTGCTTACCGTCAGTAATACCTTTAGGGATTTTTATCTTAAGGGTTTTATTGTCGTAGTCGACATTACCATTGGGCTGACGAACAGGGACGTTTAGCTTAATGCTATAGTCGTCGCCACTATAGACTGAAGATAAATCAACGGTAATCTCGGCATGCTGATCTTGACCTTTGCTATCTTGCGTCCCAAAGCCGCCACCAAATTGATCGAAGCCGCTGCTTTGAGAGCGACTGCCCGTTTGTCCACCAGTTGACCCACGTGCGCCGCGACCAAATGCTGAAAAAATGTCATCGAAGCGAAAACCACCATCACCAAAGGCCTCACCGTCACCAAACTGATCTTTGATATCTTCCCAGCGAAAACCACCTTGACCTGCGCCGGTTTGCCCACTGCCCCCAAACCCACTTGATCTATTTTGACCCGCGAACGGATTATTGAGCATAGCGTCATATTCAGCGCGCTTTTCTTTATCTCTGATCGTTTCGTAAGCGTTGTTTATTTCTGCAATCTTATTATCAGCATCTGGATGATCACTGACATCGGGATGGTATTGACGAACGAGCTTACGGTATTTTTTTTTGATATCAGCGTCTGAGGCGTCTTTTTTGACCCCTAAAATGTCATAGTAGTTTTTCTCTGCCATGTTATTTTCCCCAAAATAAAAACATATTAGTGGTATCAGTCTGCCAATTTCAAACGATACGGTATAAATGGCTACTAAATTTTGCTATAGCAACTTTTTGTAGCCTACTTATCATCATAACAATAATTACAACAAACACCGTTATATAAATATTACCAGTAATGATGCCAAGCGATAGCAGCATCTATCGTATTTGAATCACCTAACACTACGCTATTATCGGCCATCACAGTGTCTGAATACGTCACTATAAGTCTGGCGTCGTTATTCTTTGATAGCTGCTGGCGTAATATCAATTTGGCAACATCAATAGCAGTGCGCCCTTCTCGCTTTGAAGTTACGTAAGACAATTCAGCACTTTGGTTATTACGTTTCATACGTAAGCCAAGCTCAATACCGATATCTGCGTGTCTATCTTGATCATGGACCGTCGCATTGACCATACCATAGCCAAGTATATGTTTACCAAACTTAGCGCCTGCGCCAACG
This sequence comes from Psychrobacter sp. Ps2, assembly GCF_022129405.1. Classification (NCBI taxonomy): domain Bacteria; kingdom Pseudomonadati; phylum Pseudomonadota; class Gammaproteobacteria; order Moraxellales; family Moraxellaceae; genus Psychrobacter; species Psychrobacter sp. Ps2. The sequence continues at coordinate 121,037 of NZ_JADQAM010000058.1, read as the reverse complement.
CCAGCTTGTGCGTAAGGGCTATGCCGATTGCCAGTAAACATGTCTGTACGAGCGCCTGTTTTCAATTGCCAAGACAGTTTAGGTTCGCCCGATAACGGTTGTCTAAGATCTTCAATCTGCTGCATGTCTAAAAACACGAAATCCGTCAATGTCCATTGATGCATATCAAAGCTATAACCCAGTGACGCTTTTACGGCTTCAAAACGTTTATCAATATCTGTATGAGCGTTCAGTGGGTCTTTTACAAATAACGATAAACCAACTTCTGCCCTCTCCTCAGATAAAACGACGGTAGTCTGCGTGGTTTTGTTACTCAATGCTGGAGAGGGTTTTTTCGATACAGTCAGCTGAGCCAAACCATTGCTAGCTGGTAGCGCAAAACGCTGACTGAGCAATTCGCTTTTGAGAGCTCGCTGCTTCAGTGTATTGTCTTGTGTGATTTTATAAGTACGATGTAAGATCAGAAAATCAAGCGCAACTGCCTTATCGTCCGCGTTTAAAGTAGCAAGCGGGGCAGTGCTTTCTGTACGAATGACAGAGTTTATGACGGCTTGTATTGGCTTAGATAACTGTACAAACTTCTCGCGCAGTTGCGTTTGTTCAGAGGGCAAATAGCGTACTGAAGACACTAAGGAATCAGCGCCGTTGTCGTGTTCTAATAGCTGATCGAATACATAGTCTGGCGCATACCAAGGACCTACTCGCTCAGTCGTTTTTATGTCGCTTATCAGCTCAAGTATCTCTCCTGAGCGATAACCACAATTTTGTTTGATAAAATAATAGTCAAATCGAGCAGACTTTGCTTCGTACAAATGATAGTTCAATAATTGTGTTTCAAAAGCATCTAGATTGAGCACGTACTCCCACATATCACGTTGCTCGTTCTTGGAATATACCGCGTCTTGTTTAAAAAATTCCGTCTCTGAAAACCCAGCATCATAAAACCCAAATAGTCCTTTTAGCGCGTACATTGCACCGTTCTCATTTTCTGGAATACGAGCGCCGAAGTTGTATGAATTATTAAGTAAGTCCTCGCTAGATAGCTCTCTAACATCACTGTTCGTATTATTTATATTATCTATAGACGTGTTGGTTTTGACCAGTACATGACCAAATGAAGAAGCTGGGTTTTTTAAATAGCTGCTTACTAGGATCAGGCTTATTTCTTGATTCGCATCGGGTAATTTTGAGCAGTTTTTGAGATCGACGTTCAGCTCTGGTAAATGATGATTAAGCCATAAATATCTGGCTGGATACTTACACACCACGCCCTCATTATTTATTTGGTCTATCGTTGCTATAAGCTCTGCATAGGGATCAAAATTGCGTTTTGAACGAGGCTTAGGATTGCTCAAATAAAAATCTGGTGAGATGACTTCAGCCTTGCCATTTTTATAAAACAATAAATGTTGCCACTGGGAGTGCTTAGCCAATGATTTTAGTTTTATGGGGTCAATAGCGGTATCTTTTTGAGAGTTCCGGTTTTGCTCTTGTATCTGCGATTCAGTGAGTCGTTGTACGCTTGGCTCAATATCTGACAAGTTCTCGCGATCACTTAAAGTCATGTCTGCTGCGATAGCCGAATCATTACTAGAAGAGAACTTATTTTCGTTATCTACTATTACTGGATCTGAAGCATAGGCATTCGTTTCATCAACTTCCGCATTGCAAATAGTCGTTGCAGCCAAACAGGCCACCCATAAAAACATCTTTTGCATTTTATTTAGATACCATAAATACATGAGCAATAAAAAACACGTAAGCACTAGGTTTACGTGTTTTTATCATTAAATCATCAAAAGTTTGAGTATTAAACTAAAAACTTAATACCTAGCACTTTCAATATTTAGATAGCACAGCTTTGCTTAACGATGCTAAATAGAGTCTCAGCATTTTGATCTTGCGTAGCAGTACGATAGGCAGAAGTCTGAGTATATTGACCATACTGTGCGCGTACGCTAGCGGCTGAATCACAGTTAGCAACACTTTGTAGGGCAGATAAATGAGCACCTTGGCCTGAAGCTAGATCTTTTTCAACACTTGGGAAGGCTTCTTTAATCAAAACCGCAGCTCTAACGTTACCACCTTGGCAAGTTTCAGGAGACATAGAGTCAGAAGTAGCAGCCGTAGTACCTAAATCCCAAGTCACGTTAGAGATAATAGCTAAGATAGGGCTAGAATTACCAAACAAAGCACCACCAATACCACACTGCTTATAAATCTGCTCGATAGTGCGACCAGTTTCTGCCGTTTTAAATTTAGAGCCAAGATCAGCATTCGCTGTACTAAACGGAATCATTGCCGCGACAACTGAAGCGAACGCAATTTTTTTCAACATAAAACTTCCTCGAAAGACGATAAAAAATAAATTATTTGACCAAATATCAAACTTATCATGAGTATATTTGATAGATACTCTAGAATAATGTCTAACCTTATCCATTCTACAAAATAGTAAGAATATAGCAAGGTTTTTTTACATTATATTATCTATTTCTAAATAACGTTTCATAACGATAATTATGCTATATCGATAGATTTGGTCTTTATATATTACCTATTTATATTACGTTGTTGGCTTTCCAGTATTTTGTCGGCTTCTTTATGAGAATCACTCTTTATAAGTCTAATTTTAGTACCTACGTCATCATTATTCTTGCTAAAAAATAGCTATTTTTCCTTAAAAAACAGGTATTTGACCTCGTGAGTTTTTTACACGGCAGTAATAATATGACAAGCTAGCTCTTGTAGAATCCCCTATTATTCATACTCATAGGGAGTATAGATAACGTAGGCAAGAGCATCTGTCTATTTTATTAATTGCTTAAAGGTATTAAATGTCTTATTTAATCAAGTCTTTGGTTGTCACTTTATCGCTACTACTTAGCACCACAGTTTTCGCAGCCAATACCAGTTATTACGGTAGTAAGTTTCATGGTAAGCGCACAGCGAGTGGCAGTATCTTCAACATGAACTCTCTAACCGCTGCACATCGCACGTTACCGTTCGGCACGAAAGTACAAGTAACCAATCAAAAGACAAAGCAGAGCGTAATTGTAAAAATCACGGATAGAGGACCTTTTATTAAAGGTCGTATCCTTGATTTATCAAAAGCTGCTGCTGGTGAAATAAACTGTCAGCTTTGTACGACCACGATGGAAATACTGTCGTACGGCGATGGCAAATATCGTAAGGAATAATGTAATAAAAAAGGGATGGCTTATGCCATCCCTTTTTTATGTCTGCTTATATCACTAACTATCTAGAATGCTTTATACGAACTTAGCTTCCATCTCTTCTAAAGTGGTCATTGATAGTAGTAACTTCTCCTCATTATCACTATGCTGCTGCTGTAGCGCTGTTTGCTCATTGAGTAATACAAGTAAGTCAGACTTACGGCTCTCTTCATACAATGCTGTATCAGCCAGTTTTTCTTCAAGCGTTACAAGCTGCTTATCAATCTTAGCCAATGTCTTTTCTATTTCTTCTATCTCGCGGCGGATAGGTGCTGTCATTTTACGTTGTTCAGCGGCTAGCTTACGCTGCTCTTCTTTACTAAGTGCAGGCGTCGCAGCTTTACTGTTTGACGAGTTATCAGATGACTTGTTGCTTGCTTGGCTATTATCTGTTTCACGTGAAACAAACTTCTTGCTCTCTTTTTTGCTTTTTTTCTTACCAGTATTTTTATCTGATGCATTCTCCTGCTTGCGCTTCTCTGCTAGCCATTTACCATAGTCACCAATGTCACCATCGAACTCTTCGATGATGCCATCATGTACCAGATACAGCTCATCACAGACATTGGCAATTAGTTCTCGATCATGCGATACCAGTACCACTGCGCCTTTGAAGCCTTGTAAGGCGATAGTCAATGCTTGACGCATTTGTAAGTCTAAATGGTTGGTTGGCTCATCGAGTACAAGGACGTTTGGACGTTGCCAAACGATCAATGCTAGCGTTAGACGTGCACGCTCACCACCTGAGAATAGCTCACTTGGTGTATCAATACGCTCACCGCGGAAGTCAAAGCTACCCAGAAATGAACGTAGCATCGCATCAGAGGTTTTACCTGCTAGGCGACGTAGCATCTCTATAGGCGTGGCTTTGGCATCTAGGATATCCATTTGATGCTGATTGAAATAGCCTAGCTTTAGGGTATCCGAAACACGATATTTCCCTGTTAGTACGCCAAGTTCACCGACTAATGCTTTAATCAACGTTGATTTACCAGCGCCGTTCATACCCAATAAACCAAGACGGGTATCGGGTGTTACCTGTACATTGGCATTGTGTAGAAGCGGTGTATCGCTATAGCCAATATCTGCGTTGGTCAGCTCAATCAGCGGTGAGCTCATGTTTGCAGGCTCATAGAACTGGAACGAGAAAGGGTTATCAGCCATCATTGGTGATAGCTCTGCCATGCGCTCTAACTGCTTAATACGACTCTGTGCTTGCTTGGCTTTACTGGCTTTAGCACGGAAACGACGAATAAAGTCATCCAAGTGAGCCTTGGTCGCTTCTTGCTTTTCAAACGCTTGCTGCTGCTGCGCCATACGCTCGTGACGGGTACGAATGAACTGCTGATAGTTACCAGTATAAAGGGTAATTTTTTGTTGCTCTACATGCAAGATATGACCGACTGTCGCGTCTAAAAATGCTTGGTCATGCGAGATCACAATGACCAGACCCATATAGGCATTGATCCATGTTTCAAGCCACAAGATAGCGTCCAAGTCCAAATGGTTGGTTGGCTCATCGAGTAACATTAAGTCAGCACGGCTCATCAAGGTTTTGGCGAGGTTTAAGCGCATACGCCAACCACCAGAAAACCCTTCTACAGGCAGCTCATGCTGGCTAGTCTTAAAACCAAGACCTGCCATAATTTGCGCCGCTTTGGTCGGCGTACGATATCCGTCGATTTCATCAAACTGCTGGTGTAGCACACCAATTTGCTCATCACTGACACTGCTCAAATCATTTAGCGCAGCATTAATTTCATACCACTGCTCATCACCGCTCAATACATAATCGATTGCAGACTGCGTCGTAGCACCAACTTCCTGCGCCATGTGCGCCACATGCCAGCTATCAGGAATACTGACTTCACCTTTATCAAGGGTGACCTCTGTATCGCCTGTACCCATCTGCGTCAGTAGTAGCGCAAATAAGGTAGATTTGCCTGTGCCGTTGTTGCCCGTCAGTCCAACTTTGTGACCTGGATGGAGCTGAAAGCTTGCACCTGCAAACAATTCACGACCATCACGGCGAACACCAACGTCTTTAAATTCGATCATATAATTTCTTCATCTCAACAATAATATAGATATAGGGCAATAAGAAACACACATAGGGTATGCCAACTGGCGGCTATTATTTCAAACGCTTGCCCCATAGGCAAACAATTAAATAACTATTTCAAAACTAAGTATTTATTATGCTAAACACCTTAAGTTGCACAAGCGACTCTTGAGCTCATACATGGTTGTTACTATTATAAAGGTTATGACCGTAAAATACCGTAATATGACTAATAAGCTTTAAGACTGTCTAATATTATTAAGTAGTGTTTTATACAGTCACACGCTATCATTTTTTTATTCTGATTATTGGTTTAGCCCATTGACGCAGTTATTTTGAACAACACAATATCAAAATTGGGACACTGTCATTTATTAGGGCGTGTCCTCAATTCAAACGAGTGCCCTCTAAATGGGCTAAAAACAGCTAAATTTTGCCAAACATCGTCAAATAGTTGGTCAATATCTCGATATTATCTGCACTATTTTCCTCGTTTGACGGCAATTTATCTCATTTTTATCACCATTTTTAAAATGAGGACACGCCCTAGTAATAATTCAATAGTTGCATCACTCTTGACAAACGAATCAGCACCCCCATTATGATATACTGCTAAAAGATAAGTGCCCACTATCAATAGAGCCAATAAAATATTGTGGTGGCACAAATACTATTTTGAAATTGCACAAACAGCTTATAATGCACCAATAGCTTTGCCATAATGACAGCACCCAATTAAATCAAACGCCGTGCGTATCTTTATTTGCAAGTACCCTATTGCAAACCCAAACAGGACGACGACCGCATTTGATCCTAGCAACTGAGGTAGATATGAACGAATCAGCCAACCAATTTAGTCCAAGCTCAAGCCAACCAGTAGACCCAACCGTATTAAGCCTAACTGATAGTGCGGCGCAAAAAGTACGCCGTCTACGCGAAGAAGAAGGCGATAGCGATCTTATGTTACGTGTCTATGTGACAGGTGGCGGTTGTTCTGGTTTCTCTTACGGGTTTAACTTTGCCAACGATCTAAACGAAGACGATGCCAATTTTGATAATGGTGATGTGACGTTAGTCGTCGATTCGCTAAGCTATCAATACTTGCAAGGCTCGACCGTTGATTATACTGAAGGACTGGAAGGGGCACGTTTTGTCGTGACCAATCCAAATGCCACGACCACTTGCGGCTGCGGTTCGTCATTCTCTATATAAGCCAAATAGACGCGGTCGCGCTATGATTATTCAGATAATGCGATAGTGTGCCAATACTATGTCAAATGGCTTGTAGGCATAATGAACAAAGCATCTATCTCTCAGGTAGATGCTTTTTTTATCAAACTGTCTGGCCAGAATAACGCTATATTCAAGATGAATTTGTATTAAAAACAGGGTCAAAACCCTCACAAATCGCTTTGCCTAAAGCTTATCGTATTTGTAATTGTCCGTGGTTTTCAAGACAGCTTTGAGCTAAACTGACGGAATTATTGACCTAACATTTACCTATTTTATGGACAAACGCTTATCGTGTTTTGATCCACCATAATAAATAACAATAGATGACTATTATGAGTAATTTTGCGAGTAGCTTTGTTAATTTCGAGATCCCTAATTGGTTTGATAGCCAACACTTAACGGGTATGCTCCGCGGTATTGAAAAAGAGGGCCTGCGAGTAAAGCCTGATGGTTTCTTGGCACAGACCCCGCATCCAGCCAAACTTGGGTCAAAACTTACCCATCCTTTTATTACTACCGATTACTCAGAAAGCCTGCTTGAGCTCATCACTGAACCAAAATCCTCACCAAAAGAAACCCTTAATATGCTGCGCCAATTGCACGTATTGGTCTATCAGGGCATACCTGAAGGTGAGTTGATGTGGCCATTATCGATGCCTTGCATGTTGTCTTCTAAAGACGAAGATATCCCACTAGCTGATTATGGTAGCTCTAATACGGGTAAGCTAAAAACCCTATATCGTAGTGGCCTTGGTATCCGCTATGGTCGCCGCATGCAGACGATTGCTGGTCTACATTACAACTTATCTTTTGGTGATACGTTGTTTGAGACATGGCAAGCCAAAACGCCGACCGCACAAAGCCAAACATTGACAGAGTTCAAAAACGAAAAATACCTAGGGTTGATTCGTAACTTTAAACGTCTGACCAGCCTTGTTTTGTATTTGCTAGGTGCCAGTCCAAGCGTTTGTCCTTGTTTCTTGGCAGGGCGTGAGCACGATTTAGAGCTATTGAACGACTCAACCTACTATAAACCGACTGCCACCAGTCTGCGTATGGGTAAGCTTGGCTACACCAATAGCGTGCAAGAGCAGCTAGATATTCGTTATAACTATTTGCCAGAGTATGTCGCTGGACTACGCCGCGCGATCCAAACACCGCATGAGAGCTTTGCCAAGCTTGGTCTGGAAGATGAAGATGGCAACCCAATTCAGATCAATAATCATATCCTTCAGATAGAAAATGAATACTATAGCCCTATCCGTCCTAAGCAAATTGCGATGAGTGGTGAGACACCAACCGAAGCGCTTGAGCGTCGCGGTATTGCTTACGTTGAGTTTCGTGCGATTGATCTTGATCCTTATAGCGATGTTGGTATTCGTCTCTCTAGTGCTTGCTTTTTAGAAGTGATGGCGCTCTACTGTCTATTCAGCGATTCACCTGATTTGCTGCCTGAAGAAGAAGAAGCACTCGCTATTAACCTAGAGCGTGTGGTCAACGAAGGTCGCCGTGAAGGTCTGCACATCATCAATAACGGTCAAGAGCAATCGCTTGAGGGCTGGATGCTGATGCATTTGGAGCGTATGCAGCCACTTGCTGCATTGCTAGATGCTCATTATGGTGGCAATGACTACCGTGCTGCAGTGGCATTGATGCAAGGCAAAGCCGGACATTCTGAGTCGACTATCTCTGCACAAGTAAATTCCGACAGCAAACGCTTAGGTAGTCTATGGCAGCTTGGTTTTACATTAGCGCAGCAGCATCGCGAGTCATTATTGCAGCAGACTCTCAGTCCAAACACCCAAGCGAAATACGAAGTATTGGCAGAAAAGTCTATCTTGCAGCAGGCTGAGATTGAGAAGTCTGAGACAGAAGACTTTATGGACTTTTTACAGCAGTATCGCTAAACCTGATTGCATCCTAACCTCTGTATAGATGAAACCATAAGAGTAACGCACCATGCGACAGCTGACCACTTACCGTAACTTACAAATATTTTTAGTATTGATGGCCATAATAGGCATGAGCTTTGCACTGTTTTATTTACAGCGGCATCTAGGGCTTTCGCCTTGCCCGCTCTGTATTTTTCAGCGTATTGGTCTAATAGTCATGGGCGGTTTTGCCCTGATATCAGCATTGTTTAGTCCAAAATCCAAAGTGGTGAAGTTGCTATTATGGCTTGGTAGTTTGGCAGGTATTGGCTGGTCTACTGCTGTGGCTATACGCCATGTTTGGCTACAGCACCTACCTGCCGATCAAGTACCGTCATGCGGCCCAGGCTTGGACTATTGGCTAGATACCTTGCCTATGTTGCAAGTGCTCAAAGAAGTATTTGCAGGTTCTGGCGAATGCGCCTCTGTTGATTGGACGCTTATGGGATTAAGTATCCCTGAGCAGTCGTTGATTCTATTCAGTGTGCTGCTGATCGTACATGTCTTAATATTAATGCGTATCGTAAAATCTTCCAAGTAGTATCTTATGACTCAATAAGACGTTAGGTTTCTTTCCTAGTTCCGCTTTTAAAATAGACATTGCTATCTTCGATACAATGTCTATTTTTTTGTCTACTATTAACCCGCCCTTACAACCCATATTAGCGTTACCAACAGGTATCGCTAATGTCAACTTATGCCTTTTAGATATAAGGCCAACAACAAAAAGCCCACAGAGATATTTTCAAGCCTTTGATATCTTTAGTCAGCTTACCTTATAAACGGATAAGCATTAGATATTTGTCGCTTTCTACTCATAAGCTATCTGTATTTTGAATATAAGATAATGCTATCAAGTTCTTAATTTATATTATTACTACGCGCCCATGCCTTATTATCCTTATCTTTGACAATGGCTTTACGTTGTCGATAGTATAGATGAGCTTGAAAAATACTTGTTAAAAACTGTTTTTGGTATGACCATGATATATTTTGCTCCCGTTCGCTCTACTACGCTTGCTATCGTAAAACGGTGGCGTCCTTCGTTACTGGTAGCATCACTATGCGTGCTACTCGTAGGCTGTGATAGTGCCTCGTCCAATACCGATAAAGACATGGTATCGACGTTCGCGTCGACTGGTTCTGAATCACAGGAGGCTTCACAATCATTGCAAGATGACAATGCTAGAAATGCTGAGCTAGCGAATGATGATGAAACAGGCGAAATGGTGGAAGGGCAATCATTAATTGCTGCTGCTCAGTCAAATAAAGATACCTATGCAGACAGCTCTATGGAGCGATCAGAAGCGAAAAGCAGTATGCTGCAAGCAACATTGATGGGCGATTATGGCGGCATGGTCTCTTGTACAGATTGCGACAGTATCGATGTCACATTGAACTTATTCGCTGATGGTTCCGTACTAAAAACAAGTTATTATCATAATCCTGAAAAACCAAAAACACCTCTACTCGAATCGGGCATCTACCGACAAGACAATGATAAAATCACCATTGTCTATGAAGGGAAAAATATCGAGACCTACCATATCCAAGACAATCATTTGATACGGATCGATGAGCACGATAATTTAGAGGATGACTATACGTTATCTCGCAAATAAAAACGTCATCATGCTGACTGTTAGTGGCGTATCTCTACATACTAAAACAGCCAAATTACATTAGCTACATAACGCCTACTTGTTAGGCGTTTTTTATTGGTCATCGAACAGGGTTTACTTTACAATGATTGCTTGTTTGCCAAGCTGATAGGTTGATCATTGTTTATCAAAGTGGTTATTTTTACTGACGACAGCTAGGCACTTCACACTTTATTTTATCAGCTCTCTATTCTTTTCATTCAAGCGCGTACGGAACGTCTATGCATATTCATATCCTTGGTATTTGTGGTACTTTTATGGGCTCACTGGCATTGCTAGCACGTGCGCTTGGGCATACGGTCACAGGTTCAGATGCCAATGTCTATCCTCCTATGTCCACTCAACTCGAAAATGCTGGCGTGACTATCGAAGAGGGCTACCTGGTAGAGCACTTGCAACCAACGCCAGACTTAGTTGTCGTTGGGAACGCGATGAAGCGCGGCATGGATGTGATTGAGTATATGCTAGATAATGGCTTGCGCTATACCTCAGGTCCGCAGTTCTTATCTGAGCAAGTATTGCAGTCACGCCACGTAATCGCCGTTGCAGGTACGCATGGTAAGACCACAACCACGACTATGCTTGCGTGGATATTACATTATGCTGGTATTGATGCAGGGTTTTTGATTGGCGGTGTGCCATTGGTTGATACGACTGACGAGCACTTACAGCAAGTGTTTGCCCATAGCAGCTATTTGGGTGCTGATAAAAGCGATGATGATAAATCTGGTTATTTTGTGATTGAAGCAGATGAGTACGATTCTGCCTTCTTTGATAAGCGTTCGAAGTTCGTTCACTATCGTCCGCGTACTGCTATTTTGAATAACCTTGAGTTTGATCATGCAGATATCTTCGCAGATCTTAATGCGATACAAACTCAGTTCCACCATATGGTGCGTATGATTCCAAGCACTGGCAAAATTATCATGCCAGCCGCGACCATCAGTTTAGAAGATACGCTAGCGAAAGGGGTTTGGACACCTATTTGGCGTACTGCTGTCATCGACTCTACTTTAGCTGATACCAGCGAAAATGCGCGTGCTCTAAAAGATAGTAGCGATTGGCAGGCTGAGCTGATTCAAGAAGACGGTAGTAAGTTCAAAGTCAGTTTTGCCGCTAATGAAGATGCCTCTGCTATCGTAAACTGGTCAATGAGCGGCATCCATAACGTCAATAACGCGTTAGTTGCTGTAGCTGCGGCCTATGATGTTGGTGTCAGTGTTGAGACTGCTTGTGCTGCTTTATCAGATTTCGCTGGTATCAAGCGCCGGATGGAACTGATTGGCGACGTCAATGACATTTTAGTCTTTGATGATTTTGCCCATCATCCAACAGCTATTACAACCACATTGGATGGTGCCAAAAAGAAGCTGTCTGATAGACGCATTTGGGCTATCATTGAGCCGCGTAGCAACACTATGAAAATGGGTATTCATCAAGACAGCTTGGCTCAATCAGCGGCACTTGCTGACTACACATTATGGTACGAGCCTACCGGTTTGGAATGGGGCTTAAAAGAGGTCATCGAACAAGCTAAGTCTACTAGCGACTCTATCGGCAACCAACAAGTGCTATCAAGCATTGATGCTATCATTGAGCATATCAGCGGTCATGCAAAAGCAGGTGATGCGATTGTGGTTATGTCAAATGGCGGTTTTGAAGGGATTCATCAGCGTTTATTAACCGCATTGCATAATGGCTAACGCTTTTAGCTAGAATCAAGAAATAGCTTTTCTTATTTTTCTCTATACAAACGCAGCTCATCTAATAGATGGCTGCGTTTTTTATTTCTAATATTTATATAACTTCACTATATGAGTTCAGTACTACAGGTACCACATTGACAAACGCCGTTAGCACCACTGCTACCTCTGTAACCTTTCGTTTACTTATTGCCCTTACTCAATAGCAAATCGGACTTTTTCCTCACATAGCCCCTACAGTAGTAACATTTTATGCTTACTTTTGCGTTCAGGGAGTGTTTACAATAGATTTATCAAAACTTGTAACACATTATAAATATTAATAATATTAGGAGAATAACATGAGCTTCATTTGGATGATTATTGTAGGTTTAGTTGCAGGTTTATTAGCACGTGCAATTAAGCCGGGCAACGACCCTATGGGTTGGATTATGACTATCGTATTGGGTATCGTTGGTGCAATGCTAGGTGGTTTCCTAGCTGGCTTAATCGGTATTAACGCTGATGGTGGTTTCACTGGTCTTATATTCTCAGTGATTGGTGCAATTATCCTACTGTTCCTATATGAAATGATTGTAAACAAACGCCGTGCATAATTGGTCATAAATGATTACTAGCTAATTAAAATACTATATAAACAAAGCCTTGCGTTAAGCAGGGCTTTTTTATGCCATTTATCATCGAAATTTAGTCTTTCTATATACATATAGCATCATATGACTGCGAAAGTATTGATAAGCATTACTTTTGTCCCCATTTATCTTATAATATCAACCCTATTTTGTCCTTATCATTGAGGTGAGCGTTATGGCACTACTCCCTATCTTAAGTTACCCAGATCCTCGCTTGCGTACCATCGCCAAGCCTGTCAAGGAAGTGACTGCTGAAATCAAAACCTTAATCGCAGACATGATCGAGACGATGTATGATGCTCAAGGCATCGGGCTTGCAGCCAGTCAAGTGGATCATCATATTCAGCTTATCGTTATGGATTTGTCTGAAGACAAAAGCTCTCCTAGAGTTTTTATCAACCCAAAAGTCACGCCACTGGTAGAAGAAAAGCAACCGTATGAAGAAGGCTGCTTATCTGTACCTGATGTCTATGACAAAGTCGAACGTCCTAATAAAGTCCGTATTGAAGCGTTAGACGGTAACGGTGAGGTCATCGACGAAGTAGTCGAAGGACTGCTTGCTGTTTGTATCCAGCATGAAATGGATCACCTAAATGGCGTAATCTTCGTTGACTACTTGTCTCGTCTTAAACAGACTCGTGCTCGTGATAAAGTTCGCAAAGTTCTTAAAATACGCGAAAAGCAAGAAGCTCAATCAGCAGAAAAACAGACACAAGCCGTCAATTCTTAAAGCCCTACTCTTTATTCTTATCTTTTTTATTTCGTCTTTATCCTTCACATAGTTACGTCACAGTGAGTGTTAATATTTAGCATTCACCGTTTGGCGATAATTTTTCTAACCGATACAGTTTCCACAAAAGGTTTACTACTATGACAATGATCAAAATTGACCAATATTTTGAACCTGCCAGCTGGCAGAAATTTACCAAGGCTGCTGAAGGTCGCGAGACGCCTTTCTTGGTAGTTGACCTTAGTCGAATCGAAACCAAATACCATGAAATGGTAAGTCTGTTTCCTAATGCAAAACTGCATTATGCAATGAAAGCTAGCCCTGCGGTGGAAGTAATCGATTTACTAGCAAACCTTGGTTCTAACTTTGACTGTGCCTCTATTTATGAGCTTGATCGCGTGCTTGGTTGCGGCGTTGAGCCATCTCGTATCTCGTATGGCAACACCATCAAAAAAGCTGAGCATGTTAAATATGCTTTTGAGAAAGGCATCGATCTATATGCGACTGACTCAGAAGCAGATCTAAAAAACATTGCCAAACACGCTCCAGGTTCTAAAGTATTTGTGCGTATCTTGGTTCAAGGCTCAGAGACAGCAGAATGGCCATTGTCACGTAAGTTTGGTTGCCATCCTAATATGGCAATCGACCTACTGGTTCAAGCACGTGAGTTGGGCTTGGTGCCTTATGGTATCTCGTTCCACGTCGGTAGCCAGCAAAAAGACGTCGCTGCATGGGATGATGCATTATCCAAAGTTAAATATATGTTTGACTGGATGAAGAATGAAGAAGGTATCAAGCTACAAATGATTAATTTGGGCGGCGGCTTCCCGACCAATTACATCAGCGAAGTCAACCCTATTAAAGTCTATGCAGAAGAGATTACTAGCTATCTGACTGATGACTATAATGATGACGAAATGCCGGAGATTATTTTAGAGCCGGGTCGTTCGTTGGTTGGTGGTTCAGGCGTGTTGGTCAGTGACGTGGTACTGATCTCTCGTAAGTCTGATACCGATTTGACTCGTTGGGTATATACCGATGTTGGTCTATTCCAAGGCTTAATCGAGACGCTAGGTGAAGCCATCAAGTACCCTGTCTATACGCCTAAGATGGAAACGTCTACTAGTGAAGGCACAGTAGTACTGGCAGGTCCAACTTGTGATTCAACTGATATTATGTATGAAGAAGCTGGCTATCAGCTACCAGAAGAGCTTGAGATTGGTGATAAAATCTATTGGCTCACCACTGGTGCTTATACCAACTCGTACTCATCGGTAGAGTTCAATGGTTTTCCACCGCTAGAAGTGGTCTATATTGACTAGTACTTAATATTGCTCCACAAAAAAGCGCGGCACGGTTAATACCCGTGTCGCGCTTTTTTGTGCTTAACGACTTGATTGTTCAACTAGTCAACTCGCAAAGAAACAGGCACGCTATTATTGTTATTAATAGTTCGGCTACCGTTACTGGTACTACTGCTTGAGTTTTGTGAAATCTGTCCAATCGTCATCCACTGTCCACGTGGCACGATCATCGTACTGTTCAATCTTTGACCTCGAACAGGATTACTAGCACTGCTAGTAGAATTGTCAGTAGAACTCATTTGATTATAAGGTGAATTCGGCTGCACTAAACTTTCTTCCACTTGGGAAAGTTGTACTTCTACCTCCCCGCTAGGCAGCAATCTTGGTGTGACGGCAATCCCTTGTGTCGTTGGCAGTAGTATTTGCTGTTGAATCACAATCTGTGGTTTGAAGTTATCGTTAGCTGAACGATGATAAGTTAAATGGTTATTAGCATTATAGGTTTGAGTTAGCGAGTAGAGCGTACCTGTGCTGATACTCGCCGCACTGCCAGACAATGTTTGTACTTGATATAGATTCTTACCCTGCTGCTGGCTGCTACGCTGACTAATGACCCCTGCACCTTGGATACCACGATTGGTAATAATGACCTGACTTTGCTGAATATTACCTTGCTCGCTACTACTATTGCCAACACGTACAGCGACCGTCAATGCCTGTGGCTGACGGTCAATCTGAGACAATAACTGCTGTACCGCCTCATAATTGCGTGCCGTCGTTCGCAGTACCAATTTATCTTGATAGGTAGTCATCGTGCCACCGTCTGCGCTACTACTTAATAGCTGCCTTACTGCAGGTAACAAACTAGCCCCGCCATAAGTATGGATGACATAAGTTTGAGAGGTGCTGGCTTGTACGGTAATTGGTAGAACCGCTAGACTCAGTGCAAAGGCTGATAGGCTTGCAAGATTGATGGTACAAACAGCACCAATCAGTCTATGACTAATATAACGTTTAATGCTATTCATACCTACTCCCTTGCTGCTATTAAGTCATCGAGCCACCAGTTATAACGCTAAACTTGATCGTCAACCATAAGTAGTTATTAGTCACTTAATCCAAGTACATCTTGCATGTTGTACTGACCTACTTCCTGCTCAACGACCCACGTTGCGGCACGTACTGCACCAGCGGCAAATGTCATGCGCGCGCGTGCACGATGGGTAATCTCGACCACTTCGCCATCTGCGATAAACATCACAGTATGGTCGCCTACGATTTCGCCACCGCGTACCGCGTGGATACCGATTGTCCCAGATTCGCGCTCGCCCGTTTGTCCTTCGCGGCCATAAATAGCAACGTCTTTTAGGTTTTGTCCGCGTGCTTCTGCGACGGCTTCGGCCATCATATATGCCGTACCAGAAGGCGCATCAATTTTGTGTTTATGATGGGCTTCGATGATTTCTACATCAGCATCATTACCAAACGCTTTGGCAGCCATACCGAGTAGCTTCAATGATAAATTAACGCCTGTCGAATAGTTACCCGCATATACGATAGTGATTTTCTCACTTGCTTTTGCCAGTACTCGTTCTTGCTGTTCATTGAATCCTGTCGTCCCGATGACCATAGCGACGTTATGCTCAGCACAAACTTGCATGTTTTTTTCAGTAGCGTCAGGCAAGCTAAAATCAATCAGCACATCGATATCATTAATCACAGCGGCTAAGTCATCAACGATTTGTACATTCAAATGACCGATAGCAGCAACTTCGCCTGCATCAGCACCGACTAGACTAGAGCCTTGACGCTCAATCGCTGCTTTTAATGTAGTTTGCGGGTTATTCTGTACTGCCTCAATAAGCATACGACCCATACGTCCGCCTGCACCGATTACCCCAATATTGATAGATTTATTATTTACTTGTTCGCTCATACTTTTACCTTAGATGCTTTATATTTGGTGAAATTATTTTTGACTATCATTTATCGTAAGTTTAGCAAATATCATCACATGAATGGCTTTTTATACCATCAATAAAAAGCCCAAAGGTTTCATGTGAAACCTTTGGGCTTGGTTTAATATTAGCTACTTAGGTAGACTGTTTCTTAATCGAACAAATCGCCGATTTTTTTGAAGAATGACTTCTTATGTGGCGACTGTTGATGCTTGCTGTCATCATCCAACGTGTCTTGGAATTGGCGTAGCAAGTCTTTTTGCTCACGAGTCAGATTTACTGGCGTTTCGATAACCACACGGCAAATCAAGTCACCTTTCATAGTAGTACGGACTGGCGTCACACCTTTGCCGCGTACACGCAGTAACTTACCGCTTTGCGTACCTTCTGCCACTTTGATTTTTACTTTGCCATCTAAGGTTGGGATTTCGACTTCTTTACCCAATGCTGCATCAGTGATACTTACTGGTACATCCATATATAGGTCAGCACCTTGACGGGTGAATACATTGTGCTGTTTGACCCGTACTTCGACATATAGATCGCCATTTTGCACGCCAGCGCCGCCCGCTTCGCCCTCACCTGCTAGACGAACGCGATCACCATCATCGACGCCTGCAGGGATAGAGACTTCTAACGTGCGTGATTTGTCTTTTACGCCATTGCCATGACAGTCCGAACAAGGGTTTTTGATCTGTTTACCAGTACCGCCGCAATGAGGACAAGCTTGCTGTACCGCAAAGAAACCTTGCTGCATACGTACTTGACCTTGGCCATGACAAGTCTGACAGGTAACCACATCAGACGCATTTTTTGCCCCTTTACCATCACAGGTATCACAAGGCGCAGGAGCCGTGAAACTGATTTCTTTTTTGCAGCCACGTACAGCTTCTTCTAATGTCAGCTCAATCACATAACGCAAGTCAGAGCCGCGACGCGAACGCCCACCGCCGCCGCCACGTTGCTGACCGAAGATATCACCGAAGTTACCAAAGATATCGCCAAAGATATCTTGGAAGTTGCCGCCACCTGCGCCGCCGAAGCCGCCGCCACCCATGCCGTTTTCAAAGGCTGCATGGCCCATACGGTCGTAGGCTGAACGTTTCTCTTCGTCGCTCAATACTTCATAAGCCATTGAAGCTTCTTTGAATTTGTCTTCCGAATCAGGATCATCAGAGTTGCGATCTGGATGGTATTTCATGGCAAGCTTACGGTAGGCTCGCTTAATTTCTTTGCTGTCAGCGGTCTTGCTGACACCTAATATTTCATAAAAATCGCGCTTACTCATGCTCTCTCCTATCGTCTTTACAGCCACACCGGCTCGTCAAGTCATCAGCTCAATTGATAATTGTCTTAATCTTATTCGTGGTTCTTAGCTAATGGATATGTATAACGTTTCACATGAAACACAACAACTCACCATGCTATAGAACCATAATGCTTAGACTTAACCAACAAATACGGTGAAGGCTGCTTAGCCAAATCAATTATAAAAAGTTTGCGCTATTTATGGAGATGGTCTGCTGATTTATCAAGCTCTTAAATGACGAAATTAGCAGTTGGCATCGCTGCGGCAAAAGCCAAACGATTCATTAAGGTTACTGCAAAGCTTTTCGTACCTGAGCAGTGCCCAGTCGTGCTAATATTTACCGCCACATCTACGGTCATTTATACTCATATTGATGACGATTGCGACAAGGTATCAAGTCTTATGAAAAAGCTGGTTATTCTATTAATCATCATTGCGGTAGCAGTGTATGCAGGCTCGCCTTATTACAGCGCTTATCAGCTCAAAAACGCTTATGATGATAAAGACGGTGCCACTATCGCAGCGGCTATTGATTATGAGCAAGTGCGACCAAGCGTCCAAAATCAGCTAACCAGCCAATTTGCGACGACAATGACTAAGTATCCATTAATTTCTGAATTGGGTGGTGAGCCGTTGACCGAAGCCGCGAATGGTTTTATCGCGCAGGCAGTTGAAGGGGCCATCACGCCGCAGAATATCGAAAAGGTGATTAATACCCAAGGTCAAGCCAATACAGCAACCAAAGAGCTAGCCGCAGCATGGGCCATCGCTAGCGATCAAGTTGACTTGAAAAACCTAATTCAAAGCTTAATCATTCAGCGCGGTGATGTCGATGCCGTGGTCAAAAGCCAAATACAGCAAGTCATGAAAAAACAAGCGGCAGAACTTGAGCAGCAAGTAGCCCAAGGCAATGACAGTGAAAAGCCAACGCTTAGCTACTGCGGTATTAATTGCTTTAGTATTAGTGGTCAGGTAAAAGGCTACCCTCTCACTATCGAGATGCAGCGTGAAGGGCTTATCAATTGGAAAATCGTTGATATCGTCTTACCATAAATTATTTAAGACAGCTTTTGAGATGCAAAAATGTCTGAATAGAACCATAAAAAACCGCCTTATGAACTGATTCATAAGGCGGTTTTTTTACGTTGTTTAGCAGTCCAATACCTTAAAGTTTTGAATTATTGAAACACTTAACCATACCAGTCGATTATTCAACGCCCAAGAATTCTAGAAATTCTGGACTCTCAAAACTCGCCTGATATAGTACGCCATCTTCACGGTAGATGGCAGGCGTCGCCATCACCGCAAGTCCAGCTGCTTTTTCACGATTGGGTGTCACATGGTCAACTGTACAACTTGCTGATGCAGGTGTCATTTCACCCTGTAGCATTGCCCTGTCAAATGCCTGACGACGACTGTCTGCATCCGCTTGGCACCAGATACCACGCATCTGCTTCGGTGACGCCTCATATATCGGGTAGCCGATGACATTGACTGTCACACCTTTCGCATTGAGTGATGGCACTTGCTGATGTAATCGGCGGCAGTAAGGGCAGTTCACATCATCCGCCACATAGATAACGGCTCTCTCAGTAGTGGTTGCTGGATAAGTAATCAGTTGGCTTTTGTCCAATGACGCAAACACAGACTGGTTTTTGCGTTTGTCAAAGTTCTCATCGAGTCCGATAAATTGACCGTTTTCGATGACTGATATTTCACCATCGGTAATATACTGCGCATCGTCCGATAGTAAAAACGGCACGCCTTCTAGCGTTGCTCCCCAGATAACACCCGGTACTGCGGTATAAAAGAATGGCGTTTTAGCGCTCATGTTCTTAAGCGCAGCCATATTTGCTAGCATGTCAGACTTGACTGAAGCACTGACAGGTTCGCCTACCTGCGCACTCGTGCTACGTACTGGCATTTTAGTGATAACTTGCTTACTCGGATTATTCTGTAGCTCACCCTGAATGACGTAACGACCATCTTCGCTGATGTGCAGCGGCAGTTGTCCGGCCAAATTCACTTGGTACATATTGGGCAGTTTGGATGGCACAATAGAAGTAATCTGTGTTTTGATGCCTGCTTGGGTCAGTACTTGGCGCAACCGCTTATCGACAGTCGCACTCACTGCTTCAGCTGCTTGCGAATTTGTAGTGTTTTGCGTTACGTTATTACTATTAGCATCCGCTGAACTTGGCTGAGCGCAAGCAGTCGTTGCTAATAGTATGACGCTGATCAGGCTAGTGGACTGTAATACAGGTAATGTCACAGAGAGATTCCTATCTGGTTTTTAATAATGGCAGTTTTCAATATTAAGACCAATTCCAAATCTACAACTAACTGAAAGGTAGCAATACATTTTCTGATTAGTCAGATTTTTAGAGTTGGTTTAAGGGTTGTCTGTCATAAAAATATAGATAAAAAAGACTGTAGCATATGGGATAGTTTTGCAAAGCACTTAATGGCTAATGTCGCAAAACTGCTACTTAGCTTTAAGAGATAGGCAACACAGGTAGGTAGTAGACATAAATACAATATAGCAGACCGCAAAAAGCAGCACACTAAGTAGCGGCTGCTAATGGGTTTAAAACGATAGTTTCAAGACAAATACTAATGCCAAAGCTTAATAATTTCAGTGCTCATTGATTAAAACTTGGCAACTTCTTCTGGCGTTAAGAAACGACTGTCGCCTTTTTCTAGCCCTTCTAAATTGATATGACCGATACTGGCGCGGTGCAGTTCTGTGACTCGATTACCAAAGTAGCCCATCATACGTTTGACCTGATGGTATTTGCCCTGCTCTAATGTTAGGCGTGCATGTTTTTCATCAATGAACTCAAGAATAGCAGGCTTGGTTGGCTCATAATCACCTTCAAGCAAGATGCCTTCAGCCACTTTCTTCACGGCTTTTTCTTGTGCATCACTATCCATTGCATCTGCCAAAGTCAGCTCGTACACCTTTGCATGCTCGTGCTTAGGACTGGTGACACGGTGCAGCCAGCCGCCATCATCACTCATCAGCAATGCGCCAGTGGTATCGACATCGAGACGCCCAGCGATACGCAAGCTGCCCAATTCTGGTACAGCAATCAGTTCAGTGACGATTGGATATTCTTTAACTTTTAGCGTGCACTCGAAGCCTTCAGGCTTATACAATAAGATATAGCGATTACCCGCAGCGACCGACAACGGCTCGCCTGCCCACATCACATCATCATTGACCACATCGACATGTAGGCCAGGATCTTTGACTACTTGATCGTTTACGGTGATTTCGCCGGCGTGCATGATCTTTTTTGACTCTTTACGCGACAGCTCGGTGGCTTTACTAATGAATTTATCTAAACGCATACTATTTACTACCATCGGTTTTATTATACCAGCCCTAAATCAGAAATTAACGACGCCAGCACTCAGCCGTGAGCGGCTCATTATCTTCGATGGTTAGAAATGGTACTATAATGAAAAATTAAATGAACACTGTGCCCAATACAAAGCCAGTGAAAGTCAGACCAGTTTAACATATCCAACCTAAGCCTGATGAAATATGAGCTATCAAACGTTAAAACGTGCCGTTACCACGCGACTCGAAATTAAAAAATCTGAGTTTATTGCTTATGCCTATCCGGTGACCTCTCGCGAGCAATCAATGTTTCACGTGGAACAACTTCGCGAGCAATATGCCGATGCACGGCATTTTTGTTGGGCATACATCATCGGTGATCCAGATAATACCACTAGTGCTGGTTTTGATGATGATGGCGAGCCAAGTGGTACGGCAGGCAGGCCAATATTAAATGTCCTTCAGCATAAGTCGATCGGCAATGTGATTATCGTCGTAGTACGTTACTTCGGTGGTATCAAATTGGGTGCTGGCGGTCTCACTCGTGCTTACGCGGGCTCTGCTCAAGCGGCCGTCGACGAGATGATACTAAACCCTTATGTACCGATGACCCAGATTCAGATACTGGCAGAATTTGCGACTGAAGCGCAATGCCGCTATATGATAGAGAGCCTTGGCGGTCATATCGACGATGTTGCCTATAGTAAGCAAGTGACCTTAACCGCCACACTCGCTAAAGCAGATGTCGAAAATTTAAAAGCGCGACTTGCGATGGATGGTCGAGTATTGAACAATTCAGAAGACTAAAAAATTCTGACTAACTACTTATCGGCCGTTTCAGATAGTTCTCTTTTCAATATATTTATTTGTTAGCTTTTTCAGTAACTGTTTCTCGGTTAATAATTTTTAGCAGCTACTTCTCAGTAGCTAATTTCCAGTAGCTGTTTTCAGTAATCATGCGTTCACTGAAAATTATTGGTTTTCACAGGTACTGGCGTTATGATAAAAAACCCTTATCACACTACTCTATTTGCTTTTCCACAATTATTAAATAAGACCAATATATGTCAACTTCAACCAAGCCTTTTTCTCCAGCACCTTTTAAGCCGCCATTTTGGCTGATCAATCCCCATCTACAAAGCATCTTACCCAAGTTTTTTGCGCCAAAGGCACCGACCTACCGCCGTGTGGTCGAAAAAGACTCACTGGACGAGAGCGATATTGCCTATGACTTTTATGATGCGCATCCTGTAGAAGTATCAAAAGATGGCGAGCTTGAGCAAACCCCATTGATTGTACTATTCCACGGTATGGAAGGTAGTAGTGACAGTCATTATGCTCGCGCGCTGGCATATCAAATGCACACGCAAGGCTGGCATTTTGTGGTGGCACATTTCCGCAGTTGCGGTGGTATTCCTGCTAGTGGTACAGTATTTTATAATGCCGGCGACACTGATGAAGTGCATCATGCGCTACAAAATTTGCGTGAGCAGTATGCCAATATCTATGCCGTTGGCGTCTCATTAGGTGGCAATGCACTGGCCAAATACATGGGCGAATATGAGGACAAAGTCCTTTGTAAAGGTGCCGTTGTTATCTCCGCGCCAGTCGATATGTCTTCAGCTGCCATTACTATGCACAGCTTCTTGAGTCATCGTATCTATACGCCTTATCTGCTTAACCCAATTATCAAAAAAGCATTGGCAAACGATCTCACGCAAGATGAGATCAATTCTATCAAAGCTGCCAATCGTATCAGTGATTTCGATGATATCTTTACCGCGCCGCGTCACGGATATCGCTCCAAAAACGACTATTACCATACTGCATCCGCCATGCCGTATTTGCGCAACGTCACTCACCCTCTGCTATTAATCAGTGCAAAAGATGATCCTTTCATTGGCTTTACTGCTACGCCAAATGATGTCTCTGAGAGTGTCACTATCTTAGATACTGAGCATGGTGGACACATCGGTTATCTGAGGTATCGCTCAGACAACGGGCATTCCAAAAGCAAATCGTCTATCACCAATGATAAAGAGTCCAAGACTTCAAAATTCGATATCAACTGGATACCTGAAACGGTCAGCGCTTATTTTAATTGGATTGGTGTGGCTTCTACTAGCGAACCTTCTCAGGATATGGGCTCTGACAATAAATAATCACTGTCATCAATGACAAAATAATAACGCCAACGTTTATAACCTTTTGAGAGTGTTTTATGTACCCATTTATCCGTTATGCTAGCACCATCGCTCATGCTGCTCTAAAAGCAAAAAAGGGCGACACACTGACGTTTAAGGACACCAGTGAGATTCAGTTTCGCTGCCGCTTATCCGATATAGATAATTTTTTGGAGATGAATAACGGCCGCGTATTTACGCTTTATGATTTGGGTCGTATGG
Organism: Psychrobacter sp. Ps2; assembly: GCF_022129405.1. Lineage (NCBI taxonomy): Bacteria > Pseudomonadati > Pseudomonadota > Gammaproteobacteria > Moraxellales > Moraxellaceae > Psychrobacter > Psychrobacter sp. Ps2. The sequence goes on along the minus strand of NZ_JADQAM010000058.1, from coordinate 97,527 downwards.
ACTTTGCGGTACGGACTGGGCTTGGCAAGCAATTGTTAAAACAACGCTGGGGTTTGGTCATCGCTGGCAGCACTATTCAATACCGTAAGCGTATTCGCGCCTTTCAAAAAGTCACGCTCAAGACCAAAATCGTCGGTATTGATGCGCGCTGGTTGTATATAGAGCAATCAATGTGGGTCAAAGGACAGCCTTGCTCATCTGGACTACTGCGTACTGGTGTGACCAAGGGTGGTAGAGTGATCGACACGGCACAAGTACTGGCTGCGTTGGGTCAGTCTGAATGGGATCTACCGCCAACGGGTTACGTGGCTGAGTGGATCAAAAGTGATGCTGATCGTCCGTGGCCGCCTGTCGATACAGCTGACTAACTTAACTTTATAAGCTAGAAATCCATTACTTTTAGCTTATTTAACAGATAGTACAAGCAAGCAACCTTATAGCTACTATTTCATAACAACTCATTATATAAATACATATAATAAATGTTAGGATAGTAGTGAGTACATACTCAGACAGAACAAATATAGTCTTATAAGGAGAATAATATGGCTAATACAACAGATTATGTCGGTACGTTATTTGATAATAGCGAATCAAACCCAAGCAAAATTACTTTAGCGTTTACCATGGCAGGCGTGGCACTGAAAAAAGGCCATTCTGCTACTGTGATATTAATGGTGGATGCCGTGCATCTGGCAAAACCAAACGCGCTAGACAATGTAGATATCGGCGATCCGTTTGAGCCAGCTGGTGAGTTACTAGAAGCCTTTATTGAAAAAGGTGGTCAAGTATTGGTCTGCGGCGCTTGTATGAAACACAACGGTGTAGAAGAGTCAGATATCGACAAGCGCTTTGAAGTAATTAGCGGTGATGATGTGGTTGAGCTACTGATGAATGCGAAAGGGTCGTTGCAGTTGAATTAAAAGATAAGCAAAGTTAGTTGATAAAGTTATGAAATTGGGTCAGTTTTCTCAGTCATCGTTTTGGTGACTTAGATAATTGGCTTTTTTTTGCTTTGATGACTTAGTTTTGTGTTACCTCCGAAATTAATTTGAGTAAATAATTAAGAGAAAATAGAGTCTAGACTTAAGTTGCTTATGCACAAATATTGATGATAGATTAAGGATAACTAATACCTATAGACAATAAAAAATGCAAAGCTACATTGATAGAAAGCTCAAATACGAGATTAAGAATGATGAAGGGACATTCGAAACTATAGTTGTAGAGGACTCACAACTATTAGATATAGCCCATTCTAAACCTGTTGTCATTCTTGCTGATGCAGGTATGGGTAAAACTCTATTAATGGAAAAACTAGCTGAGTCAGGTACTATAAGAACAAGATTTTTAAGTGCTTCAGCGTTAGTTCAAAAATCAATCGAAAGGCTCAACATTCAGTCTGATGAAATTTTGTTAATTGATGCTTTTGATGAGATACCTTCTACTAATGATAGCAGTGGTATTGATAGTGTTTTGAACAAACTTGCCAAGCTAGGCTATCCAAAATTTGTATTAACTTGTCGGAGTATTGAATGGAATAGTAGTAACAATAACGAAATTCAGAATGACTACAAAGGTATATTGACTACCAACTTAACAAATCTATCTAGGGTGTGTCATCAAATAGAACAGTTATTTTAGAATAAGCTATACTCATTGTGTTTCTATAAATCTGAGATTAGCCACTATGACAAGACGACATGCCCTACGTGATGACCAATGGGAGAGAATTAAAGACTTTCTGCCCGGTCAACCAGGTGACGTTGGTGTTACTGCAAAGGATAACCGCTTGTTTGTAGAAGCTGTCCTGTACCGCTATAAGACCGGCATTCCTTGGCGTGACCTACCTGAACGCTTTGGCGACTTTAGAGTGATTCACACTCGTTTTAGTCGCTGGTCAAAAAAAGGCGTATGGGAGCAGGTTTTTAATCAGCTGTCCGAACAATCAGATGATGAATATGCCATGCTAGATGCCACCATTGTTAAAGCCCATCAGCACAGTGCTGGAAAAAAAGGGATCAAGCCATTGGACGTAGCAAAGGTGGACTGACCACTAAGATACATACTCGTACAGATTCGCTAGGCAATCCTACTGGCTTTTATCTAACAGGTGGCGCAGCTCATGACCTATGTGGCTCAGATGAACTGCTTGATGTCAGTATTAGCCAAACTTGGATTGCTGATAGAGCTTACGATGCTGATGCCCGCGTTATTGAACCGATTAAAGCGGTACAAGGCCATGCAGTCATACCATCCAAGTGTCACCGACTGCAGCCAAGAGACTTGGATAAAGAGCTTTATAAAGCGAGGCACCTGATCGAGAATTTTTTTGCCAAGATTAAGCATTATCGTGCGATTGCTACTCGCTATGATAAGTTAGCCAGTCATTTCCTAAGTGCGATTCATCTAGTTTCTTGTGTCATTTGGCTTAATTGATGACATGCCCTAGAGAAGATGCTAAACAGTTCTTATTATCTCAAGGTTTATCTACACAACAAATCTCTCAGCTTATCAGTCAATTAGACGAAAACAGCCTATCCTCTTTTTATGAAAATCCTAGAAATTTAGCCCTATTAGCAGAAATTGACTTTTCAGTTCATCCTATACCTAAAACGAAAGCTAAATTATTTAATTTAGCAACTGAAAGGCTCTGGCAAGAGATAAATCCAGAAGCACAGAATGCACTTGGACGAATGTATCAAGAACAAGTTATTGAGTGTGCAGGTTTATTCTTTGCTACTTATCTATTAGCAGGAAAACAATTTATTTATAAAGGCATGACCTCCACTACACCTGATCATTCAATAAACATCTACTCTTTAACTGACCTTACAAATAGTGAAACATTAGAAGCAACGATACAGTCAAGGTTGTTTCAGTCAGTAGAAGATGACTTATTTAAGCCATGGCATAGAAGCATTGCAGAATATCTGGGTGCTAAGTGGCTAGCAAAAGCAATGTCTAGCCCTATCGTTAAACGTCATATTCTTTCTTATTTAGTGGTAGATAATGGTGTGATTGCTTCGTTGAGAGGTATTTTTGCTTGGTTACCAACCTTTAACCCTAATTTATCTGAAATTGTAATCAAGACTGACCCTTATGGGCTGATAGAGTATGGCGATACTAACTATTTTTCAGATACTGACAGTATTTTATTATTCGATGCTTTAGAAAAGCTAACTATAGAAAACCCTTGGTTTCGTAAAAACAGCTATTGGAAAAAAACGAAAGCCGGAGGGCTGGTTAGCCGTTCACTTCTTAAAAAATATAAAGACATACTAAGCAATAAAGAAGGTAACTTTCATTTCTTAACAACTGTACTTGAAGCACTACAAGATGCTGATTTTATTGAAGAGTTAGCCAACGACTTGTTCTCAATAACTTACGATGACGATTGGTATTATTCTGCTCGATTTGATTCTTTGATGTTACTCCATGATAACAGCTTGATTAACACCTCTGCTAACTTCACTCCTTTAATAGAACAAGGTACTCATTCATCTTTAAGATTAGTTTTCGAGTATGCTAAGAGGTATGGGTTTGGTCTGATAACAGATGAGCAAGTTATTTCATTGATCATGAAATCATATAGTTTCAAGCTTTCTGATTCAAAGCGAGAAGACAATTTTGCACCTCAGAATGGCAGTTATTATTACTTTTCACAATATCCAATTGATAGAATTCCTACACTTTTAAAGAATATTAGAAAAAATATTCTCGCACTAAATATTGACAAATATGACTATAATCATGAATCAGTCAAAGACATTAATGACCTAATAATAACCCTTATACAAAGATATGTTTCTGAGAGTCAACAGGCCATAGATTCACTCATTTTCTATCAAAGCATCTCAATCTTTGATCAGTTCTATACTTCTTCAACAGATAGAGATGCTTATACATTCCTAATGAATTACTTTCAAGAAAATCCAAGGGAAAGAATAAAAATTCAGAGGTATTATTTAGAACAACCAAGTGAGCATTTTAATTTTTATTTGTTTGGCCAAACTATTTTATCTTCACTCATGCCATCTCATAAAGATATAGAAAAATTATTACTATATATTCAATCGGAAAGTGCGACAGAACATAATACTGATAGATGGAAACACCTTATAGATTTATATTGTGGTAGAGACGCTATCTCTAATGAGATTTATCTACTCGCATTACCTTATGCTCAAAGCAACAAGCTTTTAGCATATTTAGATGGTAAGAAGAAACCTATTGTTTTTGAATGGGAAATAAAAAACAGACGTCGCAGTCTGCGGAGGAAACTAGATGAAAAATTACGGTTTCAAAAACTTAGAAACGATTTGTACCCGCATCAAGCAGCACTAGAAGCAGGTGATACTAAATTTTGTAATTTCCCTGCTAGAACCTTGCTGTACAAATATACTGACATTCCTGATGACTTAGAAGTGTTTGATAAAGTTAAATACATATTAAAAGACAGTCTAACGGCCTCTGCTATAAAAGGGTTTGAAGCCAGTCTGCACGGCTCAGTGCCTACCATCCCTGAACTCATACAAAATAAATACCCAATTGAGCCTGTATTGCTAGCTGGTATTTATTGTCGATTATTAAGACATGAGTCTCTTAATGACTTGTCTGATGACATTATTTTAGCTTGCTCTGTTGTCTTAGACTATGACAGCTATCTAGGCTTTAGATTTCATGAGGATAAGCGTCCTAATGTTTGCGAAGCAATCAGGGATGAAATAATATCAAGAGGGTTAAAAAAGACAGTTATTGATGATTTTTTTGTTCCACAGTTTCAAATCGATGGTGCATTAATACAAGGTATACATTGGGTTTACGGCGAAGATGTAGATGAGCTTTCAATCGACACGATTGTTTATTTACTGAATACCTACCCTAAAATGCGCAATGAGACGAAAGATAGATTTATTGACACTCTTATCAATAATGATGCACTAACGAGAATAAATGACTTAATTACTACTAACGTAAAAGCGATAACCAATATTGATGAAAATATCGAGACCAACAGTAGATGGTTATCGCTATTAAGCATTATTGATGACAAAAGCTTCATACATTATCTAAGATGTGCTCAATACCCACAGTCAATATTTTGGCAGCTAAAAGAGAATTATCATGAATCCCGCTTAACCAAGAATCCTAAGATGAGTCTAACGTTAATGTCTTGGATTGCTTATCGTTTTGGCTATCCATTTCCTGATATTGATAGACCTAAAGGCGTAAGCTCTGGAAGTAGGAATGGGTGGCAGGCAAGTGAATTCATCAGTTTTTGCTTATCAGAAATTAGTAATACTACTACCTTTGAGGCTCAAACAGAGCTTAGAAAGCTCAAAAACTGTGTTCATTCAAGTTATACAGTATTCATTACTAACCTGCTAGCAGAACAAGCTAACAATATTAGAGATACCAATTATCAAGCACCAATGCTTACTGACTTACTAAATATATTTCAAAATAGAGCACCTGATAATTGTAAAGATTTAAAATCCTTAATTTTAGAATTGCTTGCCGAAATACAAAGCAAGGTCAAATCCAGTGAACTTGACAGCTATAAAATGTTCTATGAAGATGGCAAAAGTAAAAATCCTAAAAAGCCTCATGGCGAAAACTATTGTAGAGATAGATTAGCTGATTTATTAAAGCCTTATATTGAACCTTATCAGTTTAGATTAGATACTGAAAAAGATATGCCAGATGATAAACGCGCTGATTTAGTATGTAATAGCAGTGAAATGCAGTTGCCTATAGAAGTCAAAGGACAATGGCACGATGATTTATGGACAGCCATGAACGACCAATTAGGTGACTTATATCTCAAAGAGTACCAGTCTCAAGGACAAGGTATTTATTTAATATTTTATTTTGGTGAAAATGTGACTAAGAAACCTAAAGGAAATAGTAAATATAAACCGCAAAATGCTCTGCAACTTCAAGAGTATTTGTCTGTCTGTATTGAAGATAAATACAAACAAGGTATAGATGTATTTGTGATGGATTTATCACTTGAAGATACTTAACTACAAATCCATAGCTAACTATTTTAACTACAAATTTATAGTCAAAAATCATCACCTATTCAGCAACTAAATAAACACTATCTAACACGCGCACTGCCTACCTCTGCTACAGTAAGCCATGCAAACACCTTAATAAAAGGCTACCCATCATGACCTTACTTAATACTCTAAACTTAACCTACCCTATCGTTCAAGCGCCAATGGCAGGAGCAACCACACCTGAACTGGCAGCGATGGTCAGTAACTTTGGTGGACTGGGCTCATTAGGATCTGGCATGACTGCGCCAAATGCTTTGACCAGCCAAATTGATACCATTAAATCGCTCACCGACCGTCCGTTTATGATCAATCTCATGGTATTGTCTGAGCAAGAATCTACAACCTTTGATACCGAAATTCCCGCTTGGCTGAGTCAATACTATCAAAACAATAGTATCGAAATTGCACTACCTGAACGCCCAGCGCAGAGCTTCGCAGAGCAGCTAAAAGTGCTCTATGACAATCCCGTTCCCGTTGCCAGTTTTACCTTTGGCATTATCAGTGCTGAGCAAGTTCAGCGTCTGCAAAGTTTCGGCACACGCGTCATCGGCACCGCCAATCATCCACTAGAAGCGAAAGCATGGAGCGAAATTGGCGCAGATGCGGTATGTGTACAAGGGGTCGAAGCAGGAGGTCATCGTGGTGGTTGGTTACCGCAAAGTGCAAGCGATCCATTGGGATTATTGACTTTGATTGCCCAAACCCGCGCCTGTACTGATATTCCTTTGATTGCAGCAGGTGGCATTATGACTGGACAAGATATCAAAGCAATACAAGCGGCAGGTGCTGAGCTTGCACAAATGGGGACGGCGTTTTTGACCACTGACCAATGCGGTATCAATGATACTTATAAGCAAGCCTTACTCGATGCCAGTCACAGCAGACGCAGCTCAGAGACACGCTTAACTCGATTATTTTCAGGTAAGCTCGCTCGTGGTTTATTAAACGATTATCTGCGTGATTTTGCTCAATTTGAAAGCGCTGATGAGCTACCGCCCTACCCACAATTAAATGCCATGTCCAAATCTATGCGAGCTCATGCCTCTAAAAATATGGATGCAGAACATCAATCTTTATGGGCAGGACAAGGGGTAACTTTGGTCAAACAAGAAAGCACGCTTGAACTGCTTGAGCGACTGATAAAAACGTTATAGGCTTAAATATTTTTATCAGTTCGCACTACTCTAATAAAAAATCTACCGCCGCAGCTGCATGAATAGCTGTGGTATCAAATACAGGTATAGGGCTATCAGCCTGTTTGATAAGTAAACCAATCTCTGTGCAGCCCAAGATCACACCCTCTGCCCCTTGCGCTGCCAAATCTTTAATCACTTGACGATAATACGCTCGTGAGCTGTCTTTAAACTCACCGACACACAGCTCTTTTTTGATAATGCGATGTACTTCTGCTCTTGCCTCATCTTCTGGTATCAATACTTGTAAACCCGCATCAATCAGACGCTGCTTATAGAAATCTTGAGTCATCGTAAACTGAGTACCAAGTAAGGCTATTTTGGTAAGATTTTGTTTTTTGATAGCATCAGTAGTCGCATCAGCGATATGAGTCAACGGCAAGTCTGTGGCGGAGCGCACGTCATCGACCAGTTTGTGCATCGTGTTAGAGGCAATCATGATTCCTTGTACGCCAGCTGCTTGTAGACGCTGAGCACTGTTAGCCATTATTACACCTAGCTCGTCCCATCTGCCTTGCTCCTGTAGCGTATTGATCAACGCAAAATCCACACTATGAATCAACAAATCTGCTGAATGTAGTCCGCCAAGCTGATGCTTGACACCTTCGTTAATCAGACGATAATAGCTCTCGGTACTCTCCCAGCTCATACCACCGATGATTCCTAATGTTTTTTGTTGAGACCATCGTTGTTCTTGAGCTGCCATTTCATGCTCCTATGTGTTTGCTGTGATTGACTTTATCGTAGCAAAATTAACCCAGTTTAGTGCGTTATTTCTTTATACTGTCCTGCTATAAAAAATGTCCTACAGTAAAAGTGGCTATCGTAAAGCAATACTGAATCTAAGCATTTATAATAACCATTTTATTCATCGGTCAGCACGCGATATGATAGTACTCAATGGCAAATCCTAACGGCCACTACCACTATTTATTATATAAAACCGACACTCACTTCATAAGTGAAGTGTCATTAGCACCATTCAGGACACCAAATACTATGACCAACTTTCCCACTATCAGAATACGCATTCGTCGCAAGCTCTATCGCCTTATCTTTACAGGTCTGATGGCGATGATGATGTCGCTTATTATCTCGTCAGCGCTATTATTGGTAAAAGTAGGCTACGTTGATGGCTTTTTTGCAGAATTGATGCATTCTTGGGGATTGGCCTTTATGTTTGCATGGCCAAGTGCGTACATCTGCGCCTATCTAATACAAGAGCATGTACTGAGCAGGATAGAGTTTTATTAAATATTCCTGCGCACTACAGCATATTTCCCAATAATATCGTTGTCTTGAATTTGCCATGATTGTGCAATGTCCTCATCAGTAAGCAACAACGTTACTTAACCAAAAAAGTACTGATAACAATCCGTCAAAGTTGCTACTGTTGTTAGCTGATTGCACGCTTTCTTCAAGTGTCCATCACTGACAGACAATCAAATAACTAGAATACGATTATTAAAAATAAACAAAGGAAATCATCATGCGTAGTGCTATTCATAACAGCTTTGGCAAACCTTCTGACGTATTGAGCGTTGGCGACAGTCCCATGCCGCAGCCTGCTGCCAACGAAGTCCGTATCAAAACCATTCTCTCCCCTATTCATAACCATGACTTGCTAACCGTAAGTGGTCAATACGGCTATAAGCCTGAGATGCCAGCCATCGGTGGTAGTGAAGCGCTAGGTATTATCGATGCCGTGGGCGATGATGTGACAGATCTAAGTGTTGGTCAACGTGTGGCTTGTGCCAGTGTGCACGAGACGTGGGCGGAGTATTTTGTTGCACCTGCCAATATGGTATTTAACATGCCTGATAGTATTGAAGACGAGTTGGCTGCCCAGCTGATTGCGATGCCGTTGTCTGCCCTAATGCTATTAGAGTTCCTAGAAGTAGATAAAGGTCAATGGATTATTCATAACGCGGCAAACGGCGCAGTGGGTAAAACGCTTGCCATGCTAGCAGCAGCGCGCGGCGTGAATACGATTAACCTCGTACGTAGCAAAGACGCGATAGAAGAGCTGACCTCGCTCGGTATCAAAAACAATGTCGTCACCGCTGACGATGACTGGAAAGACCAAGTTCGCGCTATCATTGGTGATGATAAGATCACAGCAGCTGTCGATTCAGTCGGTGGTGAGTCGAGCAACGAGCTACTATCATTACTTGGCAGCAAAGGCACGCTGGTCTCATTTGGTATCATGTCAGGCAAGCCAATGGCACTAGACGCTGGCAGCTTGATCTTTAAGCAAGCGACTGTCAAAGGATTCTGGGGCAGCAAAACCAGCCAAGAAATGGATCTAGACAACAAACAACGCCTGATCACTGAATTGCTAGAACGCGCATCGAATGGCGATTTGAAGCTACCGATCGAAGCTATCTATAGTCTAGATGACATCACAACCGCGGTCTCTGGAAAAGTACAATCAAGTAAAAAAGGCAAAGTTATTCTAAAGCCTTAAGCGATACTCTAATCTTGCATTGATTGTCATTGAAGGCATCATAAATATGAAAAGTCCATTTGTATTACTCGTTAGATAATACTATGGGCTTTTTTATTTTAACCATGCTGTTGTCATGATGATTTCAAAGTAATTAGTTTCATCAGCAGTTACCTATCAACCCAAATAATAATATTTAATAAGGATATAGCTATGTCAAACGATACAACATTCAAAGCCTTAGTTGTCGAAGAAACCAGCGATGGCGAATTCAAAAAAAGCATTCAAGAGCGCAAAGTCAGCGACCTGCCAGAGAACGACCTACTCATCGAAGTACACTACTCGTCATTGAACTTTAAAGATGCAATGTCGGTGTCAGGCAATAAGCGAATCACTAGAGAGTATCCGCATACGCCTGGTATCGATGCAGCGGGCGTGGTCGTTAGTGACAAGTCAGGCACGTTTAGCCCAGGTCAAGAAGTATTGGTATTCGGCTATGATCTTGGTATGAATACCGATGGTGGTCTCGGTCAAATGATCTCTATACCAGCAGATTGGGCGCTGGCGTGCCCAGAGACGCTGACGCTAAAAGAAGCGATGACCTATGGTACCGGCGGCCTAACCGCAGCACTGAGTGTGCAAAAGTTAGAGAAAATGGGTGCAAAACCCAGTGATGGCCCAGTCGCTGTGACTGGTGCAACAGGCGGCGTGGGTACGATCAGTATCGCTATCTTAAAGCAGCTCGGCTATGAGGTGATTGCATTCTCAGGTAAGCCAGAACAAAGCGAGCATCTAAAAGAGCTTGGCGCGAGCGAAGTACGTCATCGCGATACCATCAATGAAATCGGCAATAAACCTGTCGGCCGTGAGCTATGGGCCAACGCCATTGATACCATCGGTGGCGACTACCTTGCCAACTTGCTTAAGCAAACCAAAGCAGGCGGCGCGGTGACGAGCTGTGGTCTAGCAAGCGGCGCTGATTTTTCGATGTCGGTAATACCTTTTATCACCCGCGCTGTGTCGCTATTGGGTATCGACTCGGTCTACATTCCACTGGCTGATAAAGAAGCTATTTGGAAACGTGTCGCCACCGATATGAAACTGGCTAACCTTGAGAGCTATGGCGAAGAGATTACGTTAGAACAAACGCCAGAATACCTAGATCGCTTTATGTCTAGCAAAGTGGTTGGGCGTTATGTGGTGAATGTGAAGGGTTAGGTTTTAAGAGTTAGCATTATAAATAAAAGGCAGCATTTCTTTTGAGGTGCTGCTGTTTTTTGGTTTAGGAAGCTATTTCTATATTCATGTAAATTTTCGCCATTGTTTTCATACTAAGATTTTAGCTAAAACCTAAAAACTTAGCTATTAAGAGCATTATGGAACTTGCAACTATACTATCCATGATTGCTGATGGGTTTGGTCGATATACATTGCTAACATGAGATAGCTTTTCTTTTGATTTTCCAACAAAGATGAATGTATTATTTGTTAGGTCTAACTTTTGTTCTAAGAAATCTTGTAAACACATAAGTATCACTAAACTGTTCAATATCAAAGGATAGTAATAATCTCGATATAAATTGATTAATATGATACGTCTCTCTTCTGATAATTGATTGAAATCATCTACAGTAGATAGCTCATCGCTTATTTTCGAATCTAATTCCAATACAGTTATACCAGCATTCTCTTCTAAATTTGGAATACTGTCGGACTCAGTTGTTGCAATACTGTTGAAAGGAAAATTCTCCAATCTAGATAAAGCTTTAAAAGACTCAAGAACGCTAAACTGGCCAAACTGTTGAAAGACGACTGCCTGTTTAACTGTAAGGGAGTCAGCAATACTCAGTGGAAATAAATCTTTATATCGACTTGCAATGTCTAGTTGTTCATACATTAAATTAGGAAAACGCGTGGCGATATTAGCATCACTTAGTATTTTTTCTATATTACCTCGTTCATATATCGAAGAAATAGATTGCGAAGCTATACCATTACGCTGTGCAGTCAAAAGGGCTGAATCAACTAAACCTAAAGGTATTGCAATCGTAGACATAATATCATCGCAAGCACTCAATCTTTTTGTCACTTCTAGACCTAAAGACTGAAAGTCTACTACTTTTTCAGCTTGTAGCTGAGAAAATCTTACTGCTATGCTTTGATTTTCAAAGCTGGAAAAATCTAAACCTGACTGTTGAAATGCTTTTCTAGCAATTTCTCCAACACTAGAAGTCGATCTTATATATTCATATTGACTAGCTACTGCCAACATATTTAATGAGTTTTTAGCTTTGTATAGAGGGTCTATCTGTTTTTGGATTTCATTAAAACTTTGCATTATTGACGGTTCAATCACATCCTCAAGCTGTTTCTTATCCATTTACGTATATCCTTTTTTCAGCTAACTATGAAAAACCATTAAAAGTAATTAGTATTTGAGGACTATTAATTACTTAATCAACTAAATTTCAGTTTTAAATATTCAAACCAAAAAAAGCACCCAACTAAGTTGAGTGCTTTTTTATTACTATATTGAACTAATCAGATTTTTGGCTTGATGCTATTCCCACTCAATCGTTGCAGGTGGCTTGCTCGAAACATCATAAGTCACGCGTGATACTTCAGCGATTTCATTCATAATGCGGTTCGATACAGTCTCGATCAAATCATACGGCAGATGTGCAAAGCGAGCCGTCATAAAGTCTACGGTTTCCACCGCACGTAGCGCGATTACCCATGCATAGCGGCGGCCATCGCCGACCACACCGACAGATTTGATTGGTTGGAATACCGCAAATGCTTGTGCCGTCTTGTCATACCAGCCTGAGCGCTCAAGCTCTTGCATAAAGATAGCATCTGCCAAACGTAGGATATCAGCATATTCTTTTTTGACTTCGCCAAGGATACGCACGCCCAAACCTGGACCTGGGAACGGATGACGATAGATCATTTTGGCTGGCAACCCTAGCGTAATACCAAGCTTGCGCACTTCGTCTTTGAACAAATCACGTAACGGCTCAATCAGTTTAAATGCCAAATCATCTGGCAAACCGCCTACGTTATGGTGGCTCTTAATCACGTGTGCTTTGCCTTGATGTGATTTAGCAGATTCGATAACGTCTGGGTAGATCGTACCCTGTGCCAAGAACTCAACGACTTTTCCATCGCTCTGCTCACTCACTTGACGCGCGCTATCAGCGAATACGTCGATGAAGGTTTTGCCGATAATTTTACGTTTTTTCTCTGGATCAGACTCGCCTGCTAGCGCATCTAAGAACAAATCTTCGGCATCGACACGGATGACTTTTACACCCATATTTTCTGCAAAGATTTGCATCACTTGATCGCCTTCGTGCAGACGCAATAGACCGTTATCGACGAACACACAAGTCAGCTGATCGCCGATTGCTTTGTGCAATAGCGCGGCAACGACTGAACTATCGACACCGCCCGATAAACCTAGCAATACTTGCTTATCACCGATTTGCTCTTTTAACTGTGCGATACGCATATCAGCGATATTGTCTGGCGTCCACTCACCTGCACATTCGCAGATTTGATGCACGAAACGGCCAAGCAGCTCTTGACCTTGTAGCGTATGCGTCACTTCTGGGTGGAACTGTAGGCCGTAGTATTGCTTGTCATCATTGGCCATAATGGCAATCGGGCAGCTTGGTGTGCTGGCGATGATATCAAAGCCTTGCGGCGCTTCGATGACCTTGTCACCATGGCTCATCCAAACGTTTAGCTTGGCAGCCGCGCCGTCAGTCTTGCTGTCTTCGATACCGTCAGTCAGCTGCGAGTGACCATTTACTTCGATGGTCGCCGCACCAAACTCATGAATATCACTGGCATGAACCTGCCCGCCAAAACGATCTGCCATCGCTTGCATACCGTAGCAAATACCCAATACAGGCACGCCTAGGTCAAACACCGCGTCATTGATACGCGGGCTGTTATCTGCATGGACGCTCTCAGGGCCACCCGATAAGATGACGCCTTTTGCGCCAAAATCGATGATACGCTGAGTGTCGATGTCATAAGGGAACATCTCACAAAATACCCCAGAATCGCGCACACGGCGGGCGATTAACTGACTGTATTGCGAGCCAAAATCGAGGATTAAGATGCGATCTTCTTTGATTGCAGGAGTGGCAGCAGCAGTGGTCATAAATCGATATCCATCAATAGATAAATTGGTGCCCTATTTTAACAAGTTTACGCACTCTATTGGCTATTAGATGATGAATTATTCGCGATTATTATTAGGGCGTACCTTCAATTCACTCGATAGTCGTCTAAATAGGCTAAAAATAAGAACAGAAGAGACAGTAAGCCCAATCATAAGCCCAGTGACAAACAGACTATCTGCCTCTCCATTTAGCAAGGACCCGTACTACTTACTGCACTTACTACGTAGCATCACCCAACGCTGCATGCATACGAGTCAACCCTTCTAATAGCAATGCTCTAGGACATGCAACATTAATCCGCATTTTAAGATGCCCTTCCTCACCATATTTGAACCCCGCACTCAACTCAACCTTGGCAGCGCGAAGGGTGTCATACAGTGCTTGATCGTCTTCAGCATACGCTGAGCAATCTACCCAAATTAAATACGAGGCTTCTGGACGCATGACCTTAATCTTCGGCAGATGCGCTTCTAAAAACTGCACCGTCAAATCAATATTGGCGTCGATATAAGCAAGCGCCCGCGCCAACCACTCACCACCTTGCTCATAAGCCACACGCATGGCTGTATACGCAAATAGGTTCAGCTCGTACTCATCATTTAAGTGCTGCTGCTGGCTAATTTTTTTAACTAATGCCTCGTCTGTTACAAATATCATAGAGCCTTTGATACCTGCGATATTAAAGGTTTTGGTCATTGAGGTCAGGCTGACGACGTTGTGCTCATAGCCTTTTGCCAGCGTCAGAAACGGCGTAAACGTGTGACCAGTCAAGGTCAAATCCTGATGAATCTCATCACTAACAATCGCCACATTATGCTTTTTGCAAATGGCAAGTAGCGCTTTTAGTTCGTCCCTCGTCCATACACGCCCGCCAGGATTGTGTGGATTGCACAGTAGATAAAGCTTAACCTCATGCTTGATGATTTTGGCTTCGATATCAGCCAAATCTAGATGATATTTACCTTCGACTTCCTTTAATGCAGAGAGCACAAGCTTGCGACCATTTTGCTCAACCTTAGTCATAAAAGGCGTATAGATAGGATCGTTGACCATTACCGCCTCACCTACCTTGGTAAAGACATTCATCATCAGCGCTAGGCTTGGCACGACACCCGGGGAAAATAAGATATTCTGCTTCTCTAACCGCAAGTCATAACGCTTACCATGCCAGTTAATAATCGAGTTATATAAAGCGTCAGTAGGTTTGGTATAACCCAAGATGCCATGCTGCATGACTTGCTCAACCGCACTTAATATCGGTGCGGCAGCCTTAAAATCCATATCTGCTACCCATAGCGCAATCGTGTCATCGCTATAGTGCCACTTGAGTGAGCCGGTGTCGCGTCTGTCGATTATTTCATCAAAGTTGTACGACATTGGCACTCTCCTAAAGTAAAAAAAATAATGGTTTAGGGTACAACATGAATGCCATAGCCGCCAATCGCTTTATGGTGGTTGTATCGATACGCGATGTGGGTAAAGTGTGATTGAGGCGGTGAAATACTAAAAAGGTGGGTTAACGGTTGGGTTGGCGTTGAGGGAAATAGTAGCCAATCCTGCCATCCGCTATTATCTGCTTATCTAGGCGTGGCGCGGCCACGGTTTGGGGTATTCCTGTTTAGTCACGAGACTGCCCCAAAACCTAGCCTTCGCAACACGCCTATTCAAGCAGGATAGCCGCTACTGTCAGGGCTCAACCACGCTTCAAGGCAACCTCTATAGAAAAACTAAGGTTATGTTTAATCAAAAATGAAATTTTCAATATCATCTAGAGAGTCATTTCTATTAGTCAGAATCAAGCTCTTAATATATTCAATTAACTCAAAACTCCACTCTCCATAACGCGAACTACCCATACGACAAACTAAATTTTTCTCAAAATCGTTCAACTCTTCAAGGATTATAGACGGCTTATCGTTTAAGACTAATTCAAAAAAATCTGTTTCTTCATAAGTAAAATCATGAGAGTGATATTTGTTATTCAAATAAATAATTTGACTGTGACAATCATATTTTTGGATTAGATAGTAGAGAAAATTAGAGTTTTCATTATGTATGAACCCTATTTCCTTTTTTCCTCTATCTTTGACCTCTTCAATTCGGTTAAAGAACGCTGATATTAACGTTATTTTACGATTTGTAGTTGTAATATCGACTGGTTTTAATTCTAAAATTTTGTTAATTTTTGGAAGTATCCACTTGTCTTCTATTATGTCTTTATTCATAGAAAATGCCATATCAACAACATTGTCTGAATAATATCGTCCACATACACGTTCAAAAACTTGTTCTTTAACTGCATGATTTACTATGTAATATGCAGTAAAATATTCTTGAAATGAACGATGGGTAAAGCAATAATTTAAGCCGTCTCTCATTAATAAAGGCACATTATTTAATAGCTCTAACTTTAAATCCTTGTCAATAACCTCAGATTTTGAATGTACTAAACATTTTTTCAAAAATGTATGGATTTCATCCTCTGTCATATCAAACATTTGTTTACTATATGTAAATAAGCTAAACAGAGCAAATATATCTCTTAACTCGTACATATCTAAATTGGTTGAACTTTTTCTTAGAAAACCCTGTTTCGATACGTCATGTTTATTAAATAGTGCGTGATAAGCAAGATCATAAAATATATAGACTCTGTCAGGTATATCGCCAAACTGCTCATATGTCACTAACATAATTGTGAGTAGCAAAGGATTACTAGAAAAACTTTCATGCTTACTAAAAAGTGTAGTCTCTAACGCTAGTATGAACCTCGCTCTTACCTCGCTATCGTAATCTAATTTCTTTATCACATCTACTGCTTGAGATAAGATCAGAGGTTGAATACGAGCGACGTCATACAGCGACCAATCAGAGAATAAATTGTATTCTGGTCTTGATGAAACCACGATAATAAGATTTGGATATTTATCTGCTAAACTATTAATTTCTTTCGTGAATTTGTCTTTTAAATCATGGTTCACTTCATCAAAACCATCTAAAAAAACTATCGTTCCATCTCTATCAAGTAAGTAATTTAAATTGGCTTTATCAAATTTTTCATTATATATCGCTATATCAGTCCTAAGTGTTTCGAAAATAGAATCATTAGTCTCATTCACCTTTCTAAGTTCTAGAAATAGAGGTAATAGATCACTTCTGTCTTTTATTACACTTATAAACATACTCTTTAAAAGACAGGATTTCCCTGAACCTGCTGTAGCACTCACTACCATTTTCTTATGTTGTAAGAGTGATTCGAAGAAACTTTCCTGTGAGTACAGCTTATTGCCTAATGAAATATATTGTGCAACATAAATATCATTAAGTTCAACAACTTGCGAAGAGAAAAATGCCATTTTCACTTTAGATAGATTGACCAACTTAGCTTTTAAGTAGTCACTCAAAGCAAAGTTGTATTTGGTAGCAAATTTTTGATAGTCTTTACCAACAAAATTAGTAATAAACTGACCGACTTCTACTACAACATCTCTAATCTCTTTGACGCTTCCTGTCGTTTCCATACCCATATTAAGCGACCTATGCCAACTCTAATTAATTACCAAAACGTGGTTATACTTCTTAAGATTTACTATTATAGAATCTAATTCTAACGCCCCTTAAACTCAGCCTCACGTCTCTCAACCATCGCCATTACACCCTCTTTCGCATCTTCTGAATGAAACAGCGGTGGTAGATAGCTATGGATATTAGCCAATGCAGTCGCTGCGCCATTACGGCTAGCATCTTGCGCTGACGACAATGCGCCTCTGACACCTAAAGGTGCAGCTTTACAGATCTCTTGGGCAAGCGTTAATGCACGCTCATACTCAGTCCCATTTGCCACCACTTCACTGACCAAATTCAGTCTATCTGCCGTTTGCGCATCGAATGCTTTACCAGTAAGCAGATATGGCATGGCTTTTTGCCAGCCTGCCGCTGCGACAAAGCGTACCGTTGCCCCGCCAAATGGCATGATACCGCGCTGGACTTCCATTTGAGCAAAGTTGCAGTTATCACTAGCGATGACCACATCACTATTTAGCATCAGCTCGATAGCCACAGTGAAGCAAGTACCTTTTACCGCGACGACCACTGGTTTGGTACGCAGTTTTCCACTGATACCCCATGGGTCGATTTGTTCGTCATTAAACTCAAACACGCCATCGTTTAGCTTGTCTTGTAGCTCTACCAAATCTAGCCCAGCAGTGAAGTGATCTCCATGGGCAAATATTAATGCACAGCGTAAGTTGTCGTCTTGCTCGTAGCGAGTCATGGCGTCAGACAGTTGGGCAATCATATGACTGTCAAAGGCGTTGCGTTTGTTGGCACGGTTTAGCCCGACAAGGCAAACATGGCCTTGTGTGTTATAAGTGATGCGGTTCTCTGTGGCGTTACTATCCGTAGTCATGGTTCCATCCTTGTTAAAGTAATCATTGGCATATAATGAGTGGTTATATAGTCGAATCTCAATAATTTATCGGTAGAGATTGAGTGAGAAGTCACCTTTAATATAGACACCCTTGTTCTATAACACAAGCAATAGAGATGACTCGCATAGTGCAAAAATCGATAAAAGTTGACCTCATTTACGATAAGTGCAACTATGTTGCAGGTCTAAATATGGTTAAGAGTATTTTATGGAATTTTGGCACGGTTTTTTACTCATCACTAGCGTACATCTATTGGCTGCGGCCTCACCTGGCCCTGATTTTGTCTTAGTCTCGCAGCAGACATTAGCAAAAGGCCGACGCACAGGTTTGATTTGTAGTCTCGGTATTACCTTGGGTCTTGCCGTCCATATTATCTATTCTGTATTAGGACTGGCGACTGTCATTGCTCATTCGCAGCCATTATTGACTACTATTAAATGGTTGGGGGGCGGCTATCTGATTTACTTAGGTTGGCAAGGTATCCAAGCTAAGCCTAAAAAACCAGCAGATTTAGACACAGCTCACCTTTTAGAAAAAACACATCCTTTAGAAAAAGCAGATTCACAAGTAGGTTCAAGTGCTCACGTTTCGCAAGATTCGCTTACTAGCCAGACCACACCTACAACCAAAGAAACCTCTATCAAAAAATCGCCTAGCAATAACGAATCAACGTTTGCCACCATGCGCCGTGGCTTTTTTTGTAATGTATTCAATCCAAAAGCGCCCGTGTATTTTGTGGCGATATTCACACTCGTATTATCACCTGACATACCGCTGTGGCAATTGGCTATTTATGGCGTATGGATGATGGTCTTACAGATGGCTTGGTTTAGTACCGTCGTGATGCTGCTTTCTATCCCTGCGATTCATCGCCGCTTTCAGCGTTTTGAACATTGGATAGACCGCGTATTGGGTACAGCGATGATAGTATTGGGACTTAACTTGATATTACGTCACCGATAAGCGACCGATAAAGCGCGGATAAACAATTAGCAACCTGCGAAATCTGCTACACTGGTTACTTATATCCATATATCGTAGCCTGACATTATGACAAGTAAGCCCATGACCCGTAACCCTGCAAATAGTAAACACAGAAACAGATCTCCTGCGACCGCAAAGAAACTCGGTCAGCTGCACCCACGTAACCCGCACCAAGGTCGTTATGACTTTGCCGTACTGACTCGAGCTTTACCTGAGCTTGCTGACCATACTATTACCAACCCTAAAGGTGAGTCGACGATTAACTTCTCGGATCATCAGGCTGTTCGCGTGCTAAATAAAGCACTGTTGGCGAATTATTACGGGGTTAAGTTTTGGGACATTCCTGAAGGCTATCTATGCCCGCCTATTCCTGGACGTGCCGATTATATTCACTATATTGCGGACTTATTGGCGCAAACTACTCACGTAAATGCCGATAACACACCGCCAACGGGTAAAGAGATTCATGCCCTTGATATCGGTACTGGTGCCAGTGCTATCTATCCTATCGTTGGTAGTCAGAGCTATGGCTGGCGCTTTACAGCAAGTGACATTGACCCTATCTCGGTCAATACCGCAGCGCTAATTTGTGAAGCCAATCCAAAGCTAAAGAGTGCTGTTAAAGTAAAGCTACAGCCTGAGCCTAAATTTATCTTTAAAAACATCATTGGTCGTCAAGACTATTTTGATGTCGTGGTTTGTAACCCTCCGTTTCATGCTTCATTAGAAGAAGCGATGGAAGCCAATAGCCGAAAGCAACATAACTTGCAGCGCCATCGTGGTAAGAATGAAAGCGAGCAAATCAGCCGTAGTTCAACCAAATCAGGCAACGCTGCACAAAACTTAAACTTCGGCGGTCAGCACAAAGAGCTATGGAGTGAAGGTGGCGAGATTGCCTTCTTAACCAAAATGGCTAAAGAAAGCCAGAGCTTTGCAGAACACGTTGGTTGGTTCACTACCTTAGTGTCGAAATCTGAAAACGTTAAGCCATTGCAATTATTATTAAAGCAGCTAAACGTCGCTCAAATGCGTATCATCGAGATGAGCCAAGGTCAAAAAAGCACTCGCGTACTAGCTTGGCGCTTTGACAGTGACGAAGAGTAACCACTAAGCAAAACTACTAACTTGAGTTTCACGTGAAACAAAAAAGCACCGTTTTGATATTCAAAGCGGTGCTTTTTTATGAGTACTCAGTAAGAATCTAAATAAATTAGCTAAAAAACATCACTTTTAGACCAATCGCAATAAGCACCAATCCACCTAATGCTTCAGCTTTATCCTCTAGCCATGTGCCTGAGCGACGTCCCAAATAGACCCCGAGCCAGCCAAATATAGCAGTTACTACAGCGATAATTAAGCAAGCTAACCACGCATTCAGTGCCAATAAATTCAGCGTAAACCCTGCCGCCATTGCATCAATACTAGTTGCAACCGCTAACGTAAACATAGTGCGGTGATTGATATGTCCATGCTTACTCGTGGCTGTTACTGTATCACTATCAGTGTTAATAGCATCATCATTGACGTCCAGATCATCACTGTCATCATCTGACTCATCAGCAGTAAACACTTCATAAAGCATTTTGCTACCTAGAGCAATCAATATAGTGCCGCCAATCCAAGGTGCAGCAGCGGCCAACCAACCCAACATTGCCGCACCTAATAAGTATCCAATAAGAGGCATGACACCCTGGGCTATACCAAAGTAAAGCGCAGCATAGATAGCCAAGCGCAGTACATATTGATGACTATATTTTTGAGCCTTAGCACCCAACCCTATTGACACTGCAAACGCATCCATTGCTAAAGCAATAGCGAGTAAAATTACTTCAACCATTTGATTCCCACAAATTATAATTATTAGGTAATAGAAACGCTAACAAATGAGTTTCACGTGAAACAAAAATACCGCCTTGAATATCAAAGCGGTATTTTTATAAATTGTCAGTAACCAGTTTCAAATTTAGATATCTAAGTTCGATACTGTTAGTGCATTTTCTTCAATGAAGATACGACGCGGTTCAACGTGATCACCCATTAGACAAGTAAACATATGGTCAGCGGCGATAGCATCTTCGATGGTGACGCGTAGCATACGACGATTTTCAGGGTCCATCGTTGTATCCCATAGCTGGTCGGCGTTCATCTCGCCTAGACCTTTGTAACGCTGGATAGCTAAACCACGACGCGCATCCAGCATCATTTGTTGCCATAGGTAATCGAAGTCGCGTACTGGGATGTCTTTAGTCGTCCCCGTAGACGCTTCACGGCGGATAAAGGCATCGCTCTCAAGCAACGTATTCCATTCACTTGATAAACGTAGCAGTTTGCCATACTCACCCGAGTTGATAAAGCTAGCATCTAACAGATAATGGTGTGCTAGTTGATGCACATATACCGTGACGCGTGGTAGCCACTGTGCCTTGGTAGATAAAGCCTCACTATCTGACGCTTCGCCTTCCTCAGTACCTACTACTGGCGTCATACCCAATAAATCTGCTGCGGCTGCGTCCATATTTTTTGGCTGCGGCGCATGGATATTAACTAATTCAATTTCAGGGCTTAGATCGCTACCGAAGTGATCCAGCTTAGTCTGCATCGCTACTTTCCAATCCTGCATGGCAGACTCATCATAAGTCATGTCAGTGCTAAGTTTTGGCGTATGCGTCAATGCGTCCAAAATGACCGCTGGGAAGCGAATCTGTAAACGTGCTTTGATCAACTGTGTCTGGTTGTAGTCATTGAGCAGTGTCTCAAGCGCTTGACCAGTAATCGCAGGCGCATCAGCACTGATATGTAGCTTAGTATTATCAATCGTTGAAGATAATAGATACGCTTTAAGCGCTTCATCATCTTTTAAGTATAACTCTTGACGACCTTTTTTCACTTTGTATAGCGGTGGCTGAGCAATATATACATAACCACGCTCGATCAACTCAGGTGTTTGACGGAAGAAGAACGTCAATAGCAACGTACGAATATGCGATCCATCAACGTCGGCATCGGTCATGATGATGATTTTGTGGTAGCGTACTTTGTCAGGATTATACTCATCAGGACCAATACCACAACCTAATGCAGTAATCAGGTTACCCACTTCAGCAGATGATAGCATCTTATCAAAACGAGCACGCTCGACGTTCAGAATCTTACCTTTTAGTGGCAAGATTGCTTGTGTTTTACGACTACGACCTTGTTTAGCTGAGCCACCTGCAGAGTCACCCTCCACAATGTATAGTTCAGATAATACTGGATCTTTTTCTTGGCAATCGGCTAACTTACCAGGCAGACCTGCAATATCCAAAGTGGTCTTGCGACGTGTCATTTCACGTGCTTTACGAGCCGCATCACGTGCACGCGCTGCATCGATAATCTTATTCGCAATGGCTTTACCAGCACCTGGATTCTCTAACAGATAGTCATTGAACTTATCATGCATCGCTGATTCAACAGCAGATTTCACTTCGCTTGATACTAGCTTATCTTTGGTCTGACTTGAGAATTTTGGATCTGGTACTTTCACAGAGACAATTGCAGTCAACCCTTCACGAGCATCATCACCCGTTGCAGCAACCTTTTCTTTTTTGAATAAGTTTTCACGATCCATATAACTGTTCAAACAACGCGTCAATGCTGAACGGAAACCAGATAAGTGAGTACCACCATCTTTTTGCGGGATGTTGTTAGTGAAACACAGTACTTTTTCGTTATACGTATCTGTCCACTGTAGCGCGACTTCTACGCTGATACCGTCGTCTTGCTGACTAGTAAAATGGAATACTTCATTGATACCGTCTTTACCAGCATTGATATAGCTAACAAACTCTAGCAAGCCACCTTTATGCTCAAACTCATGACGCTTATCAATACGCTCATCAGTCAAAACAATACGCACACCAGAGTTCAAAAATGACAGCTCACGTAAGCGTTTTGCTAAGATATCGTACTCAAAAATTGTACCGGTGAACACATCACTGCTAGGATAAAAGCGGATTTGGGTACCTGTCTGATCGGTTGCTTCCATCTGTTGGATATCGCTATCAGGTACGCCATCAGTATAAGTCTGATGGTAGTGATAGCCTTCGCGCCAGATATTCATCTCAAGTTTTTGAGACAGAGCGTTAACTACTGATACCCCCACACCGTGCAAGCCACCTGACACTTTATAGCTATTGTCATCGAACTTACCACCTGCATGCAAGACCGTCATAATAACCTGCGCCGCTGATACACCCTCTTCTGGATGAATATCAACAGGCACACCGCGACCGTTATCCATCACACTGACAGATTCATCTTCGTGAATAACGATATCAATCTGATCACAGTGACCAGCAAGCGCCTCATCGATAGAGTTATCCACTACCTCAAAGACCATATGATGCAAGCCTGTGCCATCATCGGTATCGCCGATATACATACCAGGACGCACACGTACGGCCTCTAACCCACGCAATACGCGAATATCTTTAGAACTATAATCAGAAGGCAATACTTCTGAAACTACAGTAGGCACGGTGGCTTCAGTAGCACTGTCGTCTATCAATTGCTCGTGGTCAATAGGTAATGAATCACTCATGTACATTCCTTAATCTAGCCATAATCAGCCATTTACGATTAGCGCACTTATAAAAAGTCCGCTACATAGTGGCATCTTAGAATTAACGTCTATTATTCATAATCTAAAGTGCATATGAGCAGCTAAACCACTAACCACCGGTAGCCTCAAAAAAGGCCGCACAGAGATAAAATTAGTAAATTATTTATTAGTAATAGTCTTTGTTTTTCTAACCTTTGTTAAAACTATTGAAATAAATAAAATACAAATTTATCAAACACTTATGAATAATTGAAAAATAGAAATCTTTTCTATGATGCTATCAAATAAATTGCTGAGCACAGGACAAAAATAAAGGGTTATTTTAACATTTTTTTGCTTCTAAGTCACTGTTTACTGAGAGTTTTAGGGTCTGTGAAAGGTCGTCTTAACATAGTAACTGTTAGGACAAATAGTAGTGGCTAGTGTACTGAATAATGAGAGGTGAAAATAGATGGGTAATCATCAAAAGTATAAGCAGAAGAATTAAATATTAGTTAGTAAATGAGATTTTTCCTTGTTTCACGTGAAACACATTTGGTTGTGACCAAAGTTCATTAACTAAAGGTAAAATATCATCTGTCAGACTGGTCATAAATACTTGGCAAGGGAGTTGAGCTAGGGTCGATAGCAGTATTTCTATAGCTCTATCATCCAATTCTGCAGTGATATCATCTAGGAGCACAACAGGTGTCGCTCTCGATGATAAATCATCATTGAGTGAGTCACTGCGCTCTTTATCGTTTAGCAACAGTGGTAGTTGCGATAGGCGCAGTGCAGTAATGAGCAGTTTCTTTTCACCGCGAGACAATACATTTGCTGCCTGCTCTTTTAAAGTCGGTAATTTGGTTTGAACACTATGTGCTGAAGCTGCTGTTCTGGCATCTGTCGTTTGATCGTTCACAGACTCATCAGAACGCCAATACACATGAATATCAGCACGATGATTGCCTATACGGGTATATCCCAATTGCAAATCCTGCTCTAACCGCTCATTAAGCTGCACATCTAGCGCGACACTGGTGTCATAACCAGCGTTATAGCTCAGGCTCAGTTGCTCAGCGTAAGAAGGCAATAGCTGTACGATACTCTTGGCAAAATAAGGCTGCCATTCAGTAAATACTTGTTCGCGATAATGATGAATTAAGGCAGCATGGTTACTCAGTCCTTTATCCCATGATTTCAGCTCAGCAAGCTGTACTTGGGTTAAATGACGAGTGCTTTTTAGCAAACTATTGCGCTGTTTTAGGAGGCGTTGATAAGCCATCCATTGTGGATGAAACCCTTGTTTCATGTGAAACACTAACCAATCTAGCAACTGTCGACGGCTCGCACTTCCCTGCTCCAACATATCCATTGACGATGGATCTATCAGTAACGTAGGTAGCTGCTCTGTCAAGATACTTTGATTGTAAACAGTGGTTTGATTGAGGCGTAGTATAGTCGTAGCATCTGCTTGCTTTTGAATAGCTAAAGTACGACTATCATTGATCTTAGCATGAACAGTCGTGTTATTCTGATGATGCTGGATATAACGTTTAGGCTGGTGATGGCGAAAGCTCTTACCTCTTGATAACAAGAATATAGCTTCAAGCAACGAGGTTTTACCACTGCCATTTGCACCGATAATGATGTTGCAAGCAGTAGGCTCTAAACTAATTTGAGTAAGGTTTCTAAGGTGGGATATTTGTAGACGTTCAATCATAGTATCGATAGCCGCCCATTAAAGCCTGCTAGCTTAGCGGGCAAAAGTTCATTAAAAATCAATATTTAGTACTGAAAACAAAGCTCTTTGAAACGTACTATTTCTATTCAGTTTTGTTTATTGCCAAAGAAAAACACACTATATACGCATTGGCATAATGACATACTGATGGAACTCATCATTTAGTTGATTGACCAATACAGAGGCATTCGATTGGCTCATATGCATCTGTAAATCGCCTTGGATAACGCCCAATACATCTTGCAGATACGCAGCGTTAAACGACAGCTCCATCGGCTCGCCTTGATACTTAGCTTGTATCATTTCAACTGCTTCATCTTGCTCAGCATTATTAGCACGTACTTCGACCATACCATCGCTAGCAAAATTAAAGACCACACCACGAGATTTTTCATTACTCAAGATGGCAACACGACGTAGTACGTCTGTCATTTTTTCTTGACTGAATAAAGCCAATTTATCAGTATTGCTCGGCATCACACGGCGATAATCAGGGAACTTACCATCAATTAAACGTGCGGTAAACGTCACCATTAGATCTTGGCTAACTTGCCCTGCACTATCTACATCACCAAACGGCAAACTTACTTGTAAAAACTCTCGGCCAAAACTTAGGGTAACTGCGTTGTCCTGATCACCCAACATTTTACCAAGCTCAGAAGCTAGACGCTCAAGTTCGATCACTGCCTTACGTGGCAAGATAGCTTGCATATTGAGATCTGCGCTTACATTGATAACACTACGGGCTAATGCCAATCTATGGCCATCTGTTGCTACCGTTGTCAGTTGCTGCTGTGAAACGTCAAACAACATACCTGTTAAGTAATAGCGTACATCTTGAATCGCCATCGCAAACTGCGTTTTGTGAATCAAATCTGTCAGACGATTACGGCTGATAGTCAGAGGTGTGATATTCTCAGGGTTACCCAAGCTCGGATAGTCTTCGCTTGGCAATGTTCCTAATGTAAAACGACTCTTACCACTAGTTAATAAGCAACGCTCATTTGCTTGAGTTGCTAGATTAACTTGAGCCTGTGCAGGTAGCGATTTACAAATATCTTTTAGCTTGGTTGCAGGAAGTGTCGTTGTACCTGCTTCTACACAAGCACCAGCAGGCAATTTCAATGTCGATGTCAGCTCTACCTCTAAATCTGACGCTGTTAAGATAAGCTCAGATTCTGATAGCTGTAGCTTGATATTACCCAATATAACCATATTGTGGCGTTTATCAGCGGCTTTGGCGATCAAGTTGATAGCTTTTAGTAACGATTCTCGATTGATCGATAATTGCATGCTTAATTACTCTTATTTGAATGATTTTTTTATAAATATTTATCGTAATGACTTAATAATACCTTGTCTGCTGACGATAATCTACAAAGCATCTGTGGACTTATATTTTCGATATTATAAACCATCTGTATCTACTAGAATACAACGATATCTAGCGCTTTTATCCTGCCTGTAACATCAGAGCTAGGGTTTTATAATCCTTATCAAATGCAGGATCTGCTGCTCTCAACTCATTTACTTTATCACAAGCATGCATCACCGTCGTATGGTCGCGTCCACCGAACGACTGACCAATTTCAGGGAAGCTATCGCCTGTTAATTCACGCGACAAAGCCATCGCTATTTGACGTGGTCTTGCAATACTACGCGTACGTTTGCGCCCCATAATATCTTTGACCGTGACATCATAGTACTCAGCCACTACCTTACGGATGTTATCCATATTCACTGCCTGCACACGCATCGCAACGATGTCTTTTAGTGCGTATTGCACCATCTCAAGGGTAATCTGTGCCCCTGTTAAGTTAGCATTGGCAAACACCTGATTTAGGGCACCTTCTAAACGTCTGACATTAGACACCACATTTTGCGCAATGAATAGCGCACATTCCTTTGGTAATACCATACCGTAGGAGGCTGCTTTTTTCTGCAGAATTTGTACTCGAGTATCAATCTCAGGAGGATCAACAGCGACTGTTAACCCCCAAGAAAACCGTGATCTAAATCGTTCATCAAATTCTGTCATTTGGGAGGGATGTCGATCAGAGGCTAAAATAAGTTGTTTATCACCACTAGTAAAATCTGCAAATAATGTTAGAAACTCATTACTACTTTTAGTCTTTCCTGCCAATACATGAATATCATCTACAATTAACAAATCTACTTTTTTTATTTTCTTTTTAAAATCTTCTATTTTATTATTTCTTAAGGAATAAACTAATTGATTTATAAATTTTTCAGAAGTGAAATAATAAAAACTTTGATTATTTTTTAAATAGCGATGAGCTACAGAATGCATTAAATGCGTTTTTCCCAATCCAGAAGGGCCGTATATAAATAAAGGATTATGACGATTTTTCGATTGGCGCTTACCAAGTTCATAACAAGCCTTGTAAGCCAAGTTATTGGACTTACCTGTAACAAAGGTTTCAAAAGTAAATTCGGGGTTCAGGTAGCTTAATGATTTTGTATCAGCAGACTCAACTGGCTCATTATGACGCATGTTCGCGTCGATATCTGCTTTTGCGTTGTTATGATGAATAGATTCAAATTTATGTTCGAATGGGGTAGGGGAGACCTCGTCTTCTATAAACAAAGAACCTGATTGACTATTATCTTCTGCATTGCGGCCAGCATTATCAACACGTACGACGACCTCTTCAATACTACCTTGACTGTGTTTGGTCACCAACTGCTGAATATCTTGAAGATGATTCTTCTTGATATACGTCACAAAATAATCATTGGGAGCAAGAATAATCAAAGTTTGCGCTTCTTGATGAGCTGACAGAGGTCTCAGCCACATAGTAAACACGTTGTCTTTGACGTTGTAACGCAAATCGTTTAGACATTTATCCCAAATATTTGCTGTGTCTATCATGAAAAGTACTGACCTTGTGATCTGAAATAATAGTTATTTTTTAGCAATATAACTTGCTACCTAAGCCTCGATATTACACGTAACAACTAACCAAAGAGTTCGTACTAGCACCCTATACGAAGGTGTATATCAAGTAGCGCCTAATTTAACACAGATACCCTGTGGATAAAACCTCGTTTTTTGTGGATAAGACTGTGGATAATTTTGTGTATAACTTTTATAAACTAGTTATCCATATTTAACCCACAGTTTATCCACAGTCTTACCCATAGTCTAGTAATTTGATAATAAAAAGGAAAATGGACTTAACCACAGATAATCATGGTCCCAATAATAACAATACTATATTTATATTAATTAATTATTATTATAGTATTTCAGTCTAGCTGTGGATAACCTTGTAAATCATAGAATATATAACTATAAAATTTGATTACTAGAAATAAGTTTTTAAGGAAATATCTCTACTAAGTTCGTATGAGGTATTTCCTATTTAGGGACAAAGCAAATTAGTTTATTGACCAAAACTATACTGAATGGTATAATCCTCCGTTATTACGAATTTAGTCCATTATTTTGATAGGTGAGTTATGAAACGTACATTCCAACCAAGCGTGATCAAGCGTAAACGTACTCACGGTTTCCGTGCTCGTATGGCAACTAAAAAAGGCCGTCAGGTCTTAGCTCGTCGCCGCGCTAAAGGACGTCATCGCCTTACTGTATAATCAGTAGATTGCGATAAGCATGGCTAATAGTGCTTGTTGTGTTCTTATTGTTTATAGATTGCGATAGTCAATCATCACAACTGACACTTAGCCATATATTAAAAGCGCCTACATCGGCGCTTTTTTTGTCTCTATAATTTGTTATTATTTCTCCTATCGTTATTCTACTAGGTTGTACTATGTCCAATACTCTATCAGATACACCTGCAGCTAGTTTCACTAAACAGCAACGCCTGCTTACTCCTGCAGCCTTTCGTGAGGTATTTGACGCACCTGAGCGCAAGATTCATCAGAGTCATTTAATGGCTTTTGTACGTGCTAACGAGCATGCACAGCCGCGAGTCGGTATGGCTGTTACTAAGCGTAAAGTACCTACTGCTGTCGCTCGTAATCTGATCAAAAGATATGTGCGTGAAGAGTTCCGTACGAAAGCTTTTAAAATGGAAAATAAAGATATTGTTTTTATTGTCAAAAAATCTATTAAAGATATAGATAATAAAGAAATAAAAAATCAAATAATTAATATATTTAAGAAAATAGAAAAAAAATAAAATGAATACTTTATTAAAAATAAAAAATATAAATAAAATTTTCTATAAAGTATTTTTTAATTTGATTGTTTTTTATCAAAAAATAGTTAGTCCTATAATACCTGCTCGTTGTCGCTATTATCCAACATGCTCAAATTATGGCAAACAAGCTTTAACATGGCATGGCACCCGTAAGGGTGGTTGGTTGTTGTTAAAACGTCTTAGCAGGTGTCACCCTTTAGGTGGGCACGGTATAGACTTTGTACCCTTACCCTTAGCTTGCTATAGCTATCAATACATATCTTTTACTGATGTATCAAATAATAACCTCCAGAGTTTGGGTGTCTATCGAGACTATACTAGCTATGTTTCACAGCTTAATTATTTGATGAAATCAACATGAAGTCGCCCTCTTTAGTCTCAGATCGATACTCTGTTAAGTTACCCACAAGTTATCCACACTCTTGGTATCATTTAAGACAGATTTTTAGTAAAATGATGCACATTTTATGTAAATGACTACTGATGCAGTTGCAATGTGACAGGACAGCTGTGTAGGACAGTCATGACACATGCCCTAATTTTTCATTCCCTAATTTTTTAATCTAGGAAAGGTTTATGCAAAAGATATTTCGGGTGATGATCATCATTGCGATGCTAATTACCGCTTATCTGCTGATTTTGGCATGGCGAGATGATTATGCCGATGCTCCAGCTGTAGATGCGGTGCCAGAAACTACGAGTTCGGTAGGTGCTGACATTCCTTCTACTACTGGTGCAGCAGGTGATATCCCGGTACAGACATTACCTGTGGATAATAGTGCTGTGACAGCGACTCCTGCGAAAAACGCTGGTCTAATCACGGTAACAACTGATCGCTATGATATAAAAATCAATCCAGAAGGTGGTGATATTGTTTATGCTGCGCTCAAGCAGTATGACGCAACGCTCGATAGCGATAAGCCTTTCGTATTGTTAGAAAACAACAGTAACCGTGTGTATGTGGCTCAATCTGGACTTATTGGTCAGAACGGTATTGATACAGCAGAAGGTAGAGCGACTTATAACCATACTGCTAACAATTATGTGATGGAAGATGGACAGCAAACGTTGT
Source organism: Psychrobacter sp. Ps2 (assembly GCF_022129405.1). Taxonomy (NCBI): domain Bacteria; kingdom Pseudomonadati; phylum Pseudomonadota; class Gammaproteobacteria; order Moraxellales; family Moraxellaceae; genus Psychrobacter; species Psychrobacter sp. Ps2. The sequence continues at coordinate 66,628 of NZ_JADQAM010000058.1, read as the reverse complement.
CAGTGCCGCTTACTTACAAAAAAGACGGTGTGACGATTACCAAAACGTTCACATTCACTGAAAATAAATATCCAATCGATATTAGCTATCAGATCCAAAACGCGTCTACCAATGCTTGGCAAGGTCAGATGTTTGCGCAATTAAAGCGTGATGATAGTAAAGATCCTGGTATGTCTGATAAAGGCGCGCTGAGCATGGCGACTTATCTAGGCGGCGCTTGGGGTACACCAGATGATCCTTATAATAAGCTGAAATTTGGCGACTTTAGTGATGGTGAGTTGACGACGACTAGCGATAAAGGCTGGGTTGGTATCGTACAGCATTACTTTGTATCTGCTTGGACACCTGAAAACTTCACTGGCAAATTCTTTACACGTGAAACAGGTAGTGATTACTTTATTGGCTTCAATAGTCAACCAGTGAACGTAGCACCAAACAAACAAGTTACTTTAAATGCAACACTGTATGCAGGTCCAAAAGTTCAGTCTGAGCTAAAAGACGTTGCGGTAGGCCTTAACAAAACAGTTGATTATGGTCTGCTGTGGCCAATATCAAAGGTATTATTTGCTATCTTGGAAGGTGTGCATAAGGTTGTTGGTAACTGGGGTTGGTCAATTATTTTACTGACTATCTTAGTAAAAATTGCCTTGATGTGGTTCTCTAATAAGAGCTATTACTCGATGGCTAAAATGCGTGCCATTGCGCCAAGACTTAAAGTGCTCAAAGAAGAGCATGGCGATGATCGGATGAAAATGTCGCAAGAAATGATGGCGATATACAAAGAAGAAAAAGTCAATCCGATGGCAGGTTGTTTACCAATCTTGATGCAGATGCCGATTTTCTTAGCCTTGTATTGGGTATTGGTAGAGAGTGTTGAGCTGCGTCATGCACCATGGATTTTGTGGATTCAAGATCTGTCAGCGATGGACCCATGGTTTATCTTACCATTGCTAATGGGTGCGTCGATGTTTGTGCAGCAGCAGTTGAACCCGCAGCCAGCAGATCCGATGCAAGCAAAAGTAATGAAGTTCTTGCCGATTATCTTTACTGCATTCATGCTGTTCTTCCCAGCAGGTTTGGTTCTATATTGGACAGTCAACAACTTGTTTAGTATGACTCAGCAATATATCGTCAATAAGAAAGTTGATGAAGAGCAGAAGCGTCGTACGGTAAAAGTGGTCGATTAATTAGTTCTTTTTTAGAAACACCAAAAACCATCGCGCAAGCGGTGGTTTTTTTATAGGTGGTGGATAAGTAGTAAATGTTATCCACAGCTTATCAACATTATCCACAGTTTATAAATATTGAAACGAATATATGTCTGATACATCTACCTTTCAAAGTTTGCTTTGTCAGTATGAGTCCAGACGTCTATAATGGAGCTTTTAAACATTGAGAGTCATTGTGGATTCCTTAGAGACAGCATTAGCCGTACCTAATTCTTCTGAAAAGTCTAATACATCTGGATTAGCCACAATTGCTGCGATTGCAACGCCGCTCGGGCGAGGGGGTGTGGGTGTCATACGTCTATCAGGCAGCCGTGCTTACGATATGGCATGTGCTCTAACAGGTAAATCTGCTTTTACGCCGCGAATGGCCAGCTTTTGTCGTTTTTATCAGGCTGATGGCACTGTTATTGATGAGGGATTGGTCTTGTTTTTCAAAGGTCCGCATTCATTCACAGGTGAGGACGTTATTGAGCTACAAGGGCATGGTGGTGTTATTTTACAAAACCAATTGCTCGCGCGCGTATTTGAGCTAGGTGCCAAGCAAGCGAGTGCAGGAGAGTTCTCTTACCGTGCTTTTGATAATGATAAGATAGACTTGGTGCAGGCAGAAGCAATTGCCGATGCGATTGACGCAACCAGTGCCGCTGCGGCTAGTAGTGCAATTCGCTCTCTAAGCGGTGAGTTTTCACAGAAAATTAACCAGCTACTAGAACAATTGATTCATCTTCGTTTGCATGTTGAAGCAGCGATTGATTTCCCTGATGAAGAAGACGTTGATTTTTTGTCTGATGGAGTCATACAAAGCAAACTTGAGCAGACACAAGATAAGATACAACAAGTTCTAGCAACGGCAAAGCAAGGTCAGCTTTTGCGCGATGGTATCCATGTCGTGCTAGCAGGTAGGCCAAACGCAGGTAAATCTAGCTTGCTCAACCGTCTTGCAGGACAAGAGCGTGCTATCGTGACTGATGTCGCTGGTACTACACGTGATACGCTGCAAGAGACCGTTGTACTCAATGGTTTGACGCTACATTTGACCGACACAGCAGGCCTACGCGAGACAGAAGACACTGTGGAACGTATCGGAATTGAGCGTGCCCGTACTGCTATCACGCAGGCTGATATGCTACTGATGGTCTACGATGTGACTCGCGATGTTGAAGAAGAAAGTACACCATTACAGCTTGCTGAACAGTTATTTGGTGAGTTACCAGAAGCTAAACGCTTACTAATCATTGCTAATAAGAGCGACTTATTGAGCGATAATGATAGAGAAGAAAGTGCGGCTATGACCCAAGCTGAAATCAAGAATAGAGGTTATCAGCAGGTTAATGTTTCATGTGAAACAGGTGTGGGTATTGATAATTTAGTTGAAGCACTATGTGAGAAAGTAGGCTTCCATCCACCAGAGAATAGCTTAATCGCTCGTACCAGACATCTCGATGCGCTTAGACGAACTGCTAATTTCTTGGCAGAAGCCCATGAGCAATTAACCGTATTTGAAGCGGGTGAATTAGTTGCTGATAGTTTGCGTCAGGCACAGCAGAGTTTGAGTGAAATTACAGGTGAGTTCAGCGCCGATGACTTATTAGGTAAGATATTCGGAAGCTTTTGTATTGGTAAATAATTGGCAGGTGATTTTTGTTATTATCCAACAAACCAAACTATCTTAGAAACACTGTTCTTATTCTCAATCGTAAAATAAGGAAATGCTATGCACTGTCCGTACTGTAATGCGTCAGAGACCAAGGTTATTGACTCACGTCTTGCTGCGGAAGGTGCACAAGTGCGTCGACGCCGTTCGTGTAACAGCTGCCAAGAACGTTTTACGACTTTTGAGATGGTAGAAGTTGTCATGCCAAGGATTATCAAATCAAGCAACAAGATTGAACCTTACGACAATGAAAAGCTGCGCCGTTCTATTTTACTACCCTTACAAAAGCGTCCTATCACTATCGATGAACAAGAGGCGATGATTAGTCGTATTGAAAAGCGTGTTAGGCAGATGGGCGAGCGAGAAATCAGTAGTAAAGTCTTGGGTGAAATCATCATGAGTGAACTAAAAACTTTAGATGATGTCGCCTATGTACGCTTTGCTAGCGTGTATCGAGACTTTCAAGATATCGATGCATTTCATCAAGAGATTGCCAATATTCGTCCAAATGAGAAGTAAGCGAAGTAAGCTTTTAAGTAATCCCTAGTTGATAAGTGTTTCCCAATTACTAATCAGAATTACCAATCAGCTTTCAAACCTTATGTTCTTATATAGAACCCTCAATCATTTATTAAGCCTAGCCTTATGTCTACTCAAAGCCATGCTCAAGATGCACAAGACCGCTACTTTATGATGCTTGCTATCGAACAAGCGAAGCGCGGTTTATATACTACTCGACCCAATCCTGCAGTAGGCTGCATTATTGTTCAGGCAGAGCAGATTTTTGGTCAAGGGTTTCACCCTAAAGCTGGTGAGCCACATGCAGAAGTGTTTGCGCTGAAAGATGCTGGTACACAGGCAGCAGGGGCAACTGCTTACGTTACATTAGAGCCATGTAGTCATACGGGACGTACACCACCATGTGCGCTGGCGCTGGTTGCTGCTAAGGTAAATCGCGTTGTGATTGCAGGTCTAGATCCTAATCCGCAGGTCGCAGGTCGCGGTGTAAAACTATTAGAGCAAGCTGGTATTGAGGTAACAGTCGGTGTCCTGACAGAGCAGGCAGAGGCACTAAACCGTGGGTTTCTAAAAGCTATGCGCACTCAGATGCCCTATGTACGATTGAAAATAGCGACCAGTTTAGACGGCCGTACAGCGATGGCATCTGGTGAATCAAAGTGGATTACCTCGACAGCTGCTCGTGAAGACGTACAAAAACTACGAGCACAAAGTGGCGCGATTATCACCGGTAGTGAAACTGTAATAACTGATAACCCACAACTCAATGTGCGCTCAGAACAATTGGACGTGCCACCTGAGAAAATACCTAATCCTAAAATAGTCATACTTGATAGGCGTCAGCGTTTAAAGCACAGCCTACAGTCTGATTATCAGCTATGCCGGCATCCAGATACTATCTATTGGCATGAAGACGATTTGTCGGCGTTGTTGGCGAAACTGGTTAGTGAGCACCAGTGCTATGATGTGTTGGTGGAAGCAGGTGCTAGTGTTACAGGTAGCTTTTTGAGTCAACAGTTGGTAGATGAGTTAATCGTATATCAAGCACCTTGTTTACTTGGTGAGCAAGCTCGTCCAATGGTTGATTTCAACCCTATGTCTCTTGCTCAGCAGTTACGGTTTGATATAGAAGATTATCAGCAGCTTGGTCCAGATCTCAAATTAACCTTATTACCTTTATAGATATTCTTCGTATAAGTAGGTTTTCCACAAATTATAAAAAAAAGCTTAGAATATGGATAAATCAATTGTCGATTTACGTGTTTCACATGGAACTGTGTATAACTTTGTTTCACATGAAACACAAAAGATGTTTATATCTCGATTGTTTTAATAAATATTTATACAAATCAATACTTTAACAGTCTATTTGTAAATAAATAGGTTTCATGTGAAATTTTTATTTGTTGTGGATAACTATGTATTTATAGCGACTTCTAGCTATACCTCTATTGATTTATCCTTACTTATCCACAATTTATCCTATTAACGGTCAAGTCTAACGATGTTGCACTGTCAGTTATTTGAACAAGTTGTGATAAAGAATTGATAGATGATTTGATAAACTAAAATATTCGCCTATAACGGCAATACTGTAATGAGATGAGGGTAATATGTTTACTGGAATTATAGAAAGCGTTGGAAAAGTTAAATCTATACAGGCGACAGGCGGTGACATACGTTTGACAGTAGAGTCTGATGACTTGGATTTCAGTGACGTGAAGCTAGGCGATTCTATTGCATCAAATGGTATTTGTTTAACCGTGGTGGAGCTCGGAAGCAACTACTACTCTGTTGATGTCTCACGTGAAACTATTGCTAGAACAGCATTAGAAGGGTTAAAAGCAGGTCATACCGTCAATCTAGAAAAAGCCATGCTACCGACAACTCGTTTTGGTGGTCATATAGTAGCTGGTCATGTAGATGGAGTAGGGGTCGTTAGTAAATTACAACAAGATGCTCGTTCTATCTATATTGAGATTGAGATACCGCAAGAGCTAGCGCACTATACAGCGACCAAAGGCTCTATTACAGTAGATGGTATTAGTCTGACGACCAATTTAGTGCGTGACAATATTGTCTCTCTAAATATCATTCCGCATACTGCTCAAGTGACAAATATCGCTAAGCATTGGTTAGTAGGTAACAAAGTTAATATTGAAGTAGATATCGTTGCCCGTTATCTAGAGCGTCTATTAAATAAATCTCAATCTGGCGATATGAATGCGTCAAACCCGCAAAGCCAAATCACAGAAGCATTTTTGGCCGATAATGGGTTTATGAAATAACAATTAAGCTTACCGAAATATTATCCTCGTACCAAGTTTTTGACCCTATCGATATTACTTTGATTAAGTGATATCGATGGGGCATTTTTTATTTGCATTAGAGATTTATTGTATAAAACTCTGCAAAACGGATTCTAAGTCTTTCTTGCTAATGGGTTTGGATAAAAACTCGTTCATACCAACTTGCATACAAGCCTCGCGATCTTCTTCTGTATTATTTGCAGTTAGCGCCACAATCGGTATTTTATCACCTTGTGAACGAATCACTTGTGTGGCTTGTAAGCCATCCATAACGGGCATTCTGCAGTCCATCAAAATCAAAGAAATCTCTTCACGTTGGCTTTTGAGTTTCTCAAGTGCTTGCTGTCCATCTTCTGCGACAATACTACGATAACCAAGCTTACTTAACATCTTACAGGCTATCTTTTGGTTAGTAGGACTGTCTTCTACGACCATAATCAGTGGAGACAAGATTTCTTTCTTAGGTGTATCTTCTACAAAAGATAGACTGCTGTCGTATTGATGTTTGACCAGTATGTTTAGCGTTTTCCTTGCAAACAAGGTTAAACGTAGCAGTTCAGAAAGTAGTAAACTTGCGTCCAAGGGTTTGGTCAAAAATCCATCATATTGGCCTAGTAAAGTAGAAGGGATATGCCTTTCAAGTTTCATGCTAAGTAATATCTTCGGTAGTGAAGGCGTAGCGACTAGGTCGTTTAACACTTCTTGTTGCTCGCTATACTTGTTGCTCGCATGAGCTGGTAAGGTAATGGATTGGCTGTACTCATAATCTAATAACAAGACAGGAATAACGGTTTGCTCATCTTGTTTTAATTTATTTTTTAGCTGCTGTACAGTGGCTCTTTCTAAAGTGCTGTAGATAGTCACGGATATCGTTAAGTACTCGCACAAACGTTGTAAATGTTCAGCTACTAGAGGCTGATTGATGATAGCGATAAGGTGAATATGGGGCAGCTGCGAACAACGATGATATACCGATTGATAAGTGGCATAAGGATAAGGAAGGTAGAGGCTAAATACCGTCTCTTTATCCACCGTATTACTTAGTTCGATAAAACCGCCGAGTAACTGAGCAAAGCTATTGGCATCACTCAAGCCAATATTACTGTCTTCAACTAAGTTATGATTGCTTTGATTCAAGATATTGACTAATTGATTTTGTCTCTCAGGAGTAATAGTTACTCCAGTGTCTTTTACGCTAAATCGAATCCAATAAGATGTCTGCGCAGGCACTGTCGTGTCATTGTTAGGAGTTAAATCCTGATTACTTATTCGCGTTACTTTATCTTCAGGTATACGATCAACAGTGAGCGCGACATAGCCTGATGTTGTAAAACTAATAGCGTTTTTCAATAAGTTTAATAGGATATGGTGCAGTCGAATGTAATCAGTTTCGATGTAACGAGGACAGTCCGGCGCAAAGAAATAAATTAATTCTAACCCTTGTTGTCTTATTTCTTTTGTGACTAAATTGCTAACCTCTTTGCTTACCTTATAAATATCAACCGTTTCGATACTTAGACGTGTTTTTCTGACTTCAACTTCCTCTGTTGCTAGCGTCTCATTGAGCACAGTCAACATGCTTTGACTGGTTGTAATCAATGTATTTAGAGTTTTTTTGCCTTGAGCCGTCAATGTTGAAGGGTCGATGGGTTCCAACGAATCAATTATCTTCTCTAGTGGTAACCTTAACTTACGACCTATAAATGCTTGGGCTTCGTTTGATTCATCAATTTGTAATTGCAGTTGTTGGTTGTGCAGCTGTAGTTGTTCAGATTGATGGAAAATCTCATCAACATTATTAAAAATCACAGTGAAACCGTGAACTTGCCCATGTTCACCGAACCATGGTGTTACGTGTAGTTGGTAGGCTTGTTTGTTTTCCAAGCCATAAACTATGAGTGTGCGAGTAACGCGTAGACTTGAGATGGTTTTTAACAGTATTTGAGTGGCTTCATCTTTCCCTTCAACAAAATCAGTCAGCTCATAGCTCTGCTCTCTGTGAGTAGGAGGAGTGAATACTTGCTCAAAGCGTTGATTATAGAAGCTAATTTGACCATGTCGTATACTCATCAACATCGGTAAGGGTGCCTGATCAACCAAACGTTCTAACCGATGAGTCAATGTTTTTATACGCCGATAGTCATTATGTAGTTGGTAGCTAACGCGACTTAGCGCATGACCTAACAGCATAAACTCGGTAGTAGATTTCTTTTGTAGAAACGGCGGCGGCGTATAAGATTCTTTTGCGCGGCTACTCAAATTATCGGTATAAACCAGTAGTTGCTCCCAGTTAGTACGACGATTAAGCATATAAAGCAATGCCATGAAAAATAGTACGATGGCGACCATCAAAGGGAGCCAATAACGGTAAGATATCCAGTCGACAACAAAAGGTTCATGGCGTAATACGATATAAATCTGATGTCCGCTTTTTAGAGTAATGATTCCTGTTAGTTCATTGCTATTGACGGTATAAGAGCTATGGTCGCTGCTGCTAGAAGCTGATGTACCGATGGTAGGGAAAGCAACGGTAGAAAAAGCAGATTCATTAGGACGAGTATTATGATGGATATAGGTCTGCCCAGAAGGCATCATTAAAATCAGCTGATAGCTAAGGTGATCAAAAGTAGGCTGTTCTAAGATTCTTTTTATTTCACTATCTACAGGCGCTGCATGCTCAATAATACTGTGCTGTAGGGCATAAAAAGTATCTATGCTATGTTGCTCACTATGTTTTTTCATCCCATCAAACATTGTGACATAGTACAGCAGTAACATAACCGTGAGAGACAAGGCATAAAAAATCAATAAGCGCTGTAAGGACTGAAACTGTTGCATGAAAGCGTGGCCCTATCTCGACACGAAAGAATATAGTGAAATAAAAACGAAGTTTCTACATATAGTAGGTGAATTATACGACAGTTGAATTGTCTAAAATTTTTAGTGTTACCTTCTATTTATAGCAGAATAACGGCTTACTGTTTACAGAGAGTGGTTATTAACGCCAAATTGTTTTGTAAAAAATATAAATAGAACGTTCGATGTCCTTGATATTATAAAGGCAAATAATGTCATTGGTTATCATGAACTGAGGTCATTACAATCATGGCACTGCGCCGTAAACTCACCTATAATGAACAAATAAACCTTATATAATGCATGATTATGACTACAACTGCTCCTACCTTTGATACATCCAACTCGCTTACTGACCATGATAACCCAACTACTAACCGATTAAGGGTAGTATTTGCGGGTACGCCTGAATTTGCTGCTATTAGCCTTGAGTCGTTAATTAAGCAGCAAGAAGCGCTGAATATAGAGATAGTTGCTGTTTACACCCAGCCTGATCGTAAAGCAGGTCGTGGTCAAAAGCTGTCAGCCTCTGCGGTAAAAGAAGTTGCATTGACACATGATATCGCTGTAGAGCAGCCAGTCACTTTTAAAAAGTCTAGTGCAGAAGGGCTAGCTGCTAGGCAAACTCTGCGCACCTATCAACCAGATGTGATGATTGTCGCCGCTTACGGGTTGATCCTACCTATCGGTGTATTAGAGACGCCTACTCATGGTTGTTTGAATATTCATGCTTCACTGTTACCACGCTGGCGCGGTGCTGCACCTATCCATCGTGCACTCTTGGCCGGAGACGATGAGACAGGAATTACCATTATGCAGATGGACAAAGGTCTCGATACAGGTGACATGCTTTATAAAGTTAGCGAAAGTATTGCCTCTGATGATACCGCTGCTAGCCTACATGATAAGATGGCTGCACTTGGTGCGACAGCCATTAGTACGGTGTTAAAAGATTTAGCTGCTTATCAAGCTCAAGCTATTGCTCAAGACGATAGTCAAGCCAACTACGCTGAAAAACTGGTCAAAACCGAAGGCGAGGTTGATTGGTCGCAGCCTGCTGCCGCTATTGAACGCCAAATTCGTGGGCTGACACCATGGCCAGGTGCTTATACTTTCCTAGCAGGGCAGCGCGTTAAAATACTGGCTAGCTTACCTGTAAATACATCGCAGCAAACCAATGAGCCTGCTGGAACGGTTATCAGTGTCGGACGAAAAGCGATCTTAGTCGCTTGTGGTAAAGAGAGTGATGCTGAATCATCAGCCACCACTTTAACCATTACTCATTTACAGTTTGCGGGTGGTAAGCCGATGACTGCTGAACAAGTTTGCCATGGCAACCAATTAAATGACGGCGATCAATTTACGACAGAAACAAAATAACGTTACTTATATCTAACCTACTTGCACAAGATGCTATCGATCATACGTCAAGGAAATGAAATTTAATGAGACAAAACAGTACTGCGCCTAGAAACAATAAGCTCAAACCATCAAGCAATCTTATTATGAATGGCAGCGTACGCGTGCGTGTGATTCGTACTTTACTGGCTATTCAAAACGGTCAGTCGCTCTCAAGCGTCCTTGATCCATTATTGAATAGTCTGCACGATGGTGACAAAGGCTTTGCTCATGCATTGCTGCTCACGACATTGCGCCAGTGGCATGCGTTGGCACGTTTGCTTGATAGCTTAGCAGACAACCCTGTCGACGAGATTGAGGTGCGTACCACTATTCAAGTCGGCTTAGTACAGTTGCTATATTTAGAAGTGGCTGACCATGCTGCAATTCATGAAACCGTTGAAGCTGCCAAGGAAATTGAGTTCGCTCATTCGACTGGTTTGGTAAATGCTATTTTGCGTAAAGTCGCTAAGAATCCAAGCAAATTCCGTAAGAAATGCGATAAAAAGCATAGTCTACCGAATTGGCTCGCTTACCAGCTTAAACAAGATTGGAGCGAACAGTATGATGAGCTGACACAAGGCTTGCGCCAACCAGCCCCGATGTTTTTACGAGTGAATTCGGCCGTGACTTCAGTAGAAGATTATCAGCATGCATTGGATGGCGCAGAAATTGATGCAGATATCGTTGAGCTAACCACTGGCTTTAAGGTAGCGAACTCATCAGAGTCTGCCGCTGCTACGCTATCAACCAAAGGTCTTAGACTACATCAAAGCACTGCCGTTAATGCTTTGCCTGATTTCGCTTTAGGAACGGCTAGCGTGCAAGATATGCATGCTCAGTTAGCTGCACCGATTATCAATAAAGCATTAATGGCTAAGCTTAGTGCTGAAAAATCTGATACGAATAATGAGATACATATTCTAGATGCTTGTGCGGCACCTGGTGGCAAGCTTGCTCATTGGTTAGAGCTCATGAGCGCTAGTGACGAGTCATCGTTGTTTCACGTGAAACAAGATAACAATGGGATGTCATCTGAAACGTCACCTGCGATTACTGATATCAAAGTAACAGCTATTGATAATGAAGCACCACGTATTGAGCGTATTCGTGAGAATTTACAGCGCTTAAATCTGAGTCAGCATGACTTGAAGCAAGCAGAGAAAAGTATCGCGCTTAATATCGTCTGTGCAGATGCGACCAGATGGCAGCATGGAAAAAACAAAAAAGCGGCTACCAATGAACCTGTGTTTGATGCAATATTATTGGACTCTCCTTGTACTGCGACTGGCGTGATTCGCCGTCATCCAGATATCAGTATCTTGCGTACCGAAGAAGACATCGAGCAAACGGCACTGTTGCAAGCAGATATCTTGCATAACTTATGGCCACAACTCAAAGCTGGTGGTTATCTGTTGTATGTGACATGTTCCATCTTAAAACAAGAAAACGTCGAGCAAATGCAGGACTTTATCACTCATCATAATGATGCAGTAGTGATTGAGTTTACCGAAGATTGCAACTGGGGTATCGAACAAGCAATCGGTCGTCAGTGCTTGCCAATTGATAGCGCAAGCGGCGATGGTTTTTATTATGCGTTGCTACAAAAAACTGCTGAATAAACCGTTTTTAAACATTGAATAACATTATTGTAGACAGGACAATCTAATGAAATATATCAGTACCCGTGGTCAGACAGCGCCAATGGATTTTAGTGATGTGCTTTTGATGGGTCTTGCCCCAGACGGTGGTTTGATGTTGCCTGAGCATTATCCAAATATCGATAGTGCAACCCTTGATGAATGGCGTACGCTCAGCTATCCGCAGCTTGCGATGGCGATTATGCAGCGTTTTGCCACTGATATTCCTATGGCTGATTTGCAAGATATCATTGAGCGCACTTACACTGCTGATGTGTTTGGCTCTGACGAGATTGTTCCTGTCCGCAAACTTGAAGACAATTTATATATTCTAGGATTATCGAACGGTCCAACATTGGCATTTAAAGACGTTGCCATGCAGTTCTTAGGCAATGCCTTTGAGTATGTACTTAAGAAAAAAGACGCACGTATTACGATCATCGGTGCAACAAGTGGTGACACGGGTAGTGCAGCAGAGTATGCATTGCGCGGCAAAGAGAACATCGAAGTCTTTATGCTGTCACCGCATGGCAAAATGAGTGAATTCCAACGTGCGCAGATGTATAGTTTGACCGATGATAATATTCATAACATTGCTATCGATGGGATGTTTGATGATTGCCAAGACATCGTTAAAGCGCTACAGCAAGATGCTGAGTTTAAGGCGGCTTATAACCTAGGCACGGTAAACTCTATTAACTGGGGTCGTATCCTAGCGCAGATTGTTTATTACTTTAAAGCTTACTTTGCGGTCACGACGAACAACGATGAAAAAGTCAGCTTTAGCGTACCATCAGGTAACTTCGGTAATATTTGTGCTGGTCACATCGCTCGCGAAATGGGACTGCCAATTGACCGCCTAATTGTCGCAACCAATGAAAACGACGTTTTAAATGACTTCTTCAATCAAGGCGCTTATCAGCCGCGTCCGACTGAAAAAACTTATGTCACCTCTAGTCCATCAATGGATATTTCAAAAGCATCTAACTTTGAGCGTTTTGTTTATTTGCTATTAGAAAAAGACAGCGTACGCGTTCATGAGTTATTTAACGGCGTAAAATCAGGTCGAGGCTTTGACTTATCTGACTTGATGGAAGCGGTTAATACGCGTTATGGTTTTGCTGCTGGTAAATCTACTCATAGCGACCGTTTGCAGACTATCAAAGCGCTTTATGAGCAGCATGGTGAATTGGTTGATCCACATACCGCAGACGGAATTAAGGTTGCCAAAGAGCTACAGCTAGATGGCGAAATCATCGTTTGTGCAGAGACGGCATTACCCGTTAAATTTGCGGATACTATTGTGGAAGCAGTAGGTCAAATAGACATTGAGCGTCCAGCGCATACTGAAGGGTTAGAAGATTTACCGCAGCACGTAGTGGTACTGGATAATAAGGCTGAGCTGGTTGCTGAACAAATCCGCCAACATGTCACGCCGAATTCTGCTTAAGTAATAACGGTCTTTAGGCTTATCATCAGCAAGGAAAAATATCCGCGTAAAAGTTACACCATTGTAATAAAGTGTTTATGATTGTGTTATGGTAGATATAATTGTAATATTAGAAACGGCGTCAGCAAGTCATCATCGTGCTAGACGCTTTTTTAGGAATTATTCTAGCCAATTACACTGAACAGTTACCCTATAATCTCCATGAGAATTCTATTTATAAGTTACTGATAAATTTTATTTTTTATTAGTTTAAGAAATTTTTACAGTAATAAATCAAGTATAGTTCTTTGTGTCGAACACAGTGGTACATATTGTGGATATAACGATGAAGATGAGCTTAAAAAAGATAGCAAAAGCACTGTTAATTACGACGTTTAGTAGTGCCATGTTGATGAGCACGGCTCAAGCTAACAATCCGCCGCCAACTATCAAAGCTGATGCGCCCAATCGTTATATCGTTAAAAAAGGCGATACCTTATGGGATATCTCAGGTCGCTACCTAGACAGCCCATGGCGCTGGAAAGAAATTTGGGCAACCAATAAGCAAATCAAAAATCCAAACCTTATCTACCCCAATGACGTTCTCATTCTTTGTGTGATTCAAGGAAAAACACTGATTGGCGTTGATACTGGTGAAGGTTGTGCTGGCGTTGAAAAGCAGCTTACTGGAAATGTAAGTACGAGCACGGTCGCGATTACTTCGACGGCCAATAGCATCCCTCCTATTCCGTGGTCGGCTATTCAGCATTGGCTTGATAAAACGCTTATCGTTAATCCCCAAGACTTTAATACCACGCCTTATATTTTAGCTTCTAAAAACCGTAACTTAATTACTGCGCGTGGTGATAAGGTCTATGCTAAAGGCGTACCGCTTATCGTGGGCCAACGTTACGGCGTCTACCGTGAGGGTGAGCTATATGTAGACCCCAAAACGCAAGAAGTGATCGGTTTAGAAGTTACGCAGGTAGCGACTGGTCTTGTTACTTCTACAGAAAGTAATGGTGTGACTAGCTTGCAGCTTATCGACAGCTATGGCAAAGAAGTGCGTGAAGGGGATCGCGTCTTTGTAGAGTTAGACAACGCTATTCCTCCTGTCTTTTATCCAACGCCTGCAAGTGTCAGTCGCGGCGGTATGATCGTACGTGTGATGGACTCTATCAGCTCAGCTGCGAAGGGTAGTGTGGTCGCCATCAATTTGGGTAGCTTACAAGGTGCTAAACCAGGTGATGTGCTGACGGTTTATCAAAAAGGGCCTTTGGTACGTGATACTAAAGACAATGACACGCCTGTACGTCTACCAAATGAGCCTAGCGGTATGGTGATGGTTTTTAATACCTTTGATCACATCAGCTATGCTTATGTACTTGACTCTGAGTTACCACTTAGTATTGGTGATCAGTTATTACCACCTCCTTATTTATAAATAGCTATAAGGCTTTATTAAGCAATATATTAAACCAAATACTAATCTAAGCTTGCCTATACGAGACAGATGACAATGACGGCAGTCACCTCTTCTTTATCCGACGATCAGCGCGCTATCCTAGCGCTGTGGTACGAGGTGAATGCATCATTATCTGCTTATCACAAATTGATCACTTCTTTCGGTTATCCGCAGCTTGCTTGGCAAGCCAAAGTAGAGGCATGGAAGCAGCTCGGTATTCACCACACCCATCTCAAACGTCATGAGCAGCCAGAGCAAACACTTGCCAATATCGATAAGATTCAGCAAGCATTGATAGAGGGGCGCTATGGTTTGCTATTCGCTGATGACGCCGATTATCCTGCCCAACTCTCACAAATATACGACCCGCCGCCATTATTGTTTTATCGTGGGAATAGCGCGCGCCTGCATCAAGCACAAATCGCTATAGTAGGTAGTCGAAAACCCACCGCGCATGCGCAAAAAATCACGTTTGATATGGCGCAGTACTTAGCGCAAGCAGGTTATATCGTTACTAGCGGTCTGGCTATGGGTGTAGATAAACGCGCACATTTAGGTGCACTAGCACAGGCAGATTCTGACTATCAGGGACGTACAGTTGGTGTAATGGGTACGGGGATCGATGTAAACTATCCCAATCATCGAGATCAGTTATTTACTCAAATTATTGAGCAAGGTGGCTGCATTATTAGTGAGCTACTACCGCATACGCAGCCACATAAACATACTTTTCCGCGTCGCAATCGTTTGGTAGCTGGGCTGAGTCTCGCGACCATCGTAACGGAAGCGACAATCAAAAGCGGCTCGCTTATAACAGCACGTCTCACGTCTGAACAAGGTAAACAGGTCTTTGCTATTCCCAGTCATATTGATAATAGTAATGCAGAGGGTTGCCATCATTTGATACGTGAAGGTGCGACCTTGATTTATCATCCGCAGCAAGTACTAGAAGACGTCAATGGTCAGCTTGATTACGATAAAGGCGCTTATAGAACAGCAAACGCTACTACTTTCAATAGTAATCACTCTAATAGCAATCACTCTAATATTACTCAGACTTCCGATGCATTTGAGATAGAGAAAAATTCAATCAAATCTACTAGCCAGCAACCATCTTCTGAGATAAAGCCTGCGCGCAGCACAGTCGTTGTGCCTGAGCATTTAACTGCAATCTATGAGCAGCTTGACTGGCATGGGCAAGATTTAGATGCGCTTATTAGTGCAACCAAGCTTGCACCGCCGCAGTTGATTGGTCAGCTAATGGAGCTTGAGCTAATAGGTCTTATCAGCGAACAAGGTGGACGATATTTGCGCATTTAAAGTATCGTAAATATTCCTTATTAGACACTGGCATAGACAGCCCTTAGTTATAGACTCTCCTAGACAATATCCCTCTTGTGGTATTATTAGAATTTACTTCTACGAACCATTTAAGTCATGAGCCAACCTACACCTCTTATTACTGATTCTGCTATCCAAGCTGCTAAGTGGCTAAAAGAAGGGCAACTGCTCGCGTATCCTACAGAAAGCGTTTGGGGTATTGGTTGCGACCCTTATGACCAAGCAGCTGTTCAGCGTATCTTGGATATCAAACAACGTCCACAAGCCAAAGGCATGATAGTCGTTACTGATAGTGTGTCTCGCTTAGCCCCCTTACTAGCCTCTTTAGATGATGTTCAGCGTCAGCAGGTTATTGATAGTTGGCAGACAGGCGATAGCGGAGACGAACAGCAGAGTCGCCAAGCACATACTTGGTTATTACCGATTCCTCAGCCGCTTGCGAGCACTGTACCTACTTGGATTACCGGTCAGCATCAGACTATTGCTGTTCGAGTTATCTCGCATCCTACAGTTCGTCAGCTTTGTCAACAGATGGTCAGTGAAGAGAACCCATTTGGGCTATTGGTGTCTACAAGCTGCAACCCATCAGGGCAAACGCCTGCTAGCACTTTTGAAGCCGCCTATGCTTATTTTGATGAGCAAATTGGTTATTTGCAGGGCGATACTTTAGGTTATACCTTGCCTAGCCAGATTCGCGATGCAACGACAGGCTTGGTTATTCGTTAGTGGACAAGAAAGATGTAGACGTTTTTTTTGCTACCTGTTTGCCTTACTTAACATGTTTTCTATTGTATGAGCTACATTTTTACAGTAATGCTGGCACAAATACTGTTTATCACACACTGACGGTAGCCCTGAATAGGATTTAGGCAGTCATATGAAAAATAAATTAAATCAGCCAAGTCATAGTTTGAACGAAAGTTTGGCTGAATATCCAAAAATGAAGGTTACTAAGTTATTTTTATTCGTAGGAGCGCTGTATGAGCTCATTATCTTTCCATGGATAGCGACACTTCTTAGCCCAGATGACAGCATAGGTCTATTGTTCATACTGTTTTTTCCAGTTTATCTTATTGCAGGTGGCTTGTTTGCGATGCCAACTACATTAATGATGGGAAAGTGGCATTCGTATAAAGAAATATACATACAAGATGGGTGGTGGATAAGAACTTTTTTTATGGGAGTTCTTATTAATGCTTTATTTTTTGTTTGGTTTATATTTTCTAAATTTGGTTTGGTGATATGGTTCTCTATCAGTTTAACTGGAGGAGTAAGTGCCGTATTAGCAGGTATGTCAGCTTTGCCAGTATTAAAAGAAAATGTTGAAGACGTAGGCTGAGCCATTAAATAAAGAGCTGATCAAACTATTTCTGAAATATTATGATGCGTTTGGATGGTCAAGAAAGTTCGAAACGGGTTATAACAGCTATATTATTTCCATTCACAAATTGACCAACTTATGAGTTAAAACTAATGTTAGATAACAACAGCCACTATCCAAAAAAATGGTGATATTTTTATTTTTAACTTTAGGTACGCTATATCAGTTGATCTTATTCCCTATTTTAGTATCGCTGATAATGTGGAATAAGGATGTAGGTCTGGCATACGCTGTAGCCATACCTTTTTACCTTATTGCAGGTGTATTTCTTATTGGAATGCCTACATTATTGTGCGGTATATGGCTTGCTTCCAAACAAACATATAAGTCTAAAAGATGGTGGGTAAGAGTTTTTTTTGTTGGTTTTTCTATCAATGCCACATTTTTTATTGGTCAAGATGCTCGTACATGGTTGGCTATTAGCTTAGTAGGAGGTATAAGTGCTTTGATTGTGGGTATGTCCGCATTACCTAAACCTAAACCTAAACAAAGTCTGCAATATTAGCCAAAAAATTAGGATACTTTTTTAATAAAAAAACTTCTATTTTTGACAGTAATTATCAAAGTGCAATGTTTGACCTCGTAAAACTTTCATTCCTCACCTTCCTTTACCAAAAGCATGTAAAAGTCGTTTTGATAAAAACCACAAAAAAGTAGACGATGGTTATAACAGTCTAGTTTTTATTGAACGATAAGTACTTCAGTAATAAGTAACTCAAAGATAAGTCATAGTGGTGATATTTGAGGCATATAGGGAGTAGGGTATGAATGTTTTGATTAGTGGCGGTTCAGGGTTTTTGGGAAGTGCGTTTAGTCGAGAGCTAATGGCACGATATCGCGCGCAGAATAAAGACGTGGCGATTACTTGGTTAACTCGTAATAGCGGTCAACCACATCCCGATGATATCAATATGATGACTTATGACGAGTTTGCGGTGTCTGATATGAGCTTTGATGTCATACTGAATTTAGCAGGCGCTGGGATTGCTGACTCTCGTTGGAGCGATGAGCGAAAAGAAGAGTTGATGGCGAGCCGTATCAAACCTACTCAGTCGATATTGGATTTTATCGCACGTGCTAGCACAAAACCCAAGTTACTGGTAAGCGGCTCAGCAATCGGTTGGTATGGTACGCAAGGCGACAAGCCACTGACTGAAAATAGCGATTATGAGACAGACTTTGCCCATACATTATGTGATGAATGGGAGCAGTTAGCACTTAAAGCGACCAATCATGATGTTCCTGTAGCTATTGTCAGAACAGGTGTGGTTATTCATCCTGAGGGCGGTATGGTGGCAAAATTGTTGCTACCGTTTAAATTTGGTGTCGGAGGGCAATTAGGTGATGGACAGCAAATCATGAGCTGGATCAGCCGTGAAGATTGGGTTAGTGCAGTCATCTTTATTATTGAGCAGCAGCTTGAATTTACTAACGAATCAGATGTCAATTATATCGAAAGCTTAGCCCAAGACAATGCACCTATTAATGACAGCACTAGCAAGACTGCAAGCGGTACGGCAAATAATAGAAATGCAGTCGTATATAACCTTACCGCTCCAAATCCTGTGACCAATCATACTTTTACCAAAGCACTTGGTTCGTGGCTACATCGCCCCACGTTTTTTACTTTACCAGAGTTTTTGCTTAAGCTAATGTTTGGCGAAATGTCGACGTTACTTATCGATGGTCAAAAGGTGCTGCCACAAGCGCTATTGGATGCAGGTTATTCGTTCAAACACTCGACACTCCAGCAAGCATTGGAAAATCAGAAATAGTTATATAGTGGTTGTTTCATGTGAAACATTAACAACTATCTTCTGATAATCACTTACTGAACCGTATTTATGTCTAAGGGCAGTCCATGCGTTACGCATTTTTCTTCACCATCTTTCTGTTATTGCAGTTATTTAGCTTAGGTACAGTATTAAGTATACAGTGGTGGCTCCAGCCTTGGATAACGCCAACATTACAGACAACGATATGGGCCAGTGTATTTATTATTACTAATGGCCTATTAGTATTGAGCGTAAAAAGAGCATTTGCTAACAGTTATCGCTGGGTTAGCGGCTGGATGCTAGTCATGCATTTTATGATACTGACGGCGTTGGCAGTGAGTCTATTCTACGGAGGGTATCTGCTGGTCATTGCTTTGTCAGGCAGTACGTTGCACCAATCGAATGAGATGACTATAGGGCTAAGAGTACTAGCGCTATTCCTATTTATAGGACTATTTATTCATTCATTATATAGCGCCTATGCCCCTGTTATACGCGAGCTTTCTATTAATATAGATAAACCTTTAGCCAAGCCACTGCGCATTGCAGTCGCTAGTGACTTGCACATAGGGCGATTATTTGGTGTAAAAGCTATAGATAGATTGCATCAACTTATGATTCGCTCTGGTGCAGATATGCTGCTGATGCCAGGGGATATTATGGATGATAATACAGATGCCTTTAATGCATATCATATGGAGCAAAACTTAGCAGAACTGTGCAGCATTCTGCCACGCGGTGTCTATGCGACATTGGGTAATCATGATTTGTATGGTCATGAACGACCCATTAGCGAAGCGCTGCAAAATGCAGGTATACAACTGTTGAACGATGAGGTGCTCTATATCGAGCACGAGGGTCAACCAGTATGGTTAGTTGGACGTTTTGATAATCATAAACGTCAACGTGTAGCAACTACCGATCTGCTGACGCAAGTAGATACGTCGCAGCCACTGATATTGTTAGACCATAGACCGAGTGATATAGATAATCACAGTCAATTACCTATAGATTTACAAGTCTCGGGACATACCCACAACGGTCAAGTATTTCCCGCTAATTTCATCGTCAATGCTATTAATAGATTAGGCTATGGCTATGAGCAGATTGGTAAAGGACACTTTGTCGTGTCCTCTGGCTATGGTTTTTGGGGCATCCCCTTTCGATTGGGATCGCGCTCAGAGATTTGGTTGATTACGCTATCTGGTAATACCAATTAATCAGTTATACAAATCATTAATTAGCTGGCTAACTAAATAACTAACGGTTTATGCAGCTAACTGGGATTGTGTATTGATGATTTCACGTACAAAGCTGCTAAAGCCATGAATAATATTGCTTGTCTCTTGTCCAAGACCTTGATGAACACTCATAAAGTGTATAAAGCCATGCGGTGCTCCAAGCACAGTATAGGTCTCTACAGCAACGCCATAACCTCTCAGCTGCTTTGCATAAGCAAATGCCTCGTCACGTAATACATCGAGCTCAGAAGCTACAATGTAAGTTGGGCAAACTTTACTATTATCACCCAGCATAGGTGAGTTCAGTATATGTAGACGAGGCAGCGGACTATTTTCCAAACAAGCAGCATCAAATACTGCTACATCAGCATGATCTAATAGTAGACCCTCACCATATAGCTCCCAACTAGGATAATCTGTCTCAATATCAGTGACTGGGTACAAAGGCATCTGCGCTAGAGGTTCGGGTAGTTTTTCTAATAGATTAAACATTTTCTGTCCATCTATCCCTAAGTCTGCCCATGCGCTTTTGCTCGGTGCGGTCAGTTGCTGCGCAATTAAAGTTGATAGACCACCACCTGCGCTATCACCAGCCAATACAATACGAGAGGGTAACGCACCCAATGTGTGACAGTGCTCAACCAACCAATCATACGCAGTGATACAGTCTTTTAATGCTGCTGGAGCAGGGCATTCAGGCGCTAAGCGATAATCTACACTAACCACAGACCAGCCAGTCTGCTCACAGACTGCATGACAGAACTCATGATGTGTATCGACATCACCAATGCAGAACCCACCACCATGAAAAAACAGCATGACTGTTTCATCAGGATTATGAATACGTTTTCTTCTAAAACCAGATTTTTTGCCGCCCGCTTTATAACAACGGACAGTCATGTCGCCATCATCTGCATTGGTAATCGTTTCATCTTTCCAGCTAACAGGCGAATCATTTTTTTTAGTGAAGGGCTTTATATTGCTTAGCATAGTAGTACTGGCTTGCTGCCATACTCTAGGTGATTGCATGGCTACTGCATCAGCAGTAAATCTCTCACGCAATTCGGGCATTGGGGTTAGTTCTAACGGTGTTTTGAGGTAGCTATTTACTGCAAGGATGAGACGCAGATGAGCGTTTGCATGCATATATTGTTTTGAGTTGGGACCTTTAAGGTAACCAATTGCACCTTCTAAAATAGGGTCTGGTAAGTAGCCGAGACTTTTCATTGCGTAATGCAATGTATGCGGCTGGTAGTTTGCTACAGGGTTATAAGCAAGTATTTTTTCTTTAACGCTTTGACGTTTTTCTAAAGAGTCATACGTTTGTGCATCTTGATTTGATGATTCTTTTGACGCTAGATGTTCTTTTGACGCTAAGTGCAATGTCATCAATGCTTTATTGAGCAAAGTATTGATAGATAAATTTTTTGAATTAGACATAACAGCTCTCATAAATGATTTTTAGCGTGCATTTGAGTGTGGGCGATAATATTTATAGCAATGATAAAATAGCTAGCAGAATAATAGCGTATCGTTTGGTAATAGCTTGATTAATAAGCGTAAAGCAATGGGAATAAATAGTGGTTTTTTGTTCTTTTTGTGAGCAAATATTGAGATTTATTGACATGGAGTAAAAACGTTAGATGCATCTCTTTAATCAGACTTCTTGAATATTTGTCATAAATGGTAAAAATTCCTTTGCTCTAGGCTTGAAATTTGTCCTTATCACCTTTATCAAGCAGCTATTGAAGCGTATTAAAAAAACAATGAGTTAGAAACATCGAGTATTTAATAATGGCATAGTAGGATCAATAATTATTCGGTCTACTGTGCTGTCTCTTAATCTTCATTATTGAAATTCCAAGGAGCTATCATGAGCGAGCAAAACCCGAACCACGAAAATCTTGACCAAAATGTGGCACATGAGAATATTGATCACAATGACAGTATCTTAGAAGAAACCATGAAAGAGTTTGATCCACAGAATAATTCAGGTGAAGAAACGACTATCGAAAACGAAATCAACCTTGATACTTTCAAAGCGCGTATTGCTGAGCTAGAAGGCGAAGTAAAACAAGCCAAAGAAGGTACTGCACGCGCTAATGCTGAAGCTTACAATGCGCAAAAACGCATGGAGCAAGAAGCGGATAAAAGCAAAAAGTTCGCACTACAGAAATTTGCTAAAGAATTGTTAGACATCGTTGACAATTTAGAGCGCGCTATCGAAAATGCCGATGCCAATGATCCAGTCGCTGAGGGTGTGCAATTAACGCACAAAGCATTGGTTGCGGTATTGACCAAAAACGGCGTAGAAGTGGTCGATCCACAAGGCGAAAAATTCAACGCTGACTTCCATGAAGCAGTGGGTATTGACCCAGAAGCAGCGGCAGATACAGTGGGTACGGTCTTACAAAAAGGCTATAGCCTAAACGGTCGTCTATTGCGTCCGGCCATGGTTCGTGTTGGTCAGTAATATTTTTAGGGCTAAACCCTACTAATATGAAGGTTTTTCACAAAAAATGACATGAAACACAGTTTTTGCGTGATTATCGCCTTGAAAAATACGACGGGTAAACCGATATATAGCAACAAGTGACCGACTACGGTCTGGATAAATAAGTATTTATAGTTAAAAACAAATTAGGAGCAATTGATTATGGGTAAAGTAATTGGTATTGATTTAGGTACTACTAACTCGTGTGTAGCAGTAATGGAAGGTGACAAAGTTAAAGTCATCGAAAATGCTGAAGGTACTCGTACAACACCATCGATCGTCGCTTATAAAGATGACGAAACGCTTGTTGGTCAGTCAGCCAAGCGTCAGGCAGTCACCAACCCAAACAACACATTGTTTGCAATCAAGCGTTTGATTGGTCGTCGTTTTGATGACAAAGTCGTGCAAAAAGACATCGGTATGGTGCCTTATAAAATCGCCAAAGCAGATAACGGTGACGCATGGGTAGAAATCAACGGTAAAAAACTAGCGCCACCACAGGTTTCTGCTGAAATCTTGAAAAAAATGAAAAAAACAGCAGAAGACTATCTTGGCGAGAGCGTGACTGAAGCAGTTGTAACTGTACCTGCTTACTTCAATGACTCACAGCGTCAAGCAACTAAAGATGCGGGTAAAATCGCTGGTCTAGATGTAAAACGTATCATCAACGAGCCAACCGCTGCAGCGCTTGCTTATGGTATGGATAAAAAGCAAGGCGATAGCACCGTTGCTGTATATGACTTAGGTGGTGGTACTTTCGATATCTCAATCATCGAAATTGCAGACGTAGACGGCGAGCAACAGTTCGAAGTACTAGCGACCAACGGTGATACTTTCCTAGGTGGTGAAGACTTTGACTCAGCATTGATTGATTTCTTAGTTGCTGAATTCAAAAAAGAGCAAGACGTGAACCTAAAAGGTGACTCTCTTGCGATGCAGCGTCTAAAAGAAGCCGCAGAAAAAGCAAAAATTGAGCTATCAAGTGCCCAAAGTACTGAAGTAAACTTGCCATACATCACTGCTGATAGCAGTGGTCCTAAGCATTTAGTCGTTACTATCAGTCGCTCGAAACTAGAGAGCCTAACTGAAGAATTGGTACAACGTACAATGGGTCCTTGTAAGACTGCACTTGAAGATGCTGGCCTAAAAATTGGCGACATCAACGATGTAATCTTGGTCGGTGGTCAGACTCGTATGCCACTAGTACAGCAAAAAGTACAAGACTTCTTCGGTCAAGAGCCACGTAAAGACGTGAACCCTGATGAAGCAGTTGCAGCTGGTGCAGCGATTCAAGGTGCCGTATTGTCTGGTGACAAAACTGACGTATTGCTACTTGATGTAACGCCATTGACTCTAGGTATCGAAACGATGGGCGGTGTCATGACGCCAGTTATCGAGAAAAACACCATGATTCCTACTAAGAAATCACAGGTATTCTCAACGGCTGAAGACAATCAGCCAGCTGTAACGATTCAGGTATATCAAGGTGAGCGTAAAATTGCTAACCAAAACAAAATGCTTGGTCGTTTTGACTTGACGGATATTCCACCAGCACCACGTGGCTTACCACAAATCGAAGTGTCTTTTGACATCAATGCTGATGGTATCATGAATATCTCAGCAACCGATAAAGGTACTGGTAAAGCACAAAGCATCCAGATCAAAGCGGATTCTGGCTTGTCGGACGAAGAAGTCGAACAAATGGTTCGTGATGCAGAAGCTAATGCTGCTGAAGATGAGAAGTTCGCTAACCTAGCGCAAGTTCGTAACGAAGCAGATGGTCGTATCCATGCGGTACAAAAAGCGCTGAAAGAAGCAGAAGATAAAGTGACTGATGAAGAAAAATCAACAGTAGAATCTGCCATCACTGAGCTTGAAGCGGCGGCGAAAGAAGACGATCATGACGAAATCAAAGCTAAGCTTGAAGCATTAGACAATGCATTCTTGCCAATCAGCCAAAAAATCTATGCTGATAGCGGCGCTGGTGCAGAAGGTATGGATCCTAGCCAGTTCCAACAAGGTGCAGACGATGCTGGTAGCAACAAAGCTGATGACGACGTCGTTGATGCTGAGTTCACTGAAGTAGACGAAGACAAAAAATAATACGGCTATTAACTAGTTAAATTAAAAAACGCATCCTTCGGGGTGCGTTTTTTTATGGCTGTTTTTTCTATCGTTTACTATTTCTGCTAGCTATTTTTTTATGAATAAGACGTGTTCTTATAGTTTAAACGCGCTCACTATGAGCACTTCATAGGTTAAATTAACCACGAGCTGTCCTATGTCATTCTTTTTTGAGAATTGCTGCCAATAGTCTGACTCAAATTGCTGTAGACGGGATTTTGTCCATATAAAGGTTTGAGTATCTTCTGATTTAGCTTGCGTTTGATTGGTCGATACACCAGTGAGTTTCATATGCTTTAGGATAGCGTAGGGGGTTGGAAATGGTAAATCAAAGCGCTGAGTTGAGAGTTTGATATTCTCAAAGCCATCACTATCTAATGCCAATTGCCATTCGTCAATATCTGGGTAGTGAAGTCCTTGGCCAGTAAGAGTTTTAATTTGCAAAAAGTTATTTGGCGTAAATGTGCTAAAGAGCAGCTGACCTCCTGATTTTAACCGCTGCGCTGATTGTGTGATGAAACTCAACGGACTATCAAACCATTGCACGGCATTGGCACTGACTATCAAGCTATGATTTTCTGCTAAATCTATCGTTTCAGCATCACCAATCATTACGTCAGCAGCAGGTAGTATTGATTGCAATGTAGCACTCTGCTCAGTACATAACTCATTAATGAGCCAGTGCTCGCTTTGTATATGATTAGCGAGTAGGCGCGTCATCTGACCTGTGCCTGCACCCACTTCCAACACACTACTTTGTTTGGTATGAGCAATACTGTCTAATAAATAATGACAAACGGTTTGCTGGATACTGGCATGCTGGTCATAATCGCTTGCATTAGCAAAGTGGCGAGCGATGGTTTGTTTTCTAACACTGAGGTCGTCAGCTGTGTCGAATGTTGTCATAGGCTTTATTATGTCCAAATGCGCCAGTTATCTATCAATAGTAGGAGTAAATCCTGTGTCAAACGATAAGGTTACAACTGCTGTATCAGTCGCTCGCAGTCTTCGTTAGTCAGTTTGGCATTCATAACTAAACGAATGCGAGCAGTGTTTGTAGGCACAGTAGGTGGCCTGATAGGCAACGCGTAAAATCCAGCGGTTTGTAGCTGTTGTGCTTTGGCAAGGGTGCTTGCGTTATCGCCTAATATATAAGGAACGATAGGAGATTGATAATCCATATCTTCTACAGTTGGCGATACACGGTGCCGTGGGTCAATGGCTTGGCTAAGCGTGGTAGACAACTGTGCTAGATGCGCACGTTGGTCAGTGAGTTTTGGCATTCTTGCTAAAATAAATCGTGTCCACGCATGATTGATAGGGGGTAAGGCGGTGCTAAAAATTAGTGGGCGCATAGCGTTAATCAGCCATTGTTTGAAAATATCATCACACATTATATAAGCACCAACTGAAGCAAACGCTTTGCCAAATGTACCCACCAAATAGTCAATATCAGCCAACGTATGCGTCTCCTCTGCCAATCCTAAACCTGTATCGCCTAATATCCCGATAGCATGTGCTTCATCGACATACAGCTCAATACGAGCATCTCTGGATTTTAATTGTACTAATTCAGGCAAGTCAGCACGGTCACCATCCATACTAAATATACTCTCGGTGACAATAATGATACGTTCAACTGTCTCGTCTGCTTGTTCAATAAACTTGGCTAAATGTTCGTAATCGTTATGACGGTAACGACGATAGGTGACAAGTTTACTTTGGCTCAGGCGCATCCCATCGATAATGCTGGCATGTACTAGCTTGTCAGCCAAAATGAGCGTCTTGACGGGCAAAGTTGTTAATGCTGGCAAGATACCTAGATTGGCGTGATAGCCACTATTCAATACCAGCACCGACTTTGTATTGGACAGGTCTTGTTTTTCCATTGCGCTTTGATACCAGCTTTGCAATTCAGACTCTAATGCTTCTAACTGTATATCGTTGCCTGTCAGTAGGCGTGAGGAAGTGGCACTCATTTTAGGAGTGTGCGTAGTAGATAGCTGTTCTATTTGATTGAGAAACTCAGTTTGTAGCTCGATATCACCGCCCAAGCCAAGATAATCATTACTCGCGATATTAAGTAAAGCTTTACCTGCACTAACGACGTATCGGCCATCGTGCTGTAGGTTTGGCAATTGACGGTACTGCTGCTTTGCTTTTAAGTCTGCAAGTGCGCTTTGCAAACGCTCAGTGATAGAATTTTGCATTTCTTCTCTCTAATTATTGTTATATCAGCCATGTTTAGCCGATTTGTCCAGCAAGAAAACTGTGAAATGAGTACGGATTATTGCATAAACTGGATGGATGTAACAAAAGGTTTCATATCTAGGCCTTTGTAACCCGAGCACTGACAAATGCTTTCAAATCTTAACTCTCATACCATTAAACACTGACAGAGTGTCTGAAATAGTTTGTTACTATGTACCCATCGTTAGCAAACAAGGCGATACGGCCAAATGGTCAATACAACTAAATAACTTGTTTGTCCAAATTTACTTGAAGGAGCTAATAATGAAAACTCTACAAAAAACTATACTTGCACTAGCAACTGGTTCTTTACTTACTGTAGGTGCACAAGCTGCCGTTAATTATGGTAACGGCTATACAGGTCAACCGTATGTTGGTGCTAAGATTGGTCAGTTCGATAATGATGTAAGCGGCGACGATCCAACTGCGTATGGTGTGTATGCTGGTTATAACTTCGATCCTAATTTTGGTATGGAAGTTGAATATGTTGGTTCAGATGATGCTGATCTAGACAATAATGCTGGCGATTATGATACGAAAACTTATGGTGCGTACGGTACTTATCGTTACACGTTCCCAAATACTGCACTGTATGCCAAAGGTAAGCTTGGTATCGCTAAAACAGAGCTAGAAGCTGATTTTAACGACGGTAGCAGTGATTCAGTGAGTGATACTGGTATTGCTGGTGGCATCGGTCTTGGCTATGCGGTGAATCCTAACTTCAATGTTGAAACAGAATATGCCATGATGGATAGTGATGCAGATACTAAGCTGCTTACTGTTGGTGCTAACTTAAAGTTCTAATTATTTAGAAAACAAGCTTTTAGCAAACAGCTATAATAAAGAAACGATCACTTTAAGTGGTCGTTTTTTTATGCCTGTAAAATACTTTTGCAACACATGTTTACTTTGGTAAATAAGTTGGTATGATACCTCCACTACTAATAACAAGTAGAAAATAGTTGAGTATCATTTGATATTAAACAAACTATTTGTTTATTGAATCCAAAGTTGAGAAAAGTATATGAAAAATCTACAAAAAGCTTTAATCGCAGTAATCGCTGGCTCAGTAATGACCATGAGCGCACAAGCAGCCATCTCTTATGGTGCTGGCCAATCATACGTTGGTATTAAAGCTGGTCAATTCATGGTAGATGCTGATGATTTAGATGATCCAACCGCATATGGCGTTTATGCTGGTTATAACTTCGATCCTAACTTTGGTGCTGAGATTGAGTATATAGGTTCTAATGACGCTGATGTTGATACAGGTAACAGTGGCATTGACGCTGAATTTGATCTAAAAACTTATGGTGCTTATGGTACTTACCGTTATGCATTCCCAAATACTGGCTTATATGCAAAAGGTAAACTAGGCTTTGCTAAAGCTGAGATTGAAGTTTCTGCTGAGGACTTTCTTGGAAACTCTGGAAGTGACAGCGATAGCGACAGTGGTGTAGCTGGCGGTATTGGCTTGGGTTATAACTTCAATCCTAATATGAGTGTTGAAGCTGAATATGACTATGTTGCTGAAGACCTTACGCTATTAACTCTTGGTGCACATTACAAATTCTAAGCTTTAATTTGTGTGGATGACTAAAAAACGATCACTTTAAGTGGTCGTTTTTTTTGCTTAAAATTTATATTGTGGCCTTTAAGTTAGCAAGATATAAGCACCTAATAAGTAATATATCATTACCGTTAAAGCGTTGTTATCCTTAAAAATGTGCTACATTAAAAACTGGAATGATAAAGATAGGAATGGTGGCAAGAATGGAGATACTTTGGATGATTGAACCTTGGCATTGGTTAGTATTAGGCTTCTTATTACTAATCGTTGAGATGTTTGTACCGACGTTTGCCAGTCTGTGGTTTGGTGCCGCTGCCATCATCGTTGCAGCGCTATCATGGCTGTTGCCTATTTCTGTCTCTGTTCAGATTATCGTCTGGTTAGTGCTCTCTGCTGTGTTTTTGCTGGCTTGGTTTAAGTTTATCAAACCGTTGTCAGTAGATCGTACCAAAGCTGGGCTAGGCGGTAGTGTCATAGTTGGTGAAGTCGGAATGATTATCGTGTCACCGCAGCTAGATAAAGCTGGCACGGTTAGATTTAGTGTTCCTATCGTTGGTGCGGCTGAATGGATGTGCCGTACGAGAGGGGAGCAGGTGGCAATCGGCGATAGAGTGGTAGTGACGGATATCGTGGGTAATGAGCTGATTGTGAGCAGTACAAAAGCGCAGGCAGCGATGCATAAAAGTATGCAGGTATAATAATAAGGGATGAGTTATGGAAAGCTTTAGTATTGTCATGGTGGTATTGATTGCACTGGTGGTATTCACCGTGTTTAAAGGCGTACGTATTGTACCGCAAGGTTATAAATGGGTAGTACAGCGACTGGGCAAATATAGCCAAACGCTAGAGCCTGGACTCAACCTCATCATCCCTTATGTAGATGATGTGGCTTATAAAGTAACGACCAAGGACATCGTACTTGATATTCCGTCACAAGAAGTCATTACTCGTGACAACGTCGTTATTATTGCAAACGCTGTCGCTTATATTAATATCGTGCGTCCTGACAAGGCGGTCTATGGTATTGAAGATTATGAATACGGTATCCGTAATCTGGTGCAAACATCGCTACGTTCGATCATTGGTGAGATGGATCTTGATAGTGCATTGTCTAGTCGTGACGAGATTAAAACCAAGCTAAAACATGCGATTTCAGAAGATATCGCCGATTGGGGTATTACCCTTAAGACAGTGGAAATTCAAGATATTAATCCTTCGCAGACCATGCAAGCGTCTATGGAAGAGCAAGCAGCGGCAGAGCGTTTGCGCCGTGCAACCGTGACCCGTGCTGATGGTCAAAAGCAAGCTGCTATTTTAGAAGCGGATGGTCGCTTGGAGGCTTCACGCCGTGATGCTGAAGCGCAGGTGGTACTAGCCAGAGGTTCTGAAGAGTCGATTCGTTTGATTACTAGTGCGATGGGCGAGGAAGAGATGCCGATCGTATACTTGCTGGGTGAACAGTATATCAAAGCGATACGAGAGTTGGCTGAATCTGATAACTCCAAAATGGTGGTATTACCAGCAGATATCTTAAGCACTGTAAAAGGTATGGTCGGTGATAAATTAAAAGTGTAAGAAATCATAGCACTATTAAAAAAAGACCTCGTTTGAGGTCTTTTTTATGTTTAATAATTGGACTAATGACTCGCTAACTTAGATAACTTTCGAAAAGCGGTTTTGATGTTTCTTGTCCAAGTATTCATCAAATACCATAGCGACGTTACGGCCAAGCAAGCGACCTCTGGGTAAGACGCGAATACCTGCTGCATCCATATCTATCAATCTGTCGTCTTGCATAGCGCCCAACTGCTGAATCTCACTAATAAAATAGGTGATGGCATCGATACCAAATTTTTGATTCACATCTTTAAAATCGAGATAGTCATGACATAGTAAGTTCATGATGACATATTCACGCAAGCGGTCTTTGATAGAGGTTTTTATATACTTGACCGCAGGCATGACAGTCGGATTGATTTTCGTCATATCAATCTTGGCTTGATAGTTCTGTAGATCAGTATCGTTCTGCAAAATATAGCGCGTATTGGCATTAGAAATCTGACTGATTGATGAGACACCAAAGCCTAATAAGTCACAATCACCCATGATGGTGTAACCCTGAAAGTTACGATGTAATTTACCTTCGCGCTGGGCGATAGCCAACTCGTCATCAGGTTTGGCAAAATGATCGATACCGATATATTGATAGCCGGCTTCGGTCAATGTATTGACAGTACTGCCGAGCATCGTCAGTTTGGTAGCTGGGCTTGGCAAGTCTTCATCTTTTATCTGACGCTGAGCTTTAAATCGCTCAGGCAAATGCGCATAGTTAAAGACCGACAGGCGATCTGGCGACATCTCGATGATACGATTTACGGTTTTGTCCAAAGTATCAGGCGTTTGATGCGGTAAACCATAAATCAAATCAATATTGATAGAGCGAAAACCAAGCTCACGTGCTTCTGTTAGCACGCTTTCAATAAGCTCTGCGGAATGCACACGATTAACGGCAATTTGCACAGTTTCATCTAAATCTTGCACACCTAAGCTGATACGGTTGAAACCGAGATTACGCAATATTTTCAGAGTGTTTTCACTCAGCTCACGAGGATCAATTTCGATAGAGTAGTCACCTTCGTCTTCTGGCAAAAACTCAAACTGAGTCTGTAAAAACTCCCATAATTGCACCATCTCTTCGTCACGTAAAAACGTTGGCGTACCACCGCCTAAATGTAGCTGTTTGACCAATGGTTTGTCGCTGCCTTCTGGCGTAGATAACAGGCGGCACTTATGCGTAATTTCAGCGATTAAATACTGCAAGTAATCGCCAGAGTCGCTATTTTTTTTGGTAATAATCTTATTGCAAGCACAGTAGTAGCAAAGGTGGCGACAGAACGGTATATGAAAATATAGCGATAAAGGAGCACGCGCTTCGCGACTCTGCAGGATTTTTGTCTCAAGACCGATAGCCTCAAAGCTATCCGGTATTGGAGTAAATTCTAAAGCAGTCGGATAAGAGGTATAACGTGGCCCTGAGCGATTGTACTTATTGATGATTGCCTCATCAAATGCTGGTAGCTGCTTGCTAGTAATGCTGCCGCGTGTACTGGCATAAGGGTTGTCAGGTTGCATAACAGGGCGCACAGTCGTGGGCGGCTCGTCCGCACGGTTGTAGGGCTGCTGAGTGTTCTGTTCTAAATAGTCTGTCATGCGATATTCCTCGTTTTTACTCTAGATACTGCTGGTTTTTATATTATCAAGGTTTTCGGATTTGGTATTTATTTTTCAGTTTTATGACTGATTGATAATAAATTTTGAATACGTCATCGGCAGCAGTATGTATCGCTAAATGTATAGTAGGTAGTATAACAAATCCTTGTTAGCAGTGGGGTGGTCGGAGAGTATTCTTAAATATTAGAATAGAGCTATCATTTACACATAAAAAACCTCAGAACGACGCTGAGGTTTTGGTGGTTCTCTCTACACCAGCAATAAAACACGACGTTTGCGCGTTGATAAATAATACTTTATTATCAATGACACTCTGTATTAGGAAGATGCTGATGTCGTTTGCCCAAGTCTATACCCGTTCGGTGGTTGGTCTGCATGCTCCCAAGGTCATCATTGAGGTGCATCTATCGCAAGGACTGCCTGCATTGACCATCGTTGGGCTACCTGAGGCCGCCGTGCGTGAGAGTAAAGACAGGGTGCGCTCCGCCATTCTCAATTCAGGTTTCCAGTTTCCTAATCGCCGTCTCACAATCAATTTAGCCCCTGCTGATCTACCTAAA
Source organism: Psychrobacter sp. Ps2 (assembly GCF_022129405.1). Lineage (NCBI taxonomy): Bacteria > Pseudomonadati > Pseudomonadota > Gammaproteobacteria > Moraxellales > Moraxellaceae > Psychrobacter > Psychrobacter sp. Ps2. Next base: position 34,162 of record NZ_JADQAM010000058.1, on the reverse strand, counting down.
GATGGCGCGCGTTTAGACTTACCAATTGCTATTGGTATACTGGCAGCAAGCGGACAGCTTGAGCCAGAGGTGCTATCAGGATTTGAGTTTATCGGCGAGTTAGCGCTCAATGGTCAATTGCGACAAGTAACTGGTAGTTTGGCAGTCGCACGGGCGATTAAAGCTGAGAAGTTAGCATTAGCATTGTCGCAAGTAGTAGCGAATGAGCAAGAGCAAAATAATTCAGAGATCTCAAATAACTCGCCGCCGATGACACCGCAACTGATCGTACCGATTGATAATGGTCGTGAGGCCAGCCGCGTTGATGGCGTAACGATACTAGCTGCTCAGAGTCTAAAAGCAGTTTGCGACCATCTACAGTCGCTCGTTGACCCAAGTGCAAACTATGAGAGTTTAGCAGTGGTACAGCCTAGTCCTGCTCAGCAGCATGTTGGCTATCAAGTGGATTTAGCTGATGTCAAAGGACAGCACCATGCTCGGCGCGCGTTAGAGATTGCCGCTGCGGGCGGTCATTCATTGTTATTTACAGGGCCACCAGGTTCTGGCAAGACGCTCATGGCATCACGATTGCCAACGATATTGCCAGACTTGAGTGATGAGGATGCGCTAGAAGTGGCTAGTACGTATTCGGTGGCAGACAGCGACTATGACTATGGGACGCGGCCATTTAGACAAGTACACCATACGATATCAGCAGTAGCACTAGTCGGTGGTGGCTCACGTCCCAAACCAGGTGAGATTACGCTAGCTAATAAAGGCGTTTTATTCCTAGATGAGTTACCAGAGTTTGATCGGAGTGTGCTGGAAGTATTGCGTCAGCCGCTAGAAGCCAAACAAATCACTATTAGTCGCGCTAACTCTCAAATGACTTTTCCGGCGAATTTTCAACTGGTCGCTGCGATGAACCCTTGCCCATGTGGCTATGATGGCGATACATCAGGACGTTGTCGCTGTCGACCTGAGCAGATAAAACGCTATCAAGACAAATTATCTGGGCCTCTCTTAGATCGTATTGATTTGCATATCACCGTGCCTGCGTTACCGATTGCCGATTTGCAAAATAGTCAGGTAGGTGAAACCTCTAAGCAAGTACGGGCTCGCGTAGTAATAGCGCATCAGCATCAAATGCAGCGCCAGCAAAAGGTTAATAATGAGCTTAGCCCTAGCGAAATCGATGAATACATCCAGCTAGGCGACAATGAAAAGCAGTTATTGCAACTTGCTCAGCAGCGCTTGAATCTATCAGCGCGTGGCTACCACCGAGTATTACGGGTGGCGCGTACAATCGCTGATCTGGCTAACAGTACCGATATTAACAGCGCCCACGTATCTGAGGCGCTGAGCTATCGCAATAAAGCGTAATCTCTGTTTGAGAAAGTTACACCGTGATAATTGTTAGATTCCATATACACTAGGCTTTATCTTTCATAATCCAAGCAACCAAGTCAGCAAAGTGATCAAAGGCTTCGGTTGGATTTAATTCGCGAATATCTTGCCCATAGTTGTAGCCATAAGACAGGCCGAGCGTGTCCATATTGGCGTTCTGTCCAGCCAACATATCGTTTCTAGAGTCACCAATCATCACTGCTTGCTCGACACTAAAATTGAGAGTCTCACAGACATGCAGTAGGGGCGTTGGGTCTGGTTTTTTGACAGGTAAACTGTCACCGCCCATCACTTCACTAAATAAGTCTTGCCAGCCAAACGACTGTAGTATTTTCGGTACAAATCGAATGGGCTTGTTGGTGACTAAAGCAAGTGTATAGCCAGCTGCGTGCAGTTTTTTGAGTCCGTCATCGACATCTGGATAGGCAACGGTTTTACTACCACTAAGATTCCTATAAGCCTCAAAAAATATTTGCTCTGCGTGATCAGCTTCTCCGACCGTTAGCTCGCCATCTGCTACTTCCACTTTACCAACCAAAGCGCGCTCTACGAGCAGGCGTGAGCCATTTCCTATCCAATTGCGTATCGTCTCGATAGGGTAGGTGTCTTTGCCTAATGTGGTTAGCATGGCGTTGGTTGCGTCGGCCAAATCGGGTACGCTATCAATGAGTGTTCCATCAAAATCAAAAATTAAAAGCTGCTTATTCATTGTTCCTCACTATTGGAAATCGTTATATTTATTATATTGGCCATACCTTAGCACAGTAGCAACTATTCGACATCTTTATAGCGTTCACGATGCTCTTTCTTCATTCTTAAATACTCTTCGTTCTCACGGCATTCATCCCATTTAACTTTAAAGATCCGTGCGGACTCCGCCTTGACTGGGTCTTCCTCTTGTCGTGGCAATTCTTCGCGACCATGAGCGCCGCTTTGACCTTTTTTATCATCAGGTACTGCACCTTTATATTTTTTGCCACCTTTGTGATTGGCATAGCGACGAGCACGGGTATAGCCCATTTGGATAAACTTGCGCGCCATATCTGCGCCGACGAAGTCATCGTCAGCCAAGTAATCTAAAAACATCTGATAGATAGCCTCACTGCTTTCGCGGGCGATATCGGGAGTCGCAAAACGCCAATGAGGTAAAATCTCAGACTTATAAGGTTCTACCAGTAATACGCCTTGTTCACCGCGACCAACACGGTACAACTCAGGCTGAGCGCGCAAATCCAAACTCTTATAATCCAAGTCGTAATCAAACTCTCTCATATCTATGACCTATTATTTTTATCTACTCGTATATGGTTATTGAGTATACTTAGCCAAGCTGTTTAGAAAAAAGCACAAAAATGTTATGCAACCGTGACAGTAGGTATTTAGCATCAAAAGCGGTGAGTTAAAATGGTTATGGTAAAGTCAACTGTGAGACGTATGAAGGCTACAAATATGATGAATGCAATGCCACAAGAGATACTATGTTGAGAAATAAAATAAGTGTAAATGAGCTCAGCCGTTTGCGATTACCAAAAAACATACTGGTAGCGTGGCTATTGCTAACGACAAGCATACTAGCTACTACGGCTGCCCACAGCGCGTGGTTTGAACGTTTGATTCCGCAAGGTGAGACGTATACGGTACGCGAGATAGATCGCGATTTAGCATTCGTGATAGATGGCTTTATCTATGATGCGCGCACGTCTTGTTTTTTGGCAGTAGGCGACCGAGTGATATTCTTTGAGGGGCGTCACGGTATTGATTACCGCGCAACTATATACGACTTGGATTCGCGTGAGCGCTGTAATTTACTATTACGTGGTCGTTTTTACGAATAGTAGTCGGCTATACGAATAAGAGCAACATATGAATAGAACGAACGCTAAAGAGTACGGTAAAATTTAAACATAAAAAAGCCCCGAACATTGCTGTTCAGGGTTTTTAGAATTCTATTAACGAATGGTGGCTCGAGGCAGGATCGAACTGCCGACACACGGATTTTCAATCCGTTGCTCTACCTACTGAGCTATCGAGCCGTCTTCGTTGAGGCGCTATTAAACTAAATATAGGCTCAGCTGTCAAGCAATTTTTGCACTTTATCGAATAAAAGACGATAAATAATTAGATATTGGTAAAATTCACCGTTTTAGCGCTCAGTTTAGTCTTTCACACGCAATAGTTCGTACTCGCTCATGATACGGTGAATATCGGCGTCCGCGGGGACAAATTCACGTACGCCTTTTCTAACTTCGCAATCATAGACCAGTTTAATAAACTTGGCATCGATAGCACGTTTACGATTCTCCGGATGGACAGTGAGATATTGCAGGCGCTTAGCATTGGTTTGCCCGTCATCAAAGCAGGCGACAGCGGCGATAGGCTTATCATTGAACATCCCAACATACAGGTACTGTCCACGTTTAAACCCTTGCTCAACGATATTCAATACCTCAAGACCGTCAGGCTGTGCATCATCACTATCGTACAACGCTTGCAAGCGCTCTGCTAGCTCGTTGTCGCGAGCAGGTTTTTTGATAAGTGGCGCATCCAAACTATTAATGGCGATCGCTTCTAAAGGCATAGCAGTTCCTATAAATAGAGGGTTTCTATAGTATAAATTAGCAATATGAGACAGCACGATGTCATAGCGTGTAGTGCCGTAAGTAAGGGTCTGCAAAGTCAGCGCGAGTCATGATTGATAATACTGAACACACTATTTTAGCAGAATGACGTGATTTTGTGCGTGGTTTACCGCTTGGTCGTGGCAGTAAATGTTAGGGTTTGCTATGATGAGGCTATATAATATTTAGTATGTATAAACCCTAATATGTTGATATCTTTTGTATATATCATTTTCTAATACATTTTCTGCTAAGGTCTGACCCAGACACTAGTAAAATATTTTGGGCAGGTTTTTGCCTTATTTATTGACCGCTTTTCACTGATAAAAAACTGATAGAGAGTAGCCATGACAGCCAATGCAACGACGACTGCTGCCACACCTGAGCAAACTGAGTCAAAAAACGTAAATCTATATGGTCGCCCTGAACGTATCGCGACCGTTGAGCGTATCACTGCCGAAACGCAAATCACCTGTACCGTTAATTTAGATGGTACAGGTAAAGGCACGGTAGACACTGGTGTGCCATTTTTGGATCATATGATTGATCAAATTAAGCGTCACGGTTTGTTTGACTTAGATATCAAATGTACCGGTGATACGTTTATTGATGACCATCATAGCGTTGAAGACACTGGTATTACCCTTGGCCAAGCGTTCAATAAAGCATTGGGTGACAAGAAAGGCATTCGTCGTTATGGGCATTTCTATGCGCCGCTAGATGAGTCATTGACCCGTGCTGTCGTCGATCTGTCAGGGCGTCCTGGTTTGCATATGGACATTCCTTTTACACGTTCGCACGTCGGCCGTTTCGATGTGGATTTATTCAGTGAGTTCTTTTACGGATTCGTCAATCACTCGTGGATGACGGTGCATTTGGATAACCTCAAAGGCAAAAACAGCCATCACCAAATCGAATCAACCTTTAAAGCCTTTGCTCGTGCGTTACGTATGGCTTGTGAATATGATGAGCGTGCGCTAAACACCTTGCCATCTACCAAAGAGGCTTTTTAATGGCTAAAGTCACTAAAGTAGCACTATTAGATTATGGTATGGGCAACCTGCACTCTGCTAGCAAAGCCTTATCGGTAGTCGGAGCAGAAGTCTCTATCACCAATGATCCAAAAGTCGTCGCGGCGGCAGACAAGATCGTCTTCCCTGGTGTGGGTGCGATGCGCGACTGTATCGCTGGCATGTGTGATGCAGGCATTGATGACGTCATACGCCATGCAGTGTTTAACAAGCCTGTTATGGCCATCTGTGTGGGCATGCAGGCATTGTTCGAGCAGTCAGCTGAAAATGGTGGTACGGACTGCCTAGGCATCTTAAACGGCACTGTAGAAGCGTTTGACCCTACGTGGAAAGACAAGCAGGGTGCGACGATAAAAGTACCGCATATGGGCTGGAATACCATTAACGGTATGGATTTTGACCATCCGCTTTGGCACGGTATCGAAGACAACGCGCATTTTTACTTTGTGCATAGTTACTACTGTGATCCTGCTGATAGCTCACAAGTGGCGGCGGTATGTGATTATGGTCAACCGTTCTGTGCCAGTGTGATCCAAGACAATCTATTTGCTACCCAGTTCCATCCAGAAAAGAGCCATACTGCTGGCTTGCAATTGCTCAAGAACTTTGTAGAGTGGAATGTGTAAGTAGTTGATAAACGTGAAGTGAATATTTAATTTAGTAGAAGGTAGATTATCAATTGTATAATCTACCTTTTTTATGCTCAGCCATCACTTTGTAGCTGATATTCTTTAGCTATTATAGTTTAGCCATCATGGTTTAGTGATACGCTCAGTTATTTTCTACGCGCTTATATTTGGAATATCTCAGTGGATTTTACTGCCTTTAAAATGAATGTTGTGGAAACAACGGGCCTTGCCAAAGATGCCTTACATATCTATGTCGGTGTCGGTGTTTATCTGCTGTGTCTGGTTGCGCTGCGACCTATTATCAAAAGCCAAGGTATTCGATCATTTATCGCTCTGATCGTCGTAACTTGCATTGCGCTGTTGGGTGAGTATCTGGACAATCGAGATACAATTGAATCGCTTGGCTTAACTGGCTTGAGCCGTGATCAGATACTCGCGAGTATCCGTGATTTGATTAATACTTGTATGCTGCCGTATGTACTCTTTGCGCTGAATAAGTGGACGACTATCTTTCGACCAACCAATAAATCGACTTCACTGACCAAACGCCATAAAAAAACGGACTATTAATTAGTCCGTTTTTTCATTTTGCTATTTGAATTTATAATTCTAGCAGCTCATCTTATTTTTTGGCTTCATCATACAGCTCACGTACGACTTCACCAATGGCTTGAATACCATCAGTCAGTGTCTGCTCGTCAGCCGCGATACTCATACGAATACACTCATGCGCATGCTGATAATCGCTGACATCGACACCGGGGAAGAAGTACTCACTTGGCACAATAAGCGTGCCTTTTTCTTTTAGGCGCTCGTATAGATCCAGCGTGCTAATCGGCAAATCTTTAAACCATAACCATAAAAATATCGCGCCTTCAGGCTTATGAATGACCAAAGGATAATCGCCCAAGGCTTCTTTTAACAGCTTCACGGCAAGGGTCGCCTGCTTTTGATAAAACGGCTTAATCTCATTATCGGCTAACTGCTTGATACGGTCATTCTCTACCAACGGCGTGGCAATCGCTGCACCAAAGCGTGTCGGCGCTAGATTGACCACTGCATTCATCGCGCTGACCGCTTCGATTACTTTGGCATCAGCCACGATAATACCCGTACGCATACCAGGCAAACCAATCTTCGACAGGCTAAAGCACAGAATCGTATTGTTATCCCAATTCAGATGCGCGTCAGAGTAGATGATATTGGGGAAGGGCATACCGTAGGCGTTATCGATAATCAGCGGTATGTCATAGCGTTTGGCAATCTCGGCCAAATGCGCCATTTCATCATCGGTCAGCACGTTGCCAGTCGGATTGGTCGGACGTGAGCAGCAAATCGCTCCAATACGACCTTCCTTTAACGCTGGTAAGTTCTCTAACGCGTCAAAATCAACACGATATTTAAAGAAGCCTTCCTCACCATCATGCGTCACTTCATCGATATGCGGTAATACGGCGGTGAAATGCTGACCTTCGACATGCACATCACTATAGCCAATATACTCAGGGGTCAATGGCAGTAGAATGGACTTGTCGATAGATTCGTTCTTCTCATCTGTGAACGCGCCGCCAAACAGATTAAACAGATAGAAAAACGCATTCTGTGAGCCATTGGTCAAGGCGATGTTTTCTGAAGTGAGGTTCCAATCGTAATGACGGTTAAAGAAGCCAACTAAGGCGTCGATAAAAGCGGCATCCCCTTGCGGATTAGAGTAGTTCGCCATGCTGATAATCGCGCTACTATTGGGCACGCCTGCATCATTATCAACACCCAGCGCCTTATAGGTCTCCAAGAACAACTCATTAACGGCATCAATTTTGGCAGGGTTACCACCGCCCAACATGTTGACAGGTTGATCGCTTTTTAGCGCATCGCCCAGATCATCCATCAATTGTGAGATGCCAGTGGGTTGGGTAAATTTTTGACCGAACTTTGAGAATTTCATAAGGCTACCATGCTGTTTGGGAAGGTGTTATAAGTTGGTATTTAACCGATAAAGTTGGGCTAGTATAGCAAATAGTCAGTTTTAAACGAGTTGGAATCGTAAAATAAACTATTGCTAAATCATCGCTCTTACCCTAGCCATAATTCCACGGCCAATCACCAATCTCACATAAATAATGGCAATGGCAAACAGTAAGACGATTAACGCCGCACCGCCAATAGCCAAGCTCGTCCACGGCACACTAAATTGTAGATTAAACCATTGCGTGATTGCTGCCCATGCGCCAACGCTGGCGATCACAACGGCAAATATCGCCGCGCTAATCCCAAGCACGCCCAACTCTAGGATATTTAGCATATACAGATCGCGCTTTTGCATACCGAGCAGTCTAAATGACGCGCTGTCTTTCATGCGATCTTGCGAAGTAGACAGCAGCGAGCTGATCAGCACCATAACGCCAGTGAGTAGAGCAAGCAAGGTAAACACATAGACCAAGCGGCTCATTTGTACCACCAGCTCTTGAATTTGTTTCGCAATCGCAGTCCCATCAATGGTAGTGACAGCAGGGAACTCACGTACCAGTTTGCCTTGTAATTCTGGAATGGCGTCTTCTGATACGTGGGCAGTAGCAAACTGAATCTGCGGGGCAGCGGACAGTACGGACGGTTCAAACAAGAAGTAAAAATACGGGCTTGGGCCACGCTCATAGCGCGTACGAATACTGGTAATCTGCCCGATGATTTCGATACCTTGAATGTTAAAACGTACCTGATCGCCCATACCGACATTGAGCATACCTGCGGCAGTGTCCAAGATAGACAAAGGTTTGATTTGTTCATTTGTCGCATCGATAGAGGAGTATAGCGCGTCGTCTGTGAGTGATTCAGTGATGTATTCGGTCTCCATGACCGTATCTGCGTAGCTCAAGTTAAAGACACGTGTGGGATCATCAAACCCATCAGCAGGCTCGATATCTTTTGCCGCCACATCATTAGCCGTCTCTACACGCGCACGAATGACGGGATAATAAGTGACAGGCGCCTCAATGATCGCATCAATATCGTCATGTTGATCGCTCTGCACATCGAGCAAAAACAGATTGGGTGCGTCTTCAGGATAGGCATTGATAAACTGCGCATTGATACTGTGATTGAGTGTGGTAATGAGCGTCAGCACCGCCACCGATAGTGATAAGGTGACAAAGAACAACGCTGATTGGTTGCCTTTACGCGCAAGGTTATGAATGGCGATACGCTGCATCCAGCTGACCTTGGTATTGCTTGCCAACTTGTTAAGTAGCCATAGCCACCCACGCGCCAATAACCAAAATATCGCCACAAAGCCAATCAAACCGCCCAATAGCTGCGCACCTAAGGACAGTGAGCCAACTTCATAAGCAAAGAAAGTATACAACCCTGCCAGCACGATGCCATACCACAGTAATGGCGTGCGTCGATACCACGGCAGGTTTTGTGTTTGCGTACTCGCCCCTTGATTGAGTAGGGTAGCGGGTTTAGTCGTGTTAAGTGCGCTTAGACCACGCTGCGCAATCAGTAGCGTCAGGGCTAAGGCAATCACAATGGTTTTAATAGCACTGATTGGGTTGATGGCTAGACCAACGTCGGCAGGCAAGATAGCGACCAGATACGGCTGACCGATTTTGAGCAAGCCCAGACTAAGGGCAACCGCTGCGATACAAGCAATGATAGTCGTAACGATAAGCAGCTGATAATAGCTGCGTTTGAGTGAGCCAAGCGGTTCGCCGAGCGCCAATCGAATAGCATTATTGGACTGCTGCTTACTGACAAAGGCGCTAATGACGCCGTACATGGCGACCGCAGATAGTAGCAACACCGCGATGACTAGTAGCTTTAAGAACATCAGCACATTATCAGAGATGCGCGAGACAGAAGTGTCTGCGGACTCGGCATCAGAGAGCTCGATATCAGGATAATTGGTCAGGATATCTGTAAGCTGTTCACGCTGCGTGGTTATCAGCTCTGGATCGCCTGCCATCTCGATACGATAGTTTATGCGGCTACGTTGCCCCAACAGGTTGGTTGATGGAAGTGCATCTTGTTTCATCAACACACGTCCACCAAAACCAAACGTGGTCAGTGGACGGTCAGGCTCTTTGGTCAGTACATCACTGATCGTAAATTGCGCATCGCCAATGGTGATACGGTCGCCGACATCGGCCTGTAGACTACTAAGCACTTCTGGTGCGACGATCACACTGTCAGATGTTAGCTGATCCCACAGCGGCTGCCCCGAGGCAAGCTCCGCTGTGCCATATAAGGGATAAGACGGAGAGACGGCTTTGACGCTGGCAAGCAAGGTTTGCTCATCATTGACCAGCATGGCGCTAAATTGATAGTCATACACCGTCTGTGTATTAGGGATAGTTTCTACCTGTGACAATACTTCGCTTGGCCAGTCTTGTTTACTGTTTAGGATTAGATCCCCACCAATGAGCGCGCGCTGATTGTCATTGATATAGCTATCGACAGACTGCTGCACAGAGTCGAGGGTCAGATAGGTTGCAAGCGACAAGGTCAACGTCAGTAGGAACAACACGGGATATACCCAACGCTGCCACCAGCTACGGCTGAGTGCTTGCGAGCCTAGTGTTTGAAAACCTAGGGTACGGGTAAATAGTTGACTAAGAATGCCGCTAGGATAACTGGACTCTTGATGCATACTGGTAACAGTCTTTTCTGTATCAGGCGATTTGTTGTCTGTGGGTTTACTATTCATTAAGATACAATCCAGTTATTCATGTAGGTACAATGCGGCCGTCATGCATGGTGATGACGCGATCTGCCATCTCGGCAAGTGCAGGGTCATGAGTCACGACCACCAGTGCCGAGCCAACCTGTTGGCGTAAATCCAATAGCAGCTGCATGACTTGATCGGCATTTTGCTCGTCTAAGTTGCCCGTTGGCTCATCCGCAAAAACAATCTTTGGATGCGATACCAGTGCTCGTGCTACTGCTGTACGCTGCTGCTCACCACCTGACAACTGATTGGGTAAGCTGTTACGTCTATGCCCTAAGTCGACCGCATCTATCAGCTCGTCTACGCGTGCTAGGCTTGGACGTCTGGCAATATCAAGTGGAAAGGCGATATTTTCAGCGACGGTCAGTGTGGGCAGTAGATGAAATGACTGAAAGACAAAGCCCATATCTTGCTGACGAATGACGGCTAGCGCATCTTCGTCAAGACTGCTAAGCATTTGACCTGCCAGCGATACCGTACCGCTATCGGGATAGTCTAATGCTGCGAGTAAACCTAACAAAGTAGATTTGCCTGAGCCTGATTTGCCCATGATGACCACAAACTCGCCAGCGTTGACATAGATATCCACGTCTTTGATGATGGACAACTTTTGCTCACCGACTTGCACGGTTTTGTTTAATTGTGAAGCGGTCAGTAGTGCTTGTGTCTTAGCATCTGCTTGTGGCGTTGCTGTGACAGTCGAAGGTGATAATGTCATTACAGTATCTCGTTAAATAGTCTCGTTTGTCTTATTTTTTGTCGTATTGTCTTGAGCCGTTGCAGCTGTGTTATCGGTATCGGTTGTTTTTAGCTCTTCTAGTTCATTTAATTTAGGCTCTAGAATAGGCAAGATATTGTTATTAACGATAATCTCGTAGCCTTCTTTAGTCGGGTGAATCGCATCCGCTTGGTTAAGCTCTCGGTCACCGCCGACGCCTTCTAAGAAGAACGGAATAAGCGTCAGGTTCATGTCTTTCGCAATACGAGGATAAATGTCTGAGAATGCCGCGACGTATTCACTGCCTAGATTGTCATAGATCGACATACCGCCTAAGATAACGACACTACCATTGTCTTGCAGGTGCTTAACCGCAGTGCGAATATTGGCTTCAATGGTTGCTACATCGATACCACGTATCGCATCGTTAGCACCGATAGTCAATATGGTGATGTCGGGTTTGGTTTGCGACACCCAGTCCAATCGATTGACCAATCCCGTACTGGTTTCACCGCTTAGACCTGAGTTGATAACTTTGGCGTTAGCATAGCCCATCTCTTGTAGACGATCTTCTAACTGAGCAGGGTAGTTGTCATCTTTGTCCACTCCCAAACCTTCTGTCAGTGAGTCACCAAGCGCTAAAATAGTCAGTGATGAGGATTTGACCTGTTGATCAGTTGATGCTGCGTTTTCAGTTGCTACTGGAGTAGTGCTGGCTTGACTGTTGGTCGCTTCAGTACTGGTACTCTGCGTGTCAGTAGCAGATGTCGTTTCAGCATCTTTCTGACAGCCACTGATAGCCATTACAGCTGCGAGCATAGCGATAGCAGGCAAACGCTGAGCAAAACGAGAGGGAAGTTTCATCATGGGTGTTATGTCCTATATGCAATCAAACCAGTGTCTAGTCAAATCCTATCTAAACCAGATACAGTATCAGTCGGATAAATCGTCAGGATCGTTCAGTCTACTATTGGTAGTACTTTCACTCACCTTCCTTGTATCCGGATTATATTGAGTATCCAGATTATATTAAGTATCCAAGTTATATTGAACTGACTATAGCAAAATAAGACAGTGACCTATATTGGCCTAAGGTTAATTTAAGGCCGCTTTATTGCGCGTTAGCAATCATGGCCTTGTAGACCACAAAAACTGATAGAAATGAAAGCTGATAGTAATCAAATATATTTGCCATCGACCATCACTGGACGACTAACAAGCCAAGCAATCACGACGTTGACAATCATCAGTATCAGCATAATAAAAAGCGGCATACTCCAACTACCAGTCATTTCATGCAACCAACCTGTACCCAATGGGCCAAAAAACGCAATGACATAACCAACTGCTTGAGCCATACCAGACAGCTCACTTGCCTGATTGGTCGTATAAGTACGCATAGAGAACAGCATCATGCTCAAGGTAAAGATCGCCGAACAGCCCATGCCCATCATGCCTGACCATAGCCATGCCAAATCAGTCGATAGGTAACTGACACCCAATATACCCATAACATTTAGCACAGCAGCAAATACCGCCAACGCTTGAATAGGGCGGCCACGATTGACTAGCCAAGTTAGGCTTAAGATAGAGACTGGTGCCATAAACTGAAATACGGAGCCCATCTGTCCAGCACTGACGGCAGATAGTCCCTTACTCACCCAAATCGATGGTAAAAAACTGGCGACGGTATAAAACAATAATGACTGCAAACCCATAAAAATAGCAATCTGCCACGCAAAGGTGGTTCGCCACATGGAGATATCAGAAGAACCTAACGCCGCAGGAATAACCGCTTGATGGTTGGATGAACCCAAACGCACACGTAAGAACAACCAAACCACGAAAGCAAAAACACCCAGTATCGTCCAACCACCTAATGCCCACTGCCAACCAACTTGCTCCGATAACGGTAGTACGACGCCTGCGACGATACCTGCTGCTGTGGTCATCGTTAGACTAAACAGACCAGTAATTAGCGGAATATGTTGCGGGGTACGCTGCTTAATGACAGGTGCTGCCAAAGTATTAGCGAAGCCGATGGCGAGGGTAAGTAGTAAAGTACCAATTAAAAACCCACTCCACGTCGGGATAGCAGTACGGATAACCATTCCTACCGTCAATAGCCCAATCATAGCAATCAGTGTGTTTTCTAGTCCGAATCGCTTGCCAATGGTTGGGGAAATCAGCGCACCAACGGCAAAGCTCAGCATAGGTACTGCCCCTAGCCAGCCTATCTGAAACTCAGAGATATCAAGCGCGTCTTTTACCACTGGGGCGATAGAACCTAGTGCGACGATAGGCGCACGCATATTGGTGGCTAGCAGAACCATGGCACACAGCACCAACCAAAAGGTAAAGCGCGAGGATGGCAGGCTAGATGAAGCAGATAGATTGGACGAGGTAGACATAGCAGCACAACGATGACAGCGAAAAAGAACACGTTATTAGACAGCGCCAAGAAATCGCCGCTTATAAAATAACACCAGAGAGCATTTACCCAGACACGTACCTAAACGGTAATCGATATCTTAAATGCGACCGAAAAATATATGTAGCGCGTAAGACATACATTCGCTTAACTGACTTTGCTAAATTGGCAGGCAGCTTAGTCAAAATATATGTGTGGTTACTTCGAGTTACGGCTATAGAACAGTGATAATAAGAGATGGCGATAATAAGTAATCTTAAATAAATAGTCTTATCGCACAATAAAAATAGCGTCAAGTCACTTTTGAATGACTTGACGCTATTATAAGAACATATGTCAGGTAAACGCTACCAGCGTATGGTAACCAATAGGCTATTAAACCGATTTACCCAATTGAGCAGCTCTTAATGCATTCTCTTGCTGTTCAGCGATTAATGAATCGCACTTATTGGGATCATTACCACAAAACGAGCAATTTTCGTCGCCCATCAATTTAGCAACACCGCCACAAGATCCTCTAAGCGGCTTTTTTTTGACCATATAACCGATGCCCATAAAAATGAAGAATAGGACAAATACGGTGAAAGTAATGGCAAGCATAGGAAGCAGTTGGCTAAGCATAGAGGAAACCTCATTTTAAAAAATAGGGCAGTTATTAGTAGTGCTGTCTAAGTTCATGACAGCTAAGCACCGTTAATAACAACTGTATAATAGTATAGCAAATTTTAGTGCAGCTCGTTGTGCGTTAACGTATTCTCTTGTTTCACATCTATCACTTACCAGTGGCTTGTAGAGTATACCGTCTAGAGCTTAGAGAACGTTTAGAGCTTTTTATCAGCACGTAACGCTTTCATCTCTGGGGTCTGTACCACCTGCCAGTCGTCAATGTCATCGTCAGCAGCTTCGTTAGACATATCGTCAGAACCTTTTGCTTTTACATCATCAGCTAGCACCACAAACATGGCCGCCAGATTTTGTGTTTTAGCGACATCTAGTGCCTTGTGATAAGGCATCGCGGTAAGGGCAGTTGCCCACGCATCCGCCAGTGCAACCGAATCAGCTGCGACAGTGACTGAAGGTGCGCCGCCTGCAATAGGGTTACCCGTTGTCGGATCGATAGTATGGCTATAGCGTTTGCCATCGAATATGACAGAGTTACGATAGTTACCAGAGGTCGCTAGATGCATTTGGCTAGCCGTATTTTTTGGTTGGCGAATAGCAGATATGGTCTGACGTTCGCTGACAGTACTACCTTCAATAGGGGCGTCAATCGCAATTTGCCATGGCTGCTGCTGGTTATTCACACCAGAGGTGGCTATTTCACCGCCAATCTCAACCATGTAATTACGAATTTGATAATCCTCTCTCAACACATCAGCGATGACATCGACGCCATAACCTTTAGCAACGGCAGAAAAGTCTAAACCAACGCCGTCTTTGGTCTTATAGATGGTGTCGTCTTTTTTTATGATACTCTCAAAATCGACCAATGCTTTTGCTTGAGCAATCTCAATGGCGGTTGGCGGACTTTGTAGGCGCTCGACCGTCATGGTACTTCCAAAGCCCCACGTGTTTACGAGTGGCATAACAGTAGGGTCAAAAGCACCGCCAGACTGCTGATAGACAATTTGCGAGACATCTAGCACACGACTAAAATCAGCATCGATGGTGATAGGTTTGTCTTTACCCAAACGATTGAATGTAGATATCGTTGAGTTATTTTGATAAGTAGACATACTATCGTTAATTTGTTTTAGGCGCTCGTCTACCGCAGCTTGTATGGCAGCTTCGTCCGCATCATCAGGCAACTGATAGCTAATATGATAGCTCGTTCCCATCGTCTCACCGATCAGATAGTTATAGTCTGGGGTTTGCTGGCAAGCACTGAGACCTAAAGTACTAGCAAGGCTGACGACGCTTACTAAGGTAAGGTGCAGAGATTTTTTGGAAGATAAGCTGGATATAGTATTTTTCATAATATTTTCGGTATGGCGTAGAAATGAGTAGGGTGTAAAACAAGCCACGCTTATTTTACACCCCTTGAACCCAAAAATACTAATGAAGGCACCATTCAGCGACAATTCGTTCGGTTGATCGAATTATTTTACTTGTGACTCACGTATGAGCTTATAGAGTTTTGGCGGAGAAACGCGGTTGACCCGTGTGGCCAGTTTTTCTTTACGACCAGCGACGATGATATATTCCTCTCCCTTGGTGAGCGCTTTCACAACTTGTTTAGCAAACTCAGGCGCAGTTAGACCGTTATTAGTTGCTTCATCCATCGTACCTTGTGCGCTACCGTCGCCAGTCAACGCATTGATAGAGATATTGGTCTGGATAAACCCTGGGAATATCGTGGCTACTTCTATGCCTTGGTCATGTAGCTCAGCACGCAAACTGTTTGCCCACATATGCAGCGCTGCTTTGGCTGCTCCATAAGCGCCGCGATATTGTGTACCCAGCAAACCTGCCACACTCGAGACCATTACTACTTTGCCGCCGCCTTGTGCAATCATGTCCGGCAACGCAAGTCTGGTAAGACGCGTCTGAGCAAAGTAATCTATTTCCATGATTTGGCGTTCAACTTCTTCAGCCGTGTCCATGATGAGCGAACGCTGACTGATACCAGCGTTATTGATGAGCCAGTCGATTTTTCCCGCCTGAGCTTTAGCAGTAGCATAAGCTTTTTTGGTTTGGTTGGCATCACTGATATCAAAAGGAACGACAATATGTTTGTTAGCACGTTTGCAGCTGCTTTTGACCACCTCTAGCTTATCACTGTCACGTCCACTTAGAATAATCCTAGCTCCGCGTTTGGCGAAGGCAACGGCTAATGCTTGCCCAATACCGCTAGAAGCACCGGTAATCCAAATGGTCAAATCTTTGTATTTCGTTTTCATAAGAGTCCTTTCTCAATGTTTAGATAGTCCATAATATAGGATAATAAAGCGACTCTACTAGCTAGATTTGTAGTCTGCAACGGCATTACTATGTGTAAAAATCGCGCAAAAAAAAGAGCCTCAATTGAGACTCTTTTTATATTCTTAAACCTTACTTTGCTAGATTAATTATCTAACTTAACCACCGAAATCATCAAGCATGATGTTTTCGTCTTCCACGCCCATGCTGTGTAGCATGTCGATTACGGCAGCGTTCATCATCGGTGGCCCACACATGTAGTATTCACAGTCTTCTGGGTTTGGATGATCTTTCAGATAGTTTTCGAGCAATACGTTATGGATAAAGCCTGTTGGACCTTCCCAGTTATCTTCTGGTAATGGGTCAGACAGTGCAACATGCCACTCAAAGTTATCGAACTCTTCTTCTAGCTGATCATAGTCTTCAACGTAGAACATCTCACGAATAGAACGAGCTCCGTACCAGAAGCTAATCTTACGATCAGTATTCAAACGTTTAAGCTGATCAAAGATATGTGAGCGCATTGGGGCCATACCAGCACCACCACCAACAAAGATCATTTCAGCTTCGGTCTTCTTGGCAAAGAACTCACCATAAGGACCTGAAACCGTCACTTTGTCACCAGGTACTAAGCTAAATACCCACGAAGACATTTTGCCTGGTGGAATACCGTCAGGACCACGTGGCGGTGGACTTGCGATACGGATATTAAATTTGATGAGGCCTTTCTCTTCAGGATAGTTAGCCATCGAGTAAGCACGGATAACAGGCTCATCAACTTTTGAGACATAGTTGAAGATACCGAATTTTTCCCAGTCTTCTCTATATTCTTCATCAACCACAAAGTCTTTGTAGTGCACTTCATGCGGTGGCGCTTCCAACTGTACATAACCACCAGCGCGGAAGTTTACTTCTTCGCCTTCTGGAATTTTTAGTACCAGCTCTTTAATGAAAGTGGCAACGTTATCGTTAGAAATAACTTCACATTCCCATTTCTGTACATCAAAGAACTCAGGATCAATCTCAATTTTCATGTCTTGCTTAACAGCTACCTGACAAGCTAAGCGCATGTGATTGCGGATTTCACCTTGAGTAAAATAGCCTTCTTCGGTGGGCAAAATAGAACCACCACCTTCAATAACGCGGCAACGACACTGCGCACAAGTACCACCACCACCACAAGCTGAAGATAAAAATATACCTTCGCCCGCTAGCGTTTGTAGTAGTTTGCCGCCAGCTGGTGTCACCACATCATTATCGGGATTATCATTAATATGGATAGTGACATCGCCTGAACTGACCAGTCTTGAGCGTGCCGCCAAAATAATAGCGACGAGGCCCATGATGATCAAGGTAAACATAGCAACGCCACCAATCGCCGTAGCGTAATCCATGGTAGGTATCCTTAATCTATGGGGTAGGGGTGTGGGGGCATAATCTATGCTGTACCCAAACCTCTACCGAATAAATGAATTAAATAAGTCAAATAGCTAATGAAAGCTTTGAGCTTAGCGGTTTAGATGGACATACCACCGAACGACATAAAGCCGAGCGACATAAGACCAACCGTGATAAAAGTAATACCAAGACCACGCAGCGGTGCTGGAATATCTGAGTATTTTAGCTTTTCACGGATACCCGCCAATGCTGTAATAGCAAGTGCCCAACCGAAGCCTGCACCCACACCATAGACAACAGATTCACCAAAGTTATAGTCACGCTCAACCATAAATAGTACACCACCCAAGATGGCACAGTTTACGGTGATTAGTGGTAAGAATACCCCAAGTGCGTTATATAGACTCGGTACAAACTTGTCCAAGAACATCTCTAGGATCTGTACGGTAGCTGCAATCAAACCGATATAACTTAGCAATCCTAAGAAGCTCAAGTCGATATCAGGGAACCCTGCCCATGCCAGCGCACCATCTTTTAGGATGAACTGGAATAGTAAATTGTTTAGTGGAACGGTAATTGCCATCACGACAACAACAGCAACACCTAGACCAATCGCTGTAGAGACTTTTTTGGATACGGCCAAAAAAGTACACATGCCTAAGAAGTAGGCAAGCGCCATGTTCTCAATAAAGACTGAGGTTATAAATAAACTAACATAATGTCCCATTAGTGACCGCCTCCATGTGCCATGCCTTTAGACTGCGGCTTCATTACAAACTCAGCTTCTTCAACTTGTTCTGGTTTCCAGATACGGACCACAGCGATGAACAAACCGATGATAAAGAACGCTGATGGTGGTAACAGTAATAGACCGTTTGGTATGTACCAACCGCCATCAGTAACTGGCTGTAGAATCGTAATACCGAACCAAGTACCAGCACCCAATAGCTCACGGATAGTTGCGACAAATAGTAGTACTGCTGAGTAACCAAGACCGTTACCAATACCATCTAAAAAGCTTGGGATTGGTGGGTTGCTCATAGCAAATGCTTCAGCACGGCCCATAACGATACAGTTAGTGATAATCAAACCAACAAAGACAGATAGACCTTTACTGACGTCATAAGCAACCGCTTTTAGTACCTGATCAACCAAGATAACCAACGAAGCAATAATCGTCATCTGTACGATGATACGAATGCTTGATGGAATCTGCTTACGGATAATCGAGATAAAGAAGCTTGAAAATGCTGTTACCAAGGTCAATGCCACACACATGACCATAGCGTTAGCCATGCTGGTGGTGACAGCCAATGCCGAACAGATACCAAGGATCTGTAGGGCAATAGGGTTATTATCAAAGATAGGCGTGGTTAAAATGCTTTTAGTGTCAGCCATGTTATGCCTCCTTGCCGTTTGCTACTGGTAGCTTGGCTGCCAATTCGGTTTTAGGTTGAGCTGCCGGCTTTGATTGATTTGCTTGCGTGTCTGCACCTTCAACCGTTTGGCCGCTCTTTTCGCGTAGCGTATCTAGATAAGGTTTATAACCTTGCTCGCCTAACCAAAACTGAATCATGTTGCTGACGCCGCGGCTAGTCAATGTCGCACCGCTGATGCCATCAACCCAGTTCTCTTTTGGGTTACCAGCTTTGGTTACACCAGTGGCAACGTTACCATTCTCGTCATAAGACTCGATACCGCTCCACTTTGCACGCCACTCTGGCTCTTCGATACGAGCGCCAAGGCCTGGGGTTTCTTTATGCTCGTAGAAACTGATACCTTTGATGGTATTCATATCACTTTCGAGCGTTAAGAAACCATAGATAGTGCCCCATAGACCGTAGCCTTGAATTGGCAATACAACCGTTTCTGGCTGACCTGCGTCATCATTTTTGACATAGACTTTGGCATATTTTGGCTTACGACCAATACCAGCAGGATCGTTGTCACCCAAGTCTTCACTTAAAGCTTGGTTTTTTGTCGCTTGACTGGCGTCATAAGCATTACGATCAGGGATGCCAGCAGTTTTTAGCGCATCATCATCGAGATAAGTACCTTCGTTTAAATCAATGATTTTTACTTCAAAATCTTTAAAACGTTCGGCAACATCATCTGCTGTATCAGACTCAGCGTCATACATGTCAGCCGCGACTAAGATGTTTTTGTTGCGATCTAAACGTGCGTTTTCGACTTGCGCAGGCTTTAGACCAACAGCCACTGCTGAGACCAACACTGAACACACCAAGCATAGCGTCAAAGCCACACTGATGGTTTTCGCGTTATTACTTTTGGGCTTGGACATAGCGAACCCTCCGAGCGGTTTGGCGTTTGATATTTGCTTGAGTCACAAAGTAGTCAAACAATGGAGCAAATAAGTTGGCGAATAGAATGGCCAGCATGATGCCTTCTGGGAAAGCAGGGTTGATGACGCGAATCAATACGGTCATAAAACCAATCAAGATACCGTAAGCCCAGCGGCCTTTATTTGTATGCGCAGCTGATACTGGATCGGTTGCCATAAATACAGCACCGAAAGCAAAGCCACCGATAACTAAGTGCCAGTAGAACGGTAAGCTCATCATCATGTTGTCTTCAGAGCCAATCATGTTGAACACAAGAGACGTCGCAATCAGACCGACCACACAACCTGCCATAATGCGCCAAGAAGCAATACGCGTCCATAGCAACACTGCAGCACCCATCAGGATAGCCAGCGTCGATACTTCACCGATACTGCCTTGCATATTACCTAAGAATGCATCACTCCACGTGATGGCATTACCATAGACATCGACGAAGTCCTGAGGAACCACACCAAGGGCTGCAAGGCCAAGAGGGGTTGCACCTGAGAAACCATCTACTGCTGTCCATACTGAGTCACCAGACATATAGGCTGGATAAGCAAAGTATAAGAATGCACGACCCGATAGGGCAGGGTTAAGGAAGTTTTTACCAGTACCACCGAACACTTCTTTTGCGACAACCACACCGAAGATAATACCTAGGGCGACTTGCCATAAAGGAATATCAGGTGGTAGACATAATGCAAATAGAACTGAAGTCACAAAGAAACCTTCGTTAACTTCGTGTCCACGGACGACAGCAAAGATAATCTCACAGAGAATACCTACCGCAAACGTCACGATATAAATAGGCAAAAACTGCATCGCACCATAGACGAAGCTTGCCCAGATACTATCTGGGTTATAGCCTGCCATGCTAGTGATCACAGTACGCCAGCCTTCAGGCTGCAAGCCAAGCTGAGCGATAGCGGTTAGTGCTTGATGACCAATGTTGTACATACCCCAAAACATCGCTGGGAAGGTGCATAGCCATACGGTAATCATAATACGCTTTAGGTCAATCCCGTCACGTACATGTGATGATGCATAAGTGGTTGAGCTTGGTTGACGTAAGAACGTATCAAACATCTCAAAAATAGCGTAGTACTTTTCGTGTTTGCCGCCTTTGGTGAAAGATGGCTCCATACGATCGAACATATTGTGTAAAAATTTCATCGTGGTTAGCCCTCCAGCTCAATGCGCGTTAAGTTATCACGCAAAATATCACCGAATTCATATTTGCCAGGAGATACAAAGGTGCATAGTGCCAAATCTTCTTCGTCCAGTTCAAGTACACCCAAATCTACGGCACTAATGATGTCTTCGACAATCAATGCACGTAGTAACTGAGTTGGTAGGTAATCTTGTGGCATGACTTCTTCGTAGACACCGATTGGTACCATCGCTCGTGGTGAGCCGTTACTTGTCGTAGTAAAGTCGTACTTTTTGCCACCAAAGAACTGCGAAATATAGATAGGCAGTTTTGAGAAGCGGTTTTTACCTGGAGTAAAGAAATGGAACGCAGGACGCTCACGGCCTTCAGTCAATACGCTGATCTGATTGTGAAAACGACCCAGATAGGCGATGTTTTCAAACACTTTGCGACCAGACAATACTGAACCTGAAATGATACGGTTCTCGCCAGCAGCCAGCTTACCTTTGGTCAATGCAGTAATATCAGCACCGCGTTCAGTCATAACCAACTGCGGGTTAGTGACCGCAGGACCTGCTAAACTCACCATGCGGCGCGTATATAGACGGCCTGTCGTGAACAATTTACCGATGGCAATCACGTCTTGATAACCAATCGTCCATACGGTCACACCGCGGCTGATAGGATGCAAAAAGTGAATGTGCGTACCAGCAAGACCAGCTGGATGCTTACCAGCAAAACCATGATACTCAGTGACGTTATTTGCTGCAGTTTTTGTAACTGGCGTCAGTTGGGTATCGCCACGATGGCAGACAAAGGTCTTTGGACTAAGCGTAGATAATACAGCAAGTCCATCATTGAACGCTTGTAGCTGCTCATTGATCACAAGCATCGGGTCAAAGGCAAGTGGATTGGTATCCATTGCTGTGACAAAGATAGCATGTGGACGAGCGCCGATTTCGGGTGCGCGGCTATAAGGACGCGTACGGAACGCCGTCCATTCGCCAGAGGCAATCAGTTGGGTTTCAACGACTTCAGAGTCTAGGTCAGCAAGCTGCTGTGAGTCATAGCGCTCAAAGTCTACTTCTTCACCATTTGGGTCGACCGCAATCACAAGACTCTCAAACACTCGACGTTCGCCACGTTTAACAGCGACGACCTTACCGGCAGCAGGGGCAGTGTAGATCACGCCAACACGTTTTTTGTCTTCATAAACGGGCTGACCTTTGGCTACAATGTCACCTTCTTTGACATTCATAGTGGGCTTCATACCCACATAATCATAGCCAACAAGTGCTACATGTGTCGGTTGGTGCTCAGATATCTCGCGGGAGGGTTCACCAGTGATGGGCAAATCCAAACCTTTTTTGATGGTAATCATAAGCGAAAACTTAGTCCATAGTCTAAAACGATACCAGACGTCCTGTTTGGTATATCGGTAGCATGAACATTTGTATCACTCAATAAAGCCTTCAATCGTCTATTTCCTTTATAGTGAAATAGGGATGAAAGCTCTGTGAAGACAATACATGATCATAACTACTAGTAAGAGTATTAACGCTGACCTTAGACTCCTTAACAACACGTTAATGTCTTATTCGAATTACCAAAGTGGCGACTGGCTACCAAGGTGTATGCTAAAACCGTTTCATCGAAATCAATCGCTACAGCGCATGGCTAAAAGAGACTGATTTAAATACAAATGGCTTTATCATACGTTTCATTGAAATTTAAAACTTGTAACACCAGTATGTTTGACCATCTCTCGTTCACTAATATCGTCTAAAGATATTCGATAGAATAAGAGTGTAGCCAAATAACGATCTATTAAGGTAGATGATATACTGGTTAAAAGACAAACTAGCTAAGCAACTGATAAGCAAACCTCACTTATTATAAGCTGCTATAGTTTTAATCGTAACGGTTTTAATATAGTTAGCTAGTGATAGGGACTTGCAAGACATCTAATTAAGGTTAAATACCGCAGAATCGATGGTTTAGAGACTATTGGTTGAGATTTTTTCAGATAGTCCTTTTTAGCAATTTCTTAGCCAATATTTTATTGGCGTATTGAATGATTGCTCGATCCATCCTGATCACCATGCTGTATTAGTGAGTTGTAACAACTCAACAAAAAGCGTAACACATGGTTACTATCACATAGAAACAAATAAAAATTTACCTAGGATTATACGCTAAATTGACCTAAAATTGCCAGTCAGTAATAGAATTTAACGATTGTTGGTAGTGATTCTACGTATTAAAACTTATGGTTATGATTGTCTAGTTTCTGTCTTTCTTATTTGTATTCAAACAGATTGCTAACTTAGCGATGTCGTAGTTTTCGATCTGTCCATAATTTATGCTACTTTTAAGCAGCGTTTTCTCTCGTTATTTGACGCTTCGATAACGTTTCATTCTCAAAATTTTAATTTACTAAATTTATTGCCAATCTTGTGCTTTATAAGGAATGTTATATGTGTGCTGTGCCTGTCATTATCCCGGCTATTGATTTAAAAGATGGTAAGTGTGTACGTTTAAAACAAGGCCGTATGGAAGATGATACGGTGTTCTCTGATGACCCAGTTGCCATGGCAGCGCGTTGGGTAGATGAAGGCGCGCGTCGCTTACATTTGGTCGATTTGAATGGTGCTTTTGATGGCGTGCCAGTACATAGACAAGTGGTCAATGATATCACCAAAGCCTATCCGAACCTGCCTATTCAATTGGGTGGCGGTGTACGCAACATGAATACCATCGAGCAGTATATTACCGCAGGTTTGACGTATATCATCATCGGTACAAAAGCCGTTGAGGATCCTAATTTCGTCGCGGAAGCTTGCCGCGAATTTGCAGGACATATCATCGTCGGTATCGATGCCAAAGACGGTATGGTAGCCACTCATGGCTGGGCAAACGTGACAGATACCAAAGCGACCGAGCTTGCTAAGCGCTTTGCAGATGTCGGCGTGTCTTCAATCGTTTATACTGATATTGCCCGCGATGGCATGATGCAAGGCGTTAACGTCGAACAAACTGTTAATTTGG
Source organism: Psychrobacter sp. Ps2 (assembly GCF_022129405.1). Lineage (NCBI taxonomy): Bacteria > Pseudomonadati > Pseudomonadota > Gammaproteobacteria > Moraxellales > Moraxellaceae > Psychrobacter > Psychrobacter sp. Ps2. The sequence goes on along the minus strand of NZ_JADQAM010000058.1, from coordinate 9,766 downwards.
CGCGTGAAGGCGGACTACCTGTGATTGCATCAGGCGGCGTTACTGACATGAAAGATATCGAGCTGTTGAAGCCTTATGGTGATTGTATCGAAGGTATCATTACCGGTCGCGCTATCTATGAAGGCACGTTGAACTTAAGCGAAGCACAGCTTTACTTAGATAGCTAAAGACTGCCAAAATTAGTCGGCTAAAATCAGGCAGCTAATTATTAGCAATCAGCTAAGCGAGAAAAATCCGTAAAAAATAAAGGATGCTTATGGCCACTTACATTGACCGTCCAATAATACGCAGTTCTATAAAAGCGTGGGGTCAAATGGTGTTGCTACTAAGCATCCTTTTTGCGTTCTCAGCGCATGCTGCCAGTGAAGAAATTTCTGGTGTCGCAACGGCGTTAGATATAGAGACCACTGAAGGTGTAGATATAATAGAGGAAAGCGTATCTAACGATAATTCTGCCACATCAGAAAATGAGACATCAACAGGTGATACCACAGAACCCGCCAGCTCATTGCCAACACCTGATCCACCGCCAGTAATCAGTGGCGAAAGCACTAACAATGCTCAAATCGAGACCACGCCCACACCGCAAAAAGACAACGATATTCGTCAACGTATCAGCGGTATTTTCTCTGAAATCGAAGGCTTACAAGCCGTCAATGTTAGTGTCACCCAAGGGGTCGTTACCCTAACGGGAGAGACAGCCAACGAAAAAAAAGCACAGCAAGCGATTAACTTAACCAACCGACTAACAGATGTCGTCACTGTAGAAGACAGGATTAACCGCACACTAGATGTTCAAGAGAATGTATCAACGGTCTATCAAGGTCTAAAGGCACAGGTGACCAATCTAGTGAAGGCGCTACCACTACTATTAGTTGGCATCGTTATATTTGCCTTGGTAGCATGGTTTGGCAGTTGGTTATCTAATCGCAAAAAGATGTGGCAACGTCTAACACCCAATCCATTTGTCGCTGAGCTGCTGTCACAAACGGTCAAAGTCATCTTTATTATCTTTGGTCTGATTCTAGGGCTAAGTCTGATAGGTGCAGAGACTATTTTAGGTACATTGCTTGGTGGAGCAGGTGTCATTGGTATTGCGGTTGGTTTCGCAGTCAAAGATACCATTGAAAATTATATCGCTTCACTAATGCTGAGCATTCGCCAACCTTTTCGTGCCCGTGACCATATCGTAATTAATGGGCAAGAGGGCATCGTGGTTCGTTTGACCTCGCGTGCGACGATACTGATGACATTAGATGGTAATCAGTTGCGCATTCCTAATGCTGAAGTCTTTAAAGGTACCATTCTAAACTACACCAAAAACCCTGAGCGTCGATTTACTTTTGAATTGGGCGTTGATGCCAATGATGATCCTTTAGCAGCAATTAAAGTCGGATTGGATGCGATACATACACTGGCATTCGTTTTGGATGAGCCTAAGGCAATTGCGGTCATTACCAATGTGGGTGATTCTAATATTGTTTTGGAATTTCAGGTTTGGGTAGATCAATCAGAGACTGACTTTGCCAAAGCACGCAGTATCGCCATTCGTGAGACCAAGCATGCACTAGAAGATAAAGGCTTTAGCTTACCTGAGCCTATCTATCGTCTGCGCTTCAACAATAAGTTAGAAAAAGCCTTTGAGCACATGCAAAGCAGTGTCAGCAATGCTAATAATATTCAATCTGATATGACGATTACGCCGACTATCCCTAAGCCTGCTGAAACAAATCAGGTCAGCGAGAGTCATACGGATGACCAAGATAAAAAACAAGCCAAGGCTCGAGCCAAAACCATTTTGCAAGGTCGCAGTGCTAATGAGGTTCTCGACGCCCGTCCTGACGACAAGCTGATGGAAAAGGTTGAGCAAGAGATTGCTCAAAGCTCAGATGAGACGGATTTATTGAATAATAATAGCCCGCAAGAATAGATGTTAGACGTTAAAGAAGGTTTAGGCATAAAAAATGCAACAGAATCTATATTTGGTGGTTATTCAAATACGGGGCTTTTTATGGAAATGAAACACGTTATTATCTTTGCAGTTATTGGTATTGTGGCATTGCTTGGCTTTAACATTATAAATGGCAATAGTCGTGAACAAAATAGAGAGATTGCGACCAGTAGTGTAGCGACTGAACAGCCTGATTCTACAGTAGCTACCTCTGATACAGATATTACTAGCCAGCCACTTAGTCAACAGCCGAAAGCGATCGTAGATAATGCTACTAGCAAAATTGACCAAGCGCAGCAAGCCGAACAAGACCGTGTAGACCAATTGGACGATGCGCAATAGGCACAATAAATAGCTATATCGTTGATGATTGAAAAATACACAGCATAAAAAAGGCTAACGATTACGTTAGCCTTTTTTATTGTATTACAACATCAGTATCTAAGTATCAGCCTAAGCTTAGCTTTTTTTAGCAGCGCCTCTGCGGTTGCTGCTTCTTTTTGCTGGAGCTTTCTTAGGCTGCTCTTTCTTCGGTTGACCTTTTTTGCTTTGGTTCATTGCACTAGATTGCAATTTAGCTTTCAAATCAAAATCAATCTGTAGCAGATCCATATTGACACCCGCAACCTTCACTTTAACTGAATCGCCCAGTCCAAATAGCGTACCTTTATCTTTACCGATAAGCTGCTGCTGCTGCTCATCATAGACGAAGAAGTCATCGCCAACGTTTGAGATATGAACCAAACCGTCGATATATAAGTCAGTCAATGTGACGAATAGACCAAAGCTAGTAACCGTAGTCACAACGCCTTCAAACTCTTCACCGACATGATCGGTCATATAGTGACACTTGAGCCAAGATTCTACATAACGTGATGCTTTTTCTGCACGGCGTTCTGTATCTGACGTTTGTGTACCAGCACCTTCAAGAGAAAAGTCCATAACAGGCTGTGGGCTGTTGGTAACTTTTGCCTTAATCGCACGATGCAGCATCAAATCTGGATAACGGCGAATTGGCGAGGTAAAGTGGCTATATTCATCATATGCTAAGCCAAAGTGACCAATATTGTCAGGTGCATAATTTGCTTGCATCATTGAACGCAGCAGCATGCTATGAATACTGATGGCATCTGGTCTGTCTTTGGTCGCTTCGATAATCCGCTGATAATCCGCTTGCGTTGGATTCTCTTCGGGGAATGGTAAGCCAAAGTTTTTCGCATATTCATGAATACGCATCGACTTCTCATTATCAGGCTTATCATGGTTACGATATAAAACTGGCAGCTCATGCTTAAGTGCGAAGTTTGCCGCACAAGTATTGGCAAGCAGCATACACTCTTCGATTAGCTTCTGAGAGTCGCCACGAGTGCGCGGTAAAATCGCTTCGATTCCGCCTTTCTCGTTAAACTTGATATACGTTTCAACTGTTTCGAATTCCATTGCATGACGTTCTTCACGCTTTTTAAGTAGTAGCTCATACAATTGATGTAAGGTATCAACAGATTTTTTAACGTCTTTATTACCCGTTAATGATTTAGGTAATCTCTTATCATTCGGGTTCACAAGATAATCATTTACTTGATTATAAGTTAGACGGGCTTGTGAGTGCATCACGGACGGATAGAACTCATATCCAGTCACTTTACCGGCGCGCGATATCTTGATATCAGCAACCATACATAAGCGATCTAGATTAGGGTTCAATGAACATAGACCGTTAGATAATACTTCAGGCAACATCGGAATCACACGATGCGGGAAGTATACTGAAGTACCACGCTCATAAGCATCTTGGTCAAGTGGTGAATTCGGTGTCACATAATAGCTGACGTCCGCAATCGCAACCACAACACGGTAATTACCACCAGAACGCTTTTCAGCAAATACAGCATCATCAAAGTCACGAGCATCTTCACCATCGATAGTGACAAGCGGTAGATGACGTATATCTGTACGACCTTTTATGTCTTTCTCAGTTGGCTCTTGATAGTCATCAGCTTGCTTAAGCGCAGCTTCGCTAAAATCTGATGGAATATCATAGTTGAGCAGGGTAGTCTCAATAATCAATTCACGGTCATTGTCATCAGACAGCACTTCAGTGATTTTACCAGTGGCAAATTCATGCTGGTTTGGCCAGTCAATGATATCGACTTTGACAGGAGCGCCTTGCTTAATATTTAGCGCCTGAACATTGTCATCAGTAACCGTAATCGGTTGATGATTGTTTGGGCTACCAAGCTCAACACAATAGCCGTCTTCATCACGAGCAAGTGTACCGATAAAGTTGTTTTGACGACGTTCGACAACATCAACGATACGCCCTTCGGTACGTCCACGATTGTCTGTCGAAGTGCCGACGGCTGCTACCGTGTCGCCATTGAATACCCAGCGCATTTGTTTTTCATGCAAAAACAAATCTGGCATATCACTTAGCACCACAAATCCAAAACCTTTTGGATGTGCAGAAACTGTACCTGAGACGATATCTTGCTTAGTCACCGTGCGATAGCGATAAGGACGACCATCACGATTCACTTGGCCGTCACGCGCCATTGCTTTTAGGCGATTGCCCAAAGCATCAAACTGATCAGGATCATCAATGTTAAAGGCTTTTGCCAACTGTTGATGCGTGACTTCCCCATGTTCATTAATCGTGCTGAGTATCAGCTCACGACTAGGAATCGGGTTGTCATATTTTTTTGCCTCACTTGAGGCGTTTGGATCATTCCAACTCATAAATTACCGTATCTATTTTTAAAATTATTAATAGTGGCTATCTTAACACGAACGACGTCGCAATATCTTGCGTCAATTGTCTTATGTGTATTCGGTAGCAGGAAGCGGTCAGTTTTCTGGCGACCGCTATAGGGATAAATCAAATATCGATATCGACATTGCTCGATTGATTAGTGATTTTTTTACTATCCAACTCTTTTGAGACTTCTAGTACCGTAGTCTGATTTGATTTATCCAAGTATTTTTGTGCTTTATCTACTTCCGTGGTCAGTGTATTGACCGTTTGCTTCATATTCTCTAGCGCTTCAATTTTGTAATTGCTAATCATATCCATGGTGTCATAGACATTATTGAAGGCGTTTTGCAGTTTATCAAGCTCAATGCTACTGCTGGTCGCCTGCTCATGGATTTCACCTGACTGACGTTTGAGCATCGCTGAAGTTGATTCAATCAAACTACTGGTGGTTTTGTTCAATGCAGTGATTTGATCCAATACCAATTTTTGATTGGTCATTGCTTGGGCAACAACAACAGCCGTGCGTAATGCAGACACCGTGGTCGTGGTTGCGCGATCGACACCTTTGATCAGCTCTAAGTTATTACGGCGAATGGTATCAAGCGCTAAATAGCCTTGTACATTCACTGCTAACTGAGTTAAAAAGTCAGTATTTTTTTGACGGACATAAAACAACATCTCTTCTTTAATGATGCGCGCTTTTTCTGGATCTGTTGCTTCTATGGCATAGACCTTATGCTCAAGCTGCTCATCAATCTTTTTGCCAACATAGACATACTGGCGAATAGACTGCATCAGCTCCCACATATTGACTTTTTCTTGCTCAATCATCGCATTGTCTTTGAGCAATTCATCTTTACCATTATAGAGACTGGTCACAACGGCATTGATATGTGATTGTGCTGATTCATACTGACGGAAATAATCTTGCACCTTATTGCCGAATGGTATCAGACCGAACAGCTTGCGTGAGCTGGTTAGCTCCTTTTTGCTTGGATCTAAGTCTTCGACAATCCCGCGTAGTTCCGTTAGCGATTTGGCGATAGGAGAGTTGTCGAATAAACTGTCATTCAGACTTTTTGCGGGCAAATCTAACATTCGGTTAGATACTTGTGCAGATTCACGAATCTCTTTGGTACCTAAATTATGAATAGACTGCACGTTCTGTCGAAATTCATCGCTATGCACAGAGTTGGTCAGCACATGATCAACAAAAGCATCAACCTTGGCATCGAGCTCAGGAATTTGGCTTTCATCCAATTTGACCATCTGATCTGCTTCACTTTTCTGTATTTCTTTGACAGGTTCAGGTGCTGTTAGAGAGATACTGGGAGTTGTAGCGTTTTCTGGTGGCGTCAATTCTTGCATGAAATATCCTCTGATATCGGAGAAGGGAAGTGTTTTTTTCAACGACTCTGACAGTCGTGATATACATTGTTTTTATTTATACACTTAGCTTTTATACATTAATGTTTTTAGCTCGTACTAATTTTTATCAAATGATCATTAGTTACTGCTAAATACTAACTAGTAAATATAACTAGACCTTTAGATTACCGTGTAATCAGAAAGTTGAGAAGGTGGGTTTTGTAAAATAGCGTCAATCAATGATGCTAGGCTATTTATGTTCAATATAGCTGCGTTCATTACTGCCGTTTTTGAGTCCAAATAATAAAAAACCATCAATATCCCGCAGCATATTGATGGTTAGAGTTATAAATAGCTATATAGACTAACAGCCACCACTCAAAGCAATCCAATAAACAGATTACTTTTTCTTAGTGGGTCCAAGCAGCATACCCATCTGACGACCTTCCATCTTAGGGTACTGTTCGACGTTTGAGATATCAGCAGTATCTTCAATGATACGATCAAGTTGTTTGCGACCAATATCTTGGTGCGCCATTTCACGTCCGCGGAAACGGATGCTAATTTTAACTTTGTCTTGATCTTCCAAGAAGCTCACGATTTTTCTCAGTTTAACCTGATAATCGGCCTCTTCGGTACTAGGACGTAGCTTCATCTCTTTAAGCTGAGTCTGCTTTTGGTTTTTCTTAGCTTCTTTAGCCTTTTGCTTTTGATCATAGAGGAAATGCTTATAATCCATGATCTTACATACTGGCGGCTTAGCTTCAGGAACTAATTCGACCAAATCTAGATTTTCATCACGTGCCGCTTTCATCGCGGTTGCGATATCAACCACGCCCATTTGCTCGCCATCTTCTTTAACGAGACGGACTTCTTTGACATTGATATCTTCGTTGATGTTCAAACGGTTGGACTGTTTAATAGGTATTACTCCTCATCTGTTTTTGGGGTCTGTCGGCCTTTTTTACTGACAGCGGTCTGTACTAATGTAATAAATTCAGAAACACTCATCACGCCAAGGTTCTCACCTTCGCGAGTTCGGACGTTGACACTGCCCGATTCGACTTCTTTATCCCCTAATACTAGCATATAGGGAATACGTTCTAATGTTTTCTCTCGTATCTTAAATCCAATCTTTTCGTTACGCAAGTCGCTAATAGCGCGCAAACCTGCATTTTTGAGCTCGCTAACTACGTTTTTGCATGCATCAGCCTGTTTATCAGTGATGTTCATGACCACAACTTGCTGCGGTGCTAGCCATACTGGCATCCAACCGGCATAGTTTTCGATCAAAATACCGATGAAACGCTCAAACGAACCTAAGATTGCACGGTGCAACATAATAGGTACTTCACGATCGTTTTGCTCATTAACAAATTCAGCATCTAGGCGCTCAGGCATGTTTGGATCAACCTGAATAGTACCGCACTGCCAAATACGTCCTAATGAATCCTTTAGACTGAACTCAATCTTTGGACCGTAGAATGCACCTTCACCAGGTAGATAATCCCAGTCTAGCCCTGAGCTATCAAGCGCATCTGCTAGCGCTTTTTCTGCAAAATCCCAAGACTCATCACTACCAACACGTTTTTCAGGGCGGGTAGAGAGCTTCATGATAATATTATCAAAGCCAAAATCTTCATAGACGGCAAGCGTTAGCTTAATAAAGTCAGCAACTTCTTGTTGAATCTGTGCCTGCGTACAGAAGATATGCGCATCATCTTGAGTAAAACCACGTACACGCATCAAACCATGCAATGAACCTGATGGCTCATTACGATGACAAGAACCAAATTCAGCCATACGCAGTGGTAAGTCACGATAAGACTTTAAACCTTGATTAAACACTTGCACATGACAAGGGCAGTTCATCGGTTTTACTGCATAATCACGGTTTTCGCTAGAAGTCGTGAACATATTGGTTGCATAGTTGCCCCAATGTCCTGAACGCTCCCACAAGCTGCGATCAACGATTTGAGGGGTTTTAATCTCTTCGTAGCCGTTATCGTATTGTACTTTGCGCATATATTGCTCAAGTACTTGATAAATCGTCCAACCATTAGCATGCCAGAACACCATACCTGGCGCTTGCTCTTGCATATGAAATAGGTTCAGCGCTTTACCGATTTTACGATGGTCACGTTTTTCTGCTTCTTCAATACGCTGGATATAAGCTTTTAGCTGTTTCTTATCAGCCCACGCAGTACCATAGATACGTTGTAACTGCTCATTTTTCGCATCGCCGCGCCAGTAAGCACCTGACATTTTAGTCAGTTTAAATACTTTCAAAAAGCGCGTGTTTGGCACATGCGGACCACGGCACATATCGACATATTCTTGATGATGATATAGACCAAAGGCTTCTTCACCTGGCATATCATTAATAAGCTTTAACTTATAGTCTTCGTTACGTGATTCAAATATCTCAATCGCTTCAGCACGTGGCGTCATTTTTTTGATAACGTCATAATCTTGCTTGATCAGCTCCATCATGCGTTTTTCAATCGCTTCCATATGCTCAGGCGTAAATGGCGTTTCACTAAAGATATCGTAATAAAAACCATCATCAATAACAGGACCAATGACCATTTTCACATCAGGGTAGAGCTGTTTAACAGCATGACCTAACAGGTGAGCGCATGAGTGACGAATAATATCAACACCGTCGTCGTCTTTTGGCGTTACGATTTCAACATTGGCATCAGCGACGATAGGATCATGTGCATCTACCAGATGACCATTTACACGTCCAGCAACTGTCGCTTTAGCGAGTCCTGTCCCAATACTTTGCGCCACTTCCATGACTGTTGTATGACCTTCAAAGTCTTTTACACTACCATCGGGTAAAGTAATCGCTACCATAATCTATTCGCCTATTATTGGGTCCGTTGGCAGTGATGATTGCAACCATCAATCATATAACCGTGAGACCACGTCAATTATATCTAATCATTGTGATATGTTGTGAGAGAGACGCATTACCTAGAGTCTTAATATGACTATATATGCTAGAACTGATATAAGGCTCGAAGCCAGTCAATCAATAGCATTGCAGCAAAATGCATTTCGCTATAGAAGTAATATAACAGCCAACATATATAAGTAATGCAGCAAAATACCTATTATAGCAAAAACCGTCTCTCAACACTAGATATCAAGGGATTGCGTGGCGACTAATATGAGAGCCATATCTTATGATAAAGGTAGTATCAAATACTGCACTATATAGGACAGTATATTGAAAGCGTCATATAAGCCTGAATAACTTAGCTTATATATAGTGCTGATTATATGAATATCAACATTGAAAAATATGAGAGACAATTTACTTAGAAGAGATATGTAAGAATATCAGGACGAATAAGCCCAGTTGTGAATATTAGATAAAGCTTGTTTTCAATGAAAATTGGTGGATTAAAACATATTGCACACTAGTATTTAAAAAATAGAGAACCTCAATTCTATAACCCATTGAAAAAAATACAGATTTATCCATCTGCTAAAATAAGATTAAAAACATTAATAAAACGGGTTGACACAAAAGATAAACCGTCTATAATACGCACCTCATCAAGACGAGCTGGAAGTAGCTAGTGTGTAGATTACACATTAATAACCCAGTTAACTTGTTGAAACAAATTAAAAAAAGAAGTTGACAGACTATTAAAACATGATATGATGGTCAGCTCGCTAAA
>NZ_JADQAM010000001.1:0-12872 GCF_022129405.1 Psychrobacter sp. Ps2 | reverse complement strand
ACTTATATACTTATATACTTATATACTTATATACTTATATACTTATATACTTATATACTTATATACTTATATACTTAATGTGTGCTACAGGGATCTGTATTTATGAAAGTAATCGCGGTATTAAATCAAAAAGGTGGCAGCGGCAAGACTACCATCGCAACGCATCTGGCTCGTGGCTTACAGTTAAAAGGCCATAGTGTTCTGCTAGTAGATAGCGATCAGCAGGGCAGTGCGCGTGACTGGAGAGCGGTTGATGAAGACAATCCGGTACCAGTGATCGGGCTCGACAGACCAACACTTGATAAAGATTTAAAAAACGTCTCTGATAAAGATTATGTGGTGATCGATGGATCGCCGCAAGCTACTAGTCTGGCTATTTCTGCTATAAAAGCGGCTGATTTTATATTGATTCCGGTGCAGCCGAGCCCCTATGATATCTGGGCGACCAGCGATTTGGTTGATTTAGTGCAGCAGCGTATTGAGATGATGGATGGCCAACTAAAGGCAGCCTTTGTCGTCTCACGCGCCATTCAAAATACCAATATTGGTAAAGAGGTTGCAACCGCGCTGCTTGATTATAATCTTCCGGTATTAGAGACCAGAGTGATGCAGCGAGTTGCTTATCCTAATAGTGCCGCTCTTGGTAAGACAGTATTTGATACCGAATCGCCTAGTAGCAATGCGTTACAAGAGATAACCGCATTGGTCAGTGAGATTCAAATATTTTTTGGTGAGGAGTAAGTCATGAGTTTATCAGCAGGTCGTCCTAGTAAGAACGTTAAGGATCAATTGGCTTTATCGGATGTGACGGACAGTCCCAAAAAGACGGTACGAGTGAATTTTAATCTAGATGAAGATAAGCACATCGCTCTCAAACGGTACGCGCTTGAGAATCGTAAAACGGTGACTGAGTTGTTGACTGAGATGATTGAGGAAAAATTGGTTGAGCGATAGGTATAAAAAATTCGTTTTTCTATAGCTATAAAAAGGATATGTATAAAAAACTCAAAAAATTATACATATCGTCGAACGCTGTGCACCTTACTAGTATCATCAGATGCTTGTTTTCTTAAGACAGACGCAGAAGCAAGCTGTAAAGAAAATGCCCATGGCAAAACAAGCACTGTTTCCTATATCAGCACCATATAATAGAACCAAAAACGGTTAGCAGTGCTAAGGTATATTGCTCTTAATCAAAGCGTACTCAATAACGATTTAAGTTACACAAAACATAAGGGGCTTCTAGCCCCATCATTATTCCTATAGGATTTTCATCATGACAAGTACCCAACAACGTGCGGAACTGCATCGACAAATTTGGCAAATTGCAAACGAGGTTCGTGGCTCAGTCGATGGGTGGGACTTTAAACAGTATGTGTTGGGGACTTTGTTCTATCGCTTTATCAGTGAGAACTTCTCCAGTTATATTGAGGCAGGGGATGAGAGTGTTAATTATGCCGCTCTTTTGGATGAGGTGATTACCGCTGATATTAAAGACGATGCGATTAAGACTAAGGGTTATTTTATATACCCAAGTCAGCTGTTTGCTAACGTGGCGGCCAATGCGCATAGAAATGAGAACTTAAATACGGATTTGGCGGCTATCTTTAAAGAAATTGAAAGCTCGGCCAATGGCTACCCGTCTGAGCCTGATATTAAGGGTCTGTTTGCGGATTTTGATACCACCAGTAATCGATTAGGTAATACGGTCGCGGATAAGAACACTCGATTAGCTGCGGTCCTTAAGGGTGTAGCGGGCCTTAAACTACATCAGTTTGAGGACAGTGAGATTGATCTATTTGGCGATGCTTATGAGTATCTGATCTCAAACTATGCGGCCAATGCGGGTAAATCAGGCGGTGAGTTCTTCACCCCTCAAAGCGTGTCTAAACTGATTGCTCAAATTGCGATGCACAAACAAGAGACGGTTAACAAAATCTACGATCCAGCTGCAGGCTCTGGCTCTTTATTGCTGCAAGCTAAAAAGCACTTTGATAATCACATCATTGAAGAGGGTTTTTTTGGTCAAGAGATTAACCACACTACCTATAACCTTGCGCGTATGAATATGTTTTTACATAACGTGAACTACGACAAGTTTAATATCAAGCTCGGTAACACGCTGTTAGATCCGCATTTTGGGGAGGATAGGCCCTTTGATGCGATTGTCTCTAACCCGCCGTATTCAGTGAAATGGATTGGTAGTGATGATCCGACGTTAATTAATGATGAGCGTTTTGCACCAGCGGGTGTATTAGCTCCTAAATCAAAGGCGGACTTTGCTTTTGTGCTGCATGCATTAAATTACTTATCGAGTAAGGGCCGCGCCGCTATTGTTTGCTTCCCTGGTATCTTTTATCGCGGCGGTGCTGAACAAAAGATCCGTCAGTATTTGGTAGATAACAACTATGTAGAGACGGTGATCTCCTTAGCACCCAACTTATTCTTTGGTACAACTATATCGGTTAATATCTTAGTGCTATCCAAGCACAAAACAGAGGGTAAGACGCAGTTTATTGATGCCAGTAAGCTGTTTAAGTCAGAGACCAATACTAACGTCCTGACCGATGCGCATATCGAGCAGATCATGACGTTGTTTGATACTAAAGAAGATACGGATTATTTGTCTGCCAGTGTCGATAACAGCGCTATTGCTAAAAATGACTATAACTTATCGGTAAGTGCTTACGTAGAGGCAGAAGATACGCGTGAGGTTATTGATATTAAAACTTTAAATAGCGAGCTTAAGATGACAGTTGCTAAGATTGATAAGCTGCGTGCTGATATCGATCAAATCGTTGCGGAGATTGAGGTATGAGTGAGCTAAGTTATATGGAGAAGCTGCTTGATGGGGTTGAGGTTGAGTGGAAGTCACTTAGTGATATTGCGACAATTACTATTGGAGATTTTGTTCATAAAAACAATCAAGATTCGAGTGCAAAATACCCAGTCTATAATGGAGGAATCTCTCCAACAGGCTATTATGAAAAATATAACAATACTGGTAATAAGATAATTGTGAGCGCTAGAGGAGCAAATGCAGGGTTTGTAAATCGAATATCTCAGCCATACTGGGCAGGAAATAGTTGTTACTCTGTTGGAGTCAAAAATTCAGCAGAAATAAACTGGACTTATGTTTTTTATTTTTTGAAAAACGCAGAGAATAAGTTAATTGGAGATCAGCAAAAAGGAGGTATTCCAGCGGTCTCCAAAAAGCAAATGGAAGTCTTTCAAATTCCTATCCCACCCCTTAACGTCCAAGCCGAAATCGTCCGAATTTTAGACACATTTACAGAACTTACAGCAGAACTTACAGCAGAACTTACAGCACGTCAGCAGCAGTATGCGTACTATCGTGAGCAGTTGCTGACGTTTGAAGAGGATGATATTGAGTGGAGAGAACTAGCAAAAGTTTGTCGTTTTATAAATGGTAGAGCTTACAAGAGGTCTGAGTTACTAGAAAAAGGTAAGTATCCTGTTTTAAGAGTAGGTAATTTCTTCACCAATAATAATTGGTATTACTCAGACCTTGAATTAAATGAAGAAAAATACTGTGATAATGGAGATTTATTATATGCATGGTCTGCCTCATTTGGACCTAGAATATGGGAAGGTAGCAAAGCTATTTATCATTACCATATTTGGAAGGTTATCCCTAAAACAGAAATAGTTTCGAAAGAATATCTCTTTTATTTGCTAGATTGGGATACTGAGGCACTTAAAGCAGAACATGCTACAGGCTCAACAATGATGCACATCGGGAAAGGGTTGATTGAAAAAAGGAAGCTTCCCATTCCATCCTTAAGCGTACAGGCTGAAATCGTCCGAATGTTAGACACATTTAAAGAGCTTACCGTAGAGCTTACCGTAGAGCTTACAGCACGTCAGCAGCAATATGAGTATTACCGTGACCTGCTGTTAAGCTTCCCTAAGCCTGAGGTAGTAGCTCATGACTGACCAAACAAAAACCATTGCTGAATCGAATAATTTCATCGTTTTAAATAAATATACCAAGTGCGATCAGCCTGATGGGGGGTATCAGACTGAAGATGATCTAGAGCGTGAACTACTCAAAGACTTACAAAACCAGGGATATGAGTTTGTCCCTGGTTTAAACTCGCCTGAAACGATGCTCGCTAACGTACGTGTACAGCTGCAGACCTTAAATGAGGTGCAGTTTACAGATGCTGAGTGGCAGCGCTTTGTGATGGAGTATCTTGATAATCCTAGTGATAACATCACGGACAAAGCTCGAAAGATTCATGATGACCATATCTATGACTTCACCTTTGATGATGGACACCTGCAGAACATTGCCCTGCTGGACAAAAAAAATATCCCACGTAACAAAGTACAGGTTATTAAACAGTTTGCTCAAAAAGGCACACAAGCCAATCGCTACGATGTGACTATTTTGGTCAATGGCTTGCCATTGGTGCAAATTGAACTTAAAAAGCGTGGCATTGCCATTCGCGAAGCATTTAACCAGGTGCATCGTTATAGCAAAGAGAGCTTTAACTCCGATAACTCCTTATATAAATACCTACAGCTGTTTGTGATCTCAAATGGCACCGATACCCGCTACTTTGCCAATACCACCAAACGCAATAAAAATAGCTTTGATTTCACCATGAACTGGGCGCGATCAGACAATACCTTAATCAAAGACTTAAAAGACTTTACCGCAACCTTTTTTCAAAAAAATACCCTATTAAACGTGCTGATGCATTACACCGTCTTTGATGTGAGTAATACCTCATTGGTGATGCGTCCGTATCAAATTGCTGCTACTGAGCGCATCCTATGGAAGATAAACAGTGCCTATCAAGCCAAGAAGTGGAGCACTCTTGAGAGTGGCGGCTATATTTGGCATACCACAGGCTCAGGTAAGACTTTAACCAGCTTTAAAGCTGCCCGCTTAGCAACGTCGCTGCCTTTTATTGATAAGGTGTTTTTTGTGGTGGATCGTAAGGATCTTGATTATCAAACCATGAAAGAGTACCAGCGCTTCTCCCCTGATAGCGTTAACGGCTCTGACAGTACCGCAGGACTCAAGCGCAACCTTGAAAAAGATGATAATAAAATTGTTGTCACCACCATCCAAAAGCTAAACAACCTGATCAAAGGTGAGGCTGATTTACCCATTTATAATAAACAAGTGGTGTTTATCTTTGATGAGGCACACCGTAGCCAGTTTGGTGAAGCACAAAAGAACTTAAAGAAGAAATTTAAAAAGTACTACCAGTTTGGTTTTACAGGCACTCCTATATTCCCAGAGAACGCTTTGGGTGCAGAGACGACGGCCAGTGTATTTGGCCATGAACTGCATTCATACGTCATCACTGATGCCATTCGTGATGAGAAGGTTTTGAAGTTTAAGGTGGACTACAATGACGTACGCCCACAGTTTCAGGCCATTGAGAGCGAACAGGATGAGAAGAAACTCACAGCTGCTGAAAACAAGCAGCTATTATTACACCCTGATCGTATTGAAGAGATCTCAAAGTACGTCTTAAACAGCTTTAGGCAAAAAACCCATCGCTTAAAGGGAAACGGCAAAGGCTTTAATGCCATGTTTGCTGTTAGTAGTGTGGACGCGGCAAAGGCTTACTATGAGACCTTGAATCAGCTACAAAAGGACAGCGAGAGACCCTTAAAGATTGCCACTATCTTTTCTTATGCTGCCAATGAAGAACAAGACGCAATCGGTGATATTGCTGACGAAGGCTTTGAGCCTACCGCCATGAATAGCAGTGCCAAAGAATTTTTAAGCCGTGCTATTCATGATTACAACGACATGTTTAAGACCAATTACGGCGTAGACAGTAAGTCTTTTCAAAACTACTACCGTGATCTTGCAGGACGCGTTATTAAGCAGGAAGTAGATTTACTAGTTGTTGTCGGTATGTTCCTCACAGGTTTTGATGCGCCGACCTTAAACACGCTCTATGTTGATAAAAACCTTCGTTATCACGGGCTAATGCAAGCGTTCTCACGTACTAACCGCATTTATGATGCCACTAAGACCTTTGGCAATATCGTGACGTTTCGTGACTTAGAGCAAGCGACCATTGATGCTATCACTTTATTTGGGGATAGAAACACTAAGAATGTCGTGTTGGAAAAAAGCTATAGGGAGTATCTAGAAGGCTTTACCGATATTGCGACAGGCAAAGCACGACGTGGCTATTTGGAGGTGATTAAGGAGCTGCAGCAACGCTTTCCTAACCCTGATGAGATTGTCAAAGAGGCAGACAAAAAGGACTTTGCTAAGTTATTTGGTGAGTATCTACGTGTCGAGAACATCTTACAAAACTATGATGAGTTCGCAAGCCTAAAAGCGCTTCAAAGCATAGATAGTACTGATGCTGAGGCAGTTGAGACATTCAAAGCTGAGCATTATTTGACGGATGAAGATCTTGTTGCCATGCAAAGCATCGATGTACCTGCTGAACGCACCATACAAGACTATCGATCAACGTATAACGACATACGTGATTGGCTGCGCCGTGAAAAAGCAGCCAAGGATCAAAGCGAGTCCTCGCTTGACTGGGATGAAGTGGTTTTTGAGGTGGATCTTCTTAAGTCTCAAGAGATTAACCTTGATTACATCCTTGAGCTGATTTTTGAGAATAACAAGAATACCAAGGACAAGTCTGCCTTGGTCGAGGAAGTACGTCGTGTAATTAGAGCAAGCCTTGGTAATCGCGCTAAAGAAAGCCTAGTGGTAGATTTCATCAATAAAACTAACTTGGATAACATCCCTGATAAATCCAGCATTATTGAGGCCTTCTTCAACTTTGCTCAAATAGAGCAGCAGCGTGAAGCCCAAGATATGATTGTTGCTGAAAATCTTAATGAAGAGGCGGCTAAGCGTTATATAACGGCATCTTTAAAGCGTGAATACGCCAGTGAGAATGGTACGGAGCTAAATGAGGTCCTACCTAAACTAAGTCCTCTTAATCCTCAGTATCTAACCAAGAAGCAAAGTGTCTTTCAGAAAATTTCGGCTTTTGTTGAGAAGTTTAAAGGTGTGGGTGGGAGGCTATAGCGTTTAAAAAACTGATTTCGCTCGGGATGTTTTAAATATTTTTAATAAAAAATGTAAAAATGCCTTTATTATATTAGCCACCTAATATATTATACTTATATAACATACCTGCTAAGCCTATGATCAGATTTATCTGATTATGCTCAAATTGGCAGGTTTTTTTTGCCTAAATTTTACTAAGACCTTGTTATGATTCCATTCAAAAAAGATGTCAAAAGCCATGAAGATCATATTAGCCAATGGCAGTCACGGGGATTAAAAGTTTTAGATCAAAATCGCGCAGTACGCTACTTAAGTTTCATCGGCTACTATCGCTTATCCGCTTATACCATTCCTTTTCAAAAATCAGCAGTCAATTACTTAAATCATAGCCATGAATTTAAAGACAATACGACATTCGATGATGTATTAAACCTATATGTTTTCGATCGTGAGCTGCGGCTTTTAGTTATGGATGCCATTGAGCGAATTGAGGTTGCGATACGCGCTCAAGTTTGCAACGTGATATGCTGCCGAGCAAATAACGCTTTCTGGTATACCGACGAAACACACTTTAAGCCAGATTATGAACATAAGCGCCTACTAGCAAATATTGAAAGACAGCTATTAAAAGAAAAAAGACGTTTAGAGCGTGATGAGAAAGCTATAGAAAAACGCCCAATATCGCCAGAAGATAAAATTAAGCTTAAAGATCATGCACGAAAGGAAAATTTTTTACGCCATTATCTGTCAAAATATGATAGTCCTCGGTTACCGCCTGCGTGGATGATGATTGAAATGCTCACTTGGGGAGACTTAACCTATCTTTACTGTGGACTTGCTAACAACGCATATAAAAAGGAGATAGCCCAAAATTTAGGGTTAAATCTTGAAATCTTAGAGTCATGGCTTAAAAGCTTCAATGACATTCGCAACATTTGCGCTCATCATAGTAGGCTTTGGAACAAAGAGCATGGCCGTAGCATCAAAATACCGACATCTTCTGCCATCATGTGGCTACAAAATGAAATTGTTTTGAACAACCCTGCTATTAAGGCTCATAGGCGCACTTATATCACTTTAGTTGCCATGCAAACCATGCTCTATAAAATCAGTCCAAAGTCATCATGGGCAGAAAGGCTTAAACAGCTTATTGAAAGCAATACCTTTATCCTAACTTCCAAAGCTAATATGGGAATGCCTGAGGCTTGGTATGATGACCCATTTTGGAGTCAAGCTTTGCCATGAATTCAGAATAAGTCTGTTGATTAAAAGCCATTTCTAAAGCCTTCCATGTAAAACCTGGGATGAATTAAGTATTAATTACTACGTGATTTAAGTTTTTCCACGAGCGAATCTGTATTAGCTACCATGTTCATGTTCATGCTTTTTTGTGTCAGTTTATAGAGCCATTCAAATATTGGTAATGTAGTTAATCGATAAACATGCCATCTACTCATAAGTTTTTCAAAGCTATCATTGATTTCGGCCTCATTAAATTTATTGTCATAAACGTTTTGCCAATCATGACAGCTATCCTTTTTTATATCCTCTGCCACATCAATACATT
Organism: Psychrobacter sp. Ps2; assembly: GCF_022129405.1. Lineage (NCBI taxonomy): Bacteria > Pseudomonadati > Pseudomonadota > Gammaproteobacteria > Moraxellales > Moraxellaceae > Psychrobacter > Psychrobacter sp. Ps2. The sequence continues at coordinate 4,272 of NZ_JADQAM010000001.1, read as the reverse complement.
TATTATTGTCATAAAGCTCTTCGATTAACAATGAAATAAATGGAGTGATAGGCGCAATAATAAAGATCAAAGCCTCTCTTAGAGGAAAATTATAGTAGGAGATAACTATAAGGCTTATTATCATAATAATAATTAAAATAAGACTTAAAAATCTTTGGTATTTTTTTCGAAGCTCTACTTCCCAAAAAAAAGTAACATAGGCACAAACTATACGAGACTCAAAAAAACTTATATCGTTTAGGCTACTATCCCACCAAGTGGCAAATGTGTTCACGTCATCAGGGTGCTTTTTCTTCCTACTCTCGTATAAATTATTTATTTCTGATTGAGGTATAGCGAGGTCTCTAGTCTTACTAGTAACACCTAGAGCTATAGAGTCATGTAAGCTTTGTATTTCACAACCCTTATCATGCCAACGCTTCATCTTATCCTTACCAAAACTATTGATTAATACATATACGATAAGAATCGCAACTGGTAAGAAGTCTAAATTTTCTATGTAGTTTATCTTGGTCTGATATTTACTTATTATGACAACTAATAACTGAGCTGCTGCTAGCAAAAAAGTTAAACCCCATAAACAAGCTTTATAGTTTTTTGAATAATTATAAGCTTGGCGGAAAGCTAATCCAGCTTTAATTGCTTCTTTAGTTTTTTGATTATCGACGATGCTCAACATGTGCAATTACTCATAATTAGGGAAATATGGACCAAATATTTTTTTCCACTCTTTGATGGCGGATTCCTGATTTTGATCATAAACCTCTAAATTAAAAGCTCTATTAGCTGTAGAGTAGTCACTAGCTGCCTTCGTATTTATTTTCACCCTATCATCATAACTAAGAGTGTTTAAATCGCCTTGAATTCCTTTTGGATCATATAAGGCATTATGAATATTATTAGCTAGGAATAGGAGGAAATCCCTAAATCCCACATCAACGAATTCACTTAATACGTTTTCGTCAGCATATTTAAGAACGAAATTTTCTAGTAAATAAGAAGGCATTAAGGGCATCGTTTTACGACGTTGCCAATATTTAACCAACCTAATTAGATTAAGCACCTTTCCATTGTTATTTGTGTTGATTTGAGAAACTCGTTTTTGATCAATTCTTGGATCTGTTTTCATCCAATCCCCTGTTCCATTAGGAATAATATAGTAACTTCTACCTAAATAATCCTCAGTTGTGAAAAATGCAGGTACGACATCAAAATTCCATTCGTAGCTAATTAATTTAAGGGTTGCGGCATGTAAGTTGCGATGCATCTCTGCTTGTCCATAATGAGATATTCCTTTCAAAGAAACTAAGAGCTTACCCAATACTTTTCTTGAGTTTAGTTTGAGAGAATCAGAATGACGGTAGTTTCTATATTCCTCTGAATCCTCAGGAGTATGTATATAAACTGTTCCATTAATATCTTCACTCCAGCTACAACCTGTGGCTTTTAGCGTAAATATTATATCAATGTCGTCTAATTCTCGTATTTTAGTACGTCTAGCAAAAGAGCCGAAACTGATATCTTTCTCGCCATATAAAGGAAAAAAATTATCGAACCCTTTAATCTTACTTTGCAAAAAATTCCTACTAGCTCTTGCGGTTTTGACTTTATCAGGATCTAGATTAACCGTGTTCTTCATGAAAGAAGCAAATGCGGCATTAACTGTCTTTGGCAAGATATGTAGTCTCCATCTTGTTATGTATAAAATAAATTTTTGTTCTATTTTAGCATCGATTAGATATATTAGTTATTTTTAGAACATGCCTCAAAGGTACTACCTAATTAGGTTCACTTATCAACTAATAGACCACTTAAAATAGACTGATATGATGGAACTACTTTTGACAGACTACTTTAGGTGATTGTGTTTACTAAACCATATCTGAAGGCTTTCACCGAAAAGTAAGACGATAAGCGTGCTGAAAAAGAGTCTATACAGCCCGCTTTAGATTATGGCCATTCTCACTAAATATGATCATAAATACTCAAATACTCAAATACTCAAAATACTCAAAATACTCAAAATACTCAAAATACTCAAAATATTGTCAAAAATAGCTTGAACTCTTGTCAACTGAATCGTTTTTACATGTCTTTACTTAAAACATTTTAAATACTTAATTTCAATACTTAGTGTTGAATAAAAAAGCTATACCTAAGCTGCTACTGATGACTAACTACTTTTTTAATACGCGATAAACGGTAGCTACCCCAACACCAACTGCCTTAGCTACTTCCTCTTTTGTCATATTGTTTTGACTGTTTAATTCTATAATACGATTATGTTTCGTTGTATTAGGCTTTTTACCAGTGGGCTTATAGCCACTGTTAGCCAATCCCTGCTTGATACGCTCTCTACGCTTGTCGTTATCAAGCTTTGCCATTGTGGCTAATAAGTCGATTAACATATCGTTGATCACCCTGAGAATATCCCCGGTCATACCTTCACTGACCGTATGCGTGGTTGGTAGATCAGCTACCACCAATCGTAAGCCCTTGTCTTTAATGCGCTGCTTTAAGATTGCAAAATCATCTTGAGATAGCCTGCTTAATCTATCCACACTTTCAACCAGTAGAATATCTCCTTCTTCAGCGTCATTGAGTAACAGAGTGAGTGCGGGTCTATCGAGCTTCGTACCACTGAAATGCTCAATATATTCAGCATAGCTATCATCGTAGCTTTTGCTAAAGCTAATCAAGTCAGATAAGGCTCTCTTAGCGTCTTGATCCTTAGTGCTTGCTCTCACATAAATACGAACGCTCATAACACTACCTCTATTATTTAGACTCAATAAATAATGTTCATTGATAATATCAAGATATTACTATCATTTAATAATAGAAACAAGTCTAATGATAGCTAGGTTATCGTTTGGGGGTTTTACTGTTAAGGTATAGGCTAATGATAGGGCAAAAGCGCGGCGACCAGTCCCATAATTCAAAAGCCTGTTATAGATAGTTCCATATTAACAGTCTATTTTGAGTAGTCTGTTAATAGGTTTGAAGGGTTAAATGGTTGGTTCCCTTGGGGTATGCCCAAAGGAGCCCGCAAGTATGCGCAGGACGAAGCCAGTAGCCGCGCCGATGGTGGCGCGGGTCTATCTGCGCGTCAGCACCGACGCGCAGGACTTGGAACGCCAAGAGGCGATCACTACGGCCGCGAAGGCCGCCGGCTACTACGTCGCCGGCATCTACCGTGAGAAGGCATCCGGCGCACGCGCCGACCGGCCTGAGCTGCTGCGCATGATCGGCGACCTACAGCCCGGCGAGGTGGTCATTGCCGAGAAGATCGACCGCATCAGCCGCCTACCTTTGCCCGAGGCCGAGCGCCTGGTGGCCTCGATACAGGCCAAAGGCGCACGCCTGGCCGTCCCTGGCGTGGTCGATCTATCCGACCTGGCGGCCGAGGCCCAGGGCGTCGCCAAGATCGTGCTGGAAGCCGTGCAGATCATGCTTTTTCGCCTGGCCTTGCAGATGGCCCGCGACGACTACGAGGACAGGCGCGAACGCCAGCGCCAAGGCATTGAGTTGGCCCGCCAGGCCGGGCGGTACAAGGGCCGCCGTGCTGATCCGAAGCGCCGCGCCCAAGTTGTCGCGCTGCGCAAGTCCGGCTACAGCATCAACAAGACCGCCGAGCTGGCCGGGTACAGTGCGGCCCAGGTGAAACGGATATGGGCCGAGGTCAGCCAGGCCGAAGCGAAGCAGCACGGCGCGTTCGTGGAGGACGCATTGACGGAAGCCGATGCCCTGGCCGCTGTCGGCCAGGATGAGCGCCAGGAGGAAAGGGCATGAAGAAGCCGAACCAAGACGACGAGCCGTTTTTCATCACCGAGGAGATTGCGGCCGAAATGATCGCCGGCGGCTATGAGTTCGAGCTGCCGCCCATTCCTTGCACCATCCGCCTACGCGACGTGCTGGAGCGCATGACCGATGCTGAGCTAGCATTGCAGCCGGGCGAGATCGCCGACCAGGAGCGTGAACGCTGCCGGCGCAAGCCGTGTTCAACCTCATGATCTGGTCATGGTATTTTTCATGGCACTGAGCCTGATAGTTCTTGCAAATTGTTGTCACTAAAGGGTTTTGTGTGCTTGTTTACAATCGAGTGGGAGTGACGGGCACTGGCTGGCAATGTCTAGCAACGGCAGGCATTTCGGCTGAGGGTAAAAGAACTTTCCGCTAAGCGATAGACTGTATGTAAACACAGTATTGCAAGGACGCGGAACATGCCTCATGTGGCGGCCAGGACGGCCAGCCGGGATCGGGATACTGGTC
>NZ_JADQAM010000057.1:0-14653 GCF_022129405.1 Psychrobacter sp. Ps2 | reverse complement strand
TGTGTGAGAGCTTAAAGATTAACCGTTCGCTATTTTTTTTGCCATTAATTTGTCGCCAATGTTCAACACGCCCTAATGATTTGATAAAAGACAATGAGCCATAGCGCGAAGAAGAGTTTTATTCTTAGCGCTATGGCTTTTTACTTTAATGGTCTTTATATAATGTATGTTCGTATAGATAATAATAGTTACAAATCCGAAATAATTGTTCGTTTTAACGCCTCTTATTTTTAATAGTAAATAGGCATAATTTGCAATATGAGTTAACCACCCATAAGTCTAGAAAGATTTTATTCCTTGTTTTTTACAAAAAATTGCGTTAACCTCGTTTTACTGTACTCTGATACATAACCCGTACATAGCTACTAATAAACTTTGCATTTAAATATATTTAGGTTGTAGCGTAGCCGTATAGTTAGCATCTTGTAGATTCCAGACTTTCAAATACACTACTTAATTAATGGTTTGATAACAAAGCGATACGCGATGTCCTCTTAACCCTTTATTAACGTAGCATTCTAAAGAAGTTTGTAGATCGCACATCATGTAAATACGACATATAGTGACATTGTCACTTAGTCCTGATTTTGGACTTTGTATTCAATGCTTATCGCTAACTATCATTTGAGCGTATCATCAGTCACTCTATCTATTAGATGTACTGAATACTGATGATAATGAAATGAAAAATTACCATATATTAATATCTATAAGAGCCGCTCATTAATCAATATGAAAATAATAGATTAATGCCATGCTCAATCTAAAATATTTAGAGTTAGGTTTTGATGTATAAGTTATAGAGGTATTTATGAACAAGCGTTTATCTGGTTTACTTACAATGTCAGCAATGTTATTTGCTGGCTCTGCAGTCGCTACCAATGCAAATGCTGTAGAAACAAAGACCACACTTGCTATGATTTCGCAAGATAACGCCTCCCACATTGACCGTGTACTTGGTGAATTAAGCCGTCAACATGATGGTGCATCAAGTTTGGTAAAGTCAGCCCGTCAGCCGACTTCATTGGCACTTAGCAGCTCATTGTTAGCCAATGATACGACGCAAGTTACCAATGACGAAGACGTACTAGAGCGCCTAACAGCTGTTGCCTCTAACTCTGTCAGTAAGTTCAAGCAAACTGGCCTCGCGTCTTGGTATGGTCGTAAGTTTCATGGTCGCAAAACTGCCAGTGGCGAAACTTTCGATATGAACGGTTTAACTGCAGCGCATCGCTCATTGCCATTGAACTGCTATGTTAAAGTTACTAACAAGACCAATGGCAAAAGTGTCGTGGTAAAAGTTAACGATCGTGGCCCATTTCATGGTAACCGTGTATTAGACTTATCTTATGGTGCCGCCAAAAAACTCGGTATTACGAGCAAAGGCGTGGGCAACGTTGCTATTGAGCGCGTTGCAGGACCTTAATTTTAGGTATCAGTTTTAAAGACCAATAATATTACTAGCCCATATAGCAAAAAAGCCTAACTAATAATTAGTTAGGCTTTTTTTATGGTTCATATTTATCGCTCTAGGCTCATAGTAGCGACTGAACTACTCAAAACAAAGTGCTATTAGTCCTATGTACTTTATAACTCAAATGCGCTTTCGATAGCGTCATCCAGGCGCTCAACAGCAATCACGTTGATACCTTTAAACTGAGGCGCATCCTTAGCAGGTGCATTGGCCTTTGGAATGATGGCATGCTTAAACCCATGTTTCATCGCTTCCTTCAGGCGCTCTTGTCCATTAGGTACTGGACGGATTTCGCCAGATAAACCAACTTCGCCGAATACTGCTAATGAAGATGGTAACGCTCTCTCTTTAATACTTGAAGCACAGGCCAACAGTACGGCCAAATCAGATCCCGTTTCTATAACTTTGACGCCACCAACAACGTTGACATAGACATCTTGTCCACTGGTATGTATCCCGCCGTGACGATGCATCACTGCTAGTAGCATGGATAAACGTTGGAAGTCTAAACCCAGTGCCATTCTTCTAGGCGAGCCTTGTGAATCATCGACCAAGGCCTGCACTTCTACTAGTAACGGCCTTGTACCTTCACGGCTGACCATTACTACAGATCCAGCAACAGGTTTGTCATAACGACTTAAAAATATCGCTGATGGATTGGCGACTTCTTTGAGCCCCATATCAGTCATACCAAAGATGCCCAGTTCATTAACCGCACCAAAGCGATTCTTGACCGCACGAATCATACGAAAACGCGAGTCAGACTGGCCTTCAAAATAAAGTACGGTATCAACCATATGCTCTAATACTCGCGGACCTGCTAGCGTACCTTCTTTGGTTACATGTCCTACTAAAAATAGTGCCGTTCCCGTTTGCTTAGCATAGCGCGTCAAAATCGCTGCAGACTCTCTAATCTGACTGACACCACCTGGTGCAGAGTTAATAGCGTCTGTATAAATTGTCTGAATAGAATCAATAATAGCGATGGCTGGCTGCTCTTGCGTTAATGCAGCACAGATAGTTTCTACGTTAGTTTCGGCCAGTACACGCAGTCTATCAGCAGGCAAGTCTAAGCGTTTGGCTCGCATGGCTACCTGTGCAAGTGACTCTTCACCCGTCACGTATAACGCACTACCTGCTAGTGAATCCGCCCGTGCCATATTGGTCGCTGTTTGCAGCAAGATAGTTGATTTACCAATACCCGGATCACCACCGATTAACACCACAGAACCTGCCACCAGACCACCGCCGAGTACGCGATCGAACTCACTGATACCGGTTGGCAAGCGTGTGTCGAGCGTGACGCTTACTGCGTTAAGCGGCATGACAGCACTGTGAGTACCAGAGTAGTTACCAACTGGTGCACTGGTACCACGAGTAGCAGCTCTTGCGTTATTGGGCTTCGCGGTGCTTTTATTGTGATGGGGCATGCTGACATTTGGGGCTTCGACCAAGCTATTCCATTCCCCGCAATCCGTACACTGCCCGGCCCATTTACCAAAATGCGCGCCACAATGCTGACAGACATAGCTGCTTTTATTTTTTGCCATAGCTTATAAGCCTTATTCAGAGGATCAATCGAGAATAATGAAGGTAATAATGTCACGCTTTATAAGCGCTGATTCAAAAATATTTGTCATGATAAGTCAGCCATTGGTTTTGCAAGCTGTACTTGAAAGAGGATGGTGTTAATTATAGAGATAAGTAGTAACGGGCTTATAAGCTCTATATAAAATAGTTTTAGCCAGCTCTATTAGTTAATCAGAAAATACAAAACTGTTGGTATAAATTTTACGCAGCGTTTGGAAAGCAAAATGCATAGGAAGTAAGGAAAATCTATAACAGCATAACGCTACTTTAACGGCACCTTTTTGTTTTGAGCGCACTATATAAAATAGAGTATGAGATAAGAGATTTAATGCTCTCACTTATACCTGGAAGTCTTTACCTAGATAAACAGATTTTACTAAATCATTTTCTAACACTTCAGCTGAAGTGCCTTCTGCAATGATAGCGCCTTCTGATACAATATAAGCCTTTTCGCAAATAGCCAGTGTATCTCGAACATTATGATCGGTGATTAAAACGCCAATACCGCGATTTTTAAGCGTCAAAATAACATCTTTAATATCGCCAACAGAGATAGGATCTACCCCTGCAAAAGGTTCATCCAATAAGATAAACTTAGGATCAGCAGCCAATGCTCGCGCAATCTCACAGCGACGACGCTCACCGCCTGACACGCTCATACCCTGAGACTTGCGCACATGTTCTAAATGGAACTCGCCAATCAACTTTTCAAGTTCTTGCTGCTGTTCAGCTTTACTTAATTCTGTACGAGTCTGTAGGATAGCTAAGATATTATCTTCGATAGATAATTTACGAAAGATTGATGCTTCTTGTGGTAGATAGCCGATACCCGCACGCGCTCGCTCATGCATTGCGTATTTAGATAAATCCATTTTACCTAACGTAACGCGGCCCTTATCCATATTGACCAGTCCCACCACCATATAGAAGCTTGTCGTTTTACCAGCACCGTTAGGCCCCAACAGTCCGACGACTTGACCCTGTTCGACAGAAAATGAAACGTCTTTGACTACCCAACGCTTTCCATAGCGCTTGCCTAAATTTTGCATAGTCAATCGAGCGACAGGCGCCGTATTGGTGTTTGATGCCGATAGGTCTAGATTTTTATCATCACTCATAACTTACTCTTACTTTCACAAAATTTAAGCATTGCTAAAGGCAGACTTATTTACTCATAGCCTGTTTATTTGGATTAACGTACGCCACTTTGGTTTGTACCATTGTTAGGCGGGAATACCAGTTCAACGCGCTGATTGCCGCCAGCAGTCGCTTCAACATCACCTGCTTTTAGGCTATAACGGATAACATTACCAGCGAAGCTTGCACCATTCTGAACCAGTTTTGCATTGCCAGTTAGCGTAATAATCCCAGACACTGCGTTGTAGTCAATCTTGTTAGCCTGCCCTTTTGCCAAGCCTTTTTCTTGTGTGACTACTTGCTGCATAGTCGCTGGACGGCCAGTTGCTACCGCTGAGTTAATGCTACGCTGCTGAGATAGATTGACCGTGATATTGTCGGCCGTCATCTTAAACGTACCTTGAGTAATAATGACATTACCTGCATAACTGGTCACGCCGGTACGCTCACTATAAGTGGCTTTATCCGCTAGCAATTTGATCTGCTGATTAGAATCTGATGGCAATGCATGACTATATAGCGGTAGCGCCAACAACATCACCATTGGCAGTGCGCGCAATTTGTGCAAGCAGAGTGATGATGCGCGTAAAGTAGGCAAAAATTTAAGTTTCATATAAATAACTCATTTCATAATAGGTGGTAGGATTTGCAAACTTTATGCTAGCTGCTATTTTTTGACACAGTAAATAAGAAAGACTTTGATTAAAACAATGCTTTGTCTTGGCGTTCAGATGGAGAAAAGGCAACAGCAACTTGGCCAAATTCATATTCACCCGTTTCAAGATTGGCAGTCATACTAGAGGCTTCAAATCGATTCATGCCTTGTTCGATTTTCACAGGCGCGTCACTGTATACTTTGCCTGATTTCGTATTACCTTTTAGCGTACTACCAGTCACTTTTATCGGTTCGATCTCAGGGGTACTCTTATTGCCTTCGCTCACCAGTGTAAATCCACCTGATAAACTAAGCTCCCCTGTCTGTTGACTAATAGCTGCACTGCCCGCTTGAATACGATAGCGTTGCTCTGCAGATGGTTCCCAATTCATGGTAATGCCTGACATTTCATCCTGATTGGTCTCAGGATTATGCGTCAAAGACTCAGCGGTAAGCTCGTATTCGGTTTCACCTTGTTCATTGGTCTGCACGGCTTTGATATCAGTGGCTTCATAATCGACATCTGTTGTTTCAATATTGACTGGCGGCGTTACGTCGCCTTGCTGCTGAAAAAACCAACCTGCGATACCAGCAATAATTAAGGCTAATACAATTAAGACACGTGTATTCACGACTGGTTATCCTGAGTTTGCGCCTCATCAAGCGTATAATGCGCGATAAAGTCTTGATAATGTCCATGACCTTTTAAAATAAGGTCACATATCTCGCGCACTGCACCAGTACCGCCAGCACGAGTCGTTACCATGTCACTGCGCTTGATAACTTCAGCATGCGCGTTAGGTACGGTTGCCGCGAATCCTACTGTTTGCATTGCTTTGATATCCGGTAAATCATCGCCCATATAGGCACAGTCGGCAGCAGTGATATTCAGGGCAGGATCTAAAGACGATAGCAGCTCGTTTAATGCGATTAATTTATCATCACGGCCTTGAACCACATGGTTGACGCCCATTTCTGCTGCGCGCTTATTCACCATTGCACTACTACGACCGGTAATAATGGCTGTCAAAATACCGTAACGGGCTAAAGACTTAACACCCACACCATCATGTACTGAGAACGCTTTGGTCTCAACACCATTGGCATCATAGATGATTTGACCATTGGATAAAATACCATCGACATCCATGACCAATAGTTTTACTTGTCCGGCTTTCTGTATCAAGTCCTGCATTATTTGTCTCTTTTTAATATTTATTTTCGAAGCGTTATTCTATATAGCTTAACTATTTCAACGGCAACTCACAAACCTTATTTGACCCCAGCTTGTAGCAAATCATGCACGGTAATAATAGCTTCTAAACGATCTTCATTATCAATGATCAATAACTGGCTAATACCACTCTCATTCATAACACTTAGCGCATCTGACGCACGCATCGTTTTACTGATATGACGTGGATTACTGACCATTACTTCATGCATTGGCGTTTGTAGATCGATGCCTTTTTCTAACCCTCGGCGCAAATCACCATCTGTGAACACACCGACGACCTTATTGTTATCATCAGTCACTACTGTCATGCCTAATCGTCCGGCAGACATGGTAAATAAAGCTTGTTGCAATGGGGCCTGCTGATGAATCAATGGTAAGTCTTCTGAGTTGGTATGCATCAAATCTTCAACACGCGTCAATAGCTGACGACCCAAGGCACCAGCAGGATGGGATAATGCAAAATCTTCAGAAGTAAAATTACGTGCATGTACTAAAGCAACCGCCAATGCATCTCCAAGCGCTAAAGTAGCCGTCGTACTGGAGGTAGGCGCTAGATTAAGTGGACAAGCCTCTTGCGACTGACCGAGCGTCAATACAATATCAGCTGCTCGTGGCAACATACCGCGCTTATCACGACTGATACTGATGAGAGGGATATTTAGATGTTTGACAACTGGCAGTAGCATCTTGATTTCATCTGACTCACCTGAGTTTGAAATAGCAAGCAGTACATCACCTTTCACAAGCATTCCCAAGTCGCCATGCCCTGCTTCACCAGGATGCATAAAAAAAGCAGGCGTACCCGTTGAGGCAAAAGTCGCTGCTATCTTGCGTCCAATTAATCCTGATTTGCCCATGCCCGTGACCACCACTCGACCCTTACAAGTCAGGATGATGTCACATGCTTGTGCAAATCTGTCGTCAATCTGCTCTGTTAGCAGTGCTAACGCAGATATCTCTGTATTAATGGCCTCGATAGCAGTGGTAATAAATTGCTCATGGGTTAAGTTGTTTTTGGTATCACTCATGAATCCGCTCTATTTTTATAATGAATCAATACGCTATTTTACTACACTATGTTTCATATTAGTAATAGTCTACAAAATCTACACTAATATAGTGCTGCATACGGAATAAAAGAGCTTGCTGCTATCTATACAAAAAAAACCCACTATTATTAGCAGGTTTTAAACGAATAAATCATGTCTTAATGTTTTTTCAGACAACACGCTCGATTAATTCAATACGTTAGCTATTGCTATCATTAGAACCGTCGTTTGGCTTATCTTCAAAGCCGGTGTTATCTACCGTGGCATCAAACCCACGATCTTGGCCGAAGCCACCACGCTCAAACCCGCGCTCTTGACCTTGACCGAAACTACCGCGTTCAAAACCACGATCTTGACCTTGGCTAAAACCACCGCGATTAAATCCACTACGACTCGATGCAAATCCGCGCTCTTCAAAGCCACCAGCAGCAGGATTACTACCACGTTCAAAGCCACCGCCTTGATATCCAGTCGGTGCTGCGCTTTGAGGCTGAGCACTTGTACCTGTCGTCGTACTACTACGCGGGTTACGTGCTGGCACGACTGTTGAAATGGCATGCTTATATACCATTTGGCTCACTGTGTTTTTCAGGAGAACAACATATTGATCAAATGATTCAATTTGGCCTTGTAATTTAATACCATTTACCAAAAAAATAGAGACAGGAATGCGGTCTTTGCGCAGCGAGTTCAAGAACGGATCTTGTAAAGTTTGTCCTTTTGACATGAAATCTCTCCTAAATATTATATAGTTATGTTTTGAGTGCCAATTATTTTAAGTGTTAATTTAATTATAATGGCTAAAAGGTAGATACAATAAGGTGTTTTCTTTATAAAACGTATCTAAATAAATATTCATTGCTCTTAAGTGATTCCACTTTATCGCGAATACGTTATTATTGTAAATAATTAAGTAACTAGTTGTTTCGTTAATACTTTCTGTCTACAAAAGTCTATAAACCAGACATCATAACAAGGCTCAACGCACTGAGCCAAATTATAACAGCTATCTATGTCAATTTTTGAAACTAATTGTGTTAGCTATCATTGCACCTTAAGACAAGTACTCTCGTGCTTCGGCCATGGTTTCAAACGTTTGTAATATCATACGACTGCTAGCATCAGCCCCGCCCTCAAACTCTACTGTCCCATTCGATGATGCGCTAGGCAATTGCATTACCTTTCTTAGCCATGTGTACTGACGTTTTGCTAGCTGTCTTGTAGCATATAATGCCTTATTTTGCATTTCCTGACAAGCAAGCGCCTCGGTCTCTTGGTTAGCCATATTTGGTTGAGTAGCTGACTGAGCAACATTATCTGAGATTTCTTTTTCTCCGTTGACAGCTGTATGCTTTCCAAAAGCTTCATAAAATTGAGCTTTATCTAGATGAGTCTCATCAAATATCGGATGCTCAATATGCACCAAGTATTCTAGTACTTGCCTGTAGCCCACACAGCGCATCGAAGGTATATTAGGCGTGAGCGGATACTTTTTTAGTAAGTCTATGACTTCAGCCACTAGCCCTTCATTCCACATGATATCTAGACGTTGTTCGATACGATTATGTAGCCATGGACGATCTGGCATTACCGATAGCGCATGCCATTGCTGATTCGAATTATGTGCCAATGCTTGCTTTGGCTTGCGCTGCCAGTCACTTATTGGAATATGTGTTTGTAGATAGACTTCAATTGCTCGCGTGATACGCTGAGTATCAGTAGCATTCAAGCGCTCATGACTTATAGGGTCTATACTCCCCAAATAATCATATAGAGCGCTAATACCTTCTTCTTGACGCCACTGCTCTACGCTCGCCCGTACGCTGTCATCGCTATCAGGCACAGGAGACAACCCATCGAGTAGCGCCATGTAATACATCATGGTACCGCCTACTAATAATGGTATCTTGCCATTTCTATGACACTCGTCAATGAGGCGGGCAACGTCACTGACAAACTCAGCCACGCTATAGCTTTGCGTAGGATCGATGATATCGACCAAATGATGTGGATAACGCGCCAACTCAGCCGCTGTTGGCTTGGCTGTGCCAATGTTCATGTCACGATATATCAGCGCTGAGTCCACAGAAATTAATTCAAAACGACCTGTATCGTATAGCTCGTATGCCAGTGATGTCTTGCCGCTAGCAGTTGGTGCCATAAGACAAACCACGCTATTATCCGCCAGCTTGTGAGGTAGGCTATCAGACGAATGTTGCATAAAGTGGCCTTTCATAATATATGGATAACTCAGATATCGATTGGTTTAATTGCTTTAAGATGTTGTAATTATTTTCAGATATTCAGGATAGCATTAGCTTTACTAAGAGGTGACTGTCTATCGCTTTAATAGCATTGTTCATGATTATTTCAGTAAGATCATTTGCAAAAACTATTGAATCTTGCGCAGACATTTGCGTATTGACCGTTATAAGTTGCTGATTAATCTCAGTAGCACTGCTTGGCAATCTATCTTTTTTGAATACTTGATGACTAGAGGTAAGTGATTCGAACAACTGGCTTACTTTAAACTGCCAGTCTTTAGCACTTATCAGTGCACACTGCCCTTGGTGATAAAATAATAACCAAGGTAGCTTGGTATCATCTGTGTTTAAGTCCATGTCAACAGCTTCTAAATCATTAATGATATCTAAGCAAATCGGCAAAAATGCATAGGGAACTGCTACAGCGGAATAATGTGACGTGCTGTTGTTACTGTTGTTACTATTGTTACTTTGGTCTGATCGCTCATTGATATGAGATCGCAATGACTCTTGCAATAAAGGCTTACTTGAAAGTGATTGGTTTGCAGTAGACTGATAAGACTGTCTAGTAGATTCTACTTGATTATTCTGCCTTTGGTTATTGCTAGACTGACTACTTGAGATGGGCACTTCAGAAGAACGACTTAAAGAAGCATCATTATTTGCCCGTTCCGCAGATATGTATTGGCTATCAGCTTCTGGCTTCGGTACAGATTCAGATGCAGACTCAATTCCAAGCCCAAATTTAGTTACATCGATCGTTTTCAACTGCGTACGAACTGTATGGCCTAAGTGCGCCATAATATTATTCAATGGACTGATTTTGATACGTTGTTTAGATGGATGCACATTGATATTTAACCATTGCGTTGGCAAATCAAAATACAGTGCATACCCCATACCTGCTAGCTGCGCACCTTGTGCCAGTTGACGTATTTGATTGCTAATTAACGCTTCTTTTACCAGTCTGCCATTTACATAAATCAGCTTTGGTAAGTCAGATTTTTCATAATGCAATGGCCATAACCAACCACTAATCGCTGCTTGATTAGCATTGCTACTATCATACTCTACAGACGACTGTACCAGACTCGACAAATCTATCGATATTGCTAATGCATTATCTATCAATGCCATACCAGTCGCTTGTTCCAACCGCGGTAGTGGCAAACGACTGTCATTATTACCACTAATACTCGTAGCACTTGCAGATAATGATAGACGCTGTTTATTGTCATGAAAAAGTGTCAAAGCAACATCGGCACGCGCCAGTGCGACTTCACGGACAATGGTTTCGATATGACCGAATTCAGTAGCAATAGATTTTAGGTTGCCACGGCGGGCAGGCACGTTAAAATACAAATCTTTTACGACAATCGTGGTACCACGGTTATGGACAACTGGTAACAGTTTCGGTGTGTCATCCAATACGCCAGCGACCTGTAATTGACGGCCAATGCCACTATCATCATGACTACTGATTAAGGTCAAACGCGAGACAGCAGCCATCGCCGCTAACGCTTCACCGCGAAAACCTAGCGTCGTAATACCATGCAAATTAGCAACGTCAGCAACCTTACTGGTCGCATGACGAGTGATGGCCATAACCATGTCATCAGGATGAATGCCGACCCCATTATCCACTACCTCAATCAGGCCCATACCACCTTGAGTGATGCGCACCTCAATATTGGTCGCACCAGCATCGATGGCATTTTCCAGCAACTCCTTGACCACCGCTGCTGGACGGGTCACCACCTCACCTGCTGCTAATTGATTGATTAGCAACGGCGATAGTTTTTTAATACGGGTATTAGGATGATTATCTGGCATTTATAGATGTCATATTTTTGGAAAGTAGCGATTGGTGTAATTTAGATATTCATTTAGATGCTAAGTTGCGATAGATCCAAACCCTGCGCTTGACCTGCCTTTGACACTTTCAACTGCACTTGGCGTGCTTCAGTGTCGTTATCATCGCTTACACTTTGGGTCATATCGATGAATAACGTAGGCGGTGGCAAATAGCTATCCGCGCGGCTAGCCCATTCGATGATGACTAACGCTTCAGGCTCATCAAGATACTCGTCAAATCCAATAAAAGACAGTTCTTCTGGATCTTGGAGACGATATAAATCTGCATGATAAACCGGCTTGATCGAACCATCTTTTCGCTGAATACTATAAGGCTCAACCAAGGTATAGGTTGGACTTTTTACCGCACCTGTATGACCAAGCGCTTGTAACCAATAACGCGTCAATGTCGTTTTACCAGCGCCCAAGTCCCCTGCCAGCCACACGCTACCTGTCAGTGGTAATGTCGCTAATTGCTCAGCCAATGATTGAGTATCTTGCTCAGAGTTTAATATCAGAGTCTTTAAGTATTTGCCATTTTCTATAGATTGACCATCACACATTAGGCTGAACCTGCTCTGTCTGTACCTGCATGGTTACGGTTGGATTGGTAAAGCTTTCACCGCGAATCAGCTTGGCATACAGCTCAGAGTCAGTCCACTCAGCACGAACCTGCTCACTGAATTCAAAGTCCTCTAAAACTAGCTTACCCATTTGAGCGTTTGCAACATCATCAGCAAAACACTGCGCATACCCTGTCGCCGTCTCATGGGCAATCACTGAGTACACGCTGACATCTGCTTCACCATTTTGCATTTGTGTCTGACGTAGTATTTCTTGTGCCCAAAAGAATATCACTCGTGAAAACTGCTCTGCCGATGGCGAAACTGGTAGGCTGATCCAACGTGCGCTAAATTTCTTACACGCTGCGACATACTCAGGATCATCTTTGTTCCAAAAGCAAATGGCATGATCAAAGCTATCGATAATGTCTTTGATAGAAGATTTTAGTAGGCCAAAGTCATAAACCATTTGCCCATGGTCTAAACGAGTGGCCTCAAGGATCAGCTCAATCTGATAGCTGTGACCATGAATCGAATGCTTACAACGCTCAGAACTACAATTACGAACGATGTGAGCATTTTCAAATTTGAACAGTTTACGAATACGCATAATAATTTGACCAAAACAGTAAGCACTATGGTGCTAAATGTTAATAAATAAGAGTTTGCCGCGTTTGTGAATCGGTTTATGGCTCATTATAGCAAATCGCCATGTATCCGTAAGTAAGCACTTATTAATACAATGATTGATTGAACGAATCAATTGATGAACTAGGACTAACCGTAAACATAAAGAATTTGAATGATACTTGAATCGTAGACGAATTGTGCGAGCGCTATCTATTACTAAAGCTTAAGCCTATACTCTATTAAGTAAACAGCTATGTTAGCTGTATTCACACTGTCTTGAATTCGCTTAACTTTGCGTAATGAGTAGTGTGCTGTAAAAAAGGAAACGATGATGAGCAAAGGTCAAGATAGTAAGAAGAACGTTAAGAAAAAGCCCCTTTTGACTGCTAAAGAGAAGAAAGCTGCCAAACAAGCCAAGAAAGACGACAACGGTAGCATCTTAGGCAAACATTAATAATCGATAGATCAATATACCAATCTGACCTAACCGTTTGATTGGTATTTTTTTGGTTCGTCATTGGCTTTTAGCTAAGCCCTGTCTTTAATTAAGCTTAGGTTTTTATTAAGCTCCACGCGGCGCAAACATAATAATCGCCATTCCTAATAGCGCAACTACCGAACCCACTATATCCCACATGGTTGGTCGTATACCATTGACCGTCCACAACCATAAAATCGCCATGCATATATAAACACCACCATATGCAGCATAGACCCTGCCCGCAGCAGTCGGATGTAATGACAGCAGCCAAACAAACGCGACCAAACTCAGCGCACCAGGTATCAGTAGCCAGATTGACTTGCCTTCTCGCAGCCACAGATAAGGCAGATAACATCCTGCAATCTCAGCCAATGCAGTAAGCGCAAATAGCCCAACCGTCTTTAATTCTGTCAAAAATCACTACTCCTCGACCGTAATAAACCCAGTCAGATATGGTACAGCATTCCCCAAAATAATCACCCTATCTCTGTCACCTCTTATAAAAGACTATTTTGGCTGACATTACAGTCAAAATCACAGTAAAATCTATCATAACAAACAAACCTCTTAGATAACCGTCTATCGAGGCCATACCGACATTGTAAATAGGAAGTTAGCATCATGATGCGTATTGGATTATTTTTATTAACCAACTTAGCAGTGATTGTGGTATTTAGCATTGTGTTCGGTATATTGTCGAGGTTTTTTGGAATCGGTGGTGTACACAGCGCAGGTGGTCTTAACTACATTAGCCTTGCTGTTATGTGTGGTATCTACGGTATGGTCGGCTCGATGGTATCGCTATTTATATCAAAGTGGATGGCTAAAAGATCCACTGGTACGGTGGTGATAGAATCTCCACGCAACGCGACTGAGCAATGGTTAGTTGATACAGTCGCCAAACAAGCGCGAGCCGTAAATATCGGTATGCCTGAGGTTGGTATCTTTAATAATTCGCAGCCAAATGCCTTTGCGACTGGCTGGAATAAAAATAAAGCCCTAGTAGCAGTGTCGTCTGGCTTACTACAAAATATGAATCAAGATGAAGTCGAGGCCGTATTGGCACATGAGATTGGTCATGTGGCTAACGGTGATATGGTAACCCTTGCCCTCATTCAAGGGGTCGTAAATGCCTTTGTAATGTTCTTTGCACGTATTGTAGGTAGTTTCGTTGACCGTACTGTGTTTAAAAACACTAGTGACCGCCCAGGTATCGGTTACTTTATCACTAGTATTGTGATGGATATTCTGCTTGGGTTTTTGGCGTCTGCCATCGTGATGTGGTTCTCACGCTTACGTGAATTCCGTGCGGATCAAATGGGCGCAAAATTGGCCAGCCGCGAAAAAATGATCAGTGCGCTTGATGCGCTTCGTCCTTCTGCACAGCGCCCCGACCAAATGCCTGAGAGTATGAAAGCGTTTGCAATCTCATCAGGGCAAACGCAGGGATTTAGTATTGCTAATCTATTCCGCTCACACCCCACGCTTGATGACCGTATTGCGGCGTTGAGAGAATATAATCCTAATTAATGACAATCGATTTAAAACCAACTTGCTACTTGTTAGCAGGTTGGTTTTAAAAAAATACTTTATATAGAAAATTAGAAGTTAGAGTATGAATACTCAGTCACTATCATTTTATTTAGGGCGTGTTGAACATTCATAATTTGAGCCAGATATAAGCACAAGCAAGAGCGACCGTATTTTCATAACTCTGCT
>NZ_JADQAM010000050.1:0-14711 GCF_022129405.1 Psychrobacter sp. Ps2 | reverse complement strand
CAGGGGTGTCGAAAGAGTCAACTGCGGTCCAAAGCTGTTGGACTTGGGTGAAAAGGGCGTTTATTCTTCCTATACGTGCCGCGTTCCAGGCGGCGACTATGAGGGCTATGTCGATGCCCATGTGCGCCGGCTGGAGGCGCTACGCCGGGCCGGTATCGTCGAGCGGATCGACGCCGACCAATGGCGCATCCCCGATGATCTGGTCAGCCGTGCCGCCGCCCATGACGCCGGCCGAGACAGTCAGGCCAGCGTTCGCGTCCTTTCCCCGGTCGATCTGAACAAACAGATCGGATCGGACGGCGCGACCTGGCTGGACCGGCGGCTGATCCACGGCGAGACGGCCGACCTTGCGCCAACCGGCTTCGGGCAACAAGTCCGCGAAGCCATGGACCAGCGCCGCGAGCACCATATCGAACAGGGCGACGCCACCCGCAGCCGGGACAGCCGCGTCTTCTACCGGCGCAACCTTCTCGCCATCCTGCGGGAGCGCGAGGTAGCCGGCGTCGGATCGGATATGGCTTTGAGTAAGGGCCTGCCGTTCCGCGCCGCCACGGACGGCGAGAGCGTCAGCGGCAAGTTTACCGGAACCGTGCATCTATCGAGCGGCAAGTTCGCCGTGGTCGAGAAATCCCATGAGTTCACCCTTGTCCCGTGGCGGCCGATCATCGACCGCCAACTCGGCCGCGAGGTTATGGGCATCGTGCAGGGCGGGTCGGTGTCGTGGCAGTTAGGGCGGCAGAGGGGGCTGGAACGCTGAGTGCGCCCATGCCGCATTGCGAAGCAAAAGATAATCGGATAAAATGTAGCAATTCATATTCGTAAGCGTGGAGTAATCAGATGGGAAATTCCAAGTCAGCAGACAAGTAAGCCGCAACAACCAGTATTGTTGTTGCGGCGCTCTGTAAGGCTAGTCTCATCTGATTGCTGACGAGCAGACGTCGCCCGGTATTCCTTAATCGAGGGTTAATTCGTCATGACCACCACACGCCCCGCGTGGGCCTATACGCTGCCGGCAGCACTGCTGCTGATGGCTCCTTTCGACATCCTCGCTTCACTGGCGATGGATATTTATCTCCCTGTCGTTCCAGCGATGCCCGGCATCCTGAACACGACGCCCGCTATGATCCAACTCACGTTGAGCCTCTATATGGTGATGCTCGGCGTGGGCCAGGTGATTTTTGGTCCGCTCTCAGACAGAATCGGGCGACGGCCAATTCTACTTGCGGGCGCAACGGCTTTCGTCATTGCGTCTCTGGGAGCAGCTTGGTCTTCAACTGCACCGGCCTTTGTCGCTTTCCGTCTACTTCAAGCAGTGGGCGCGTCGGCCATGCTGGTGGCGACGTTCGCGACGGTTCGCGACGTTTATGCCAACCGTCCTGAGGGTGTCGTCATCTACGGCCTTTTCAGTTCGATGCTGGCGTTCGTGCCTGCGCTCGGCCCTATCGCCGGAGTATTGATCGGCGAGTTCTTGGGATGGCAGGCGATATTCATTACTTTGGCTATACTGGCGATGCTCGCACTCCTAAATGCGGGTTTCAGGTGGCACGAAACCCGCCCTCTGGATCAAGTCAAGACGCGCCGATCTGTCTTGCCGATCTTCGCGAGTCCGGCTTTTTGGGTTTACACTGTCGGCTTTAGCGCCGGTATGGGCACCTACTTCGTCTTCTTCTCGACGGCTCCCCGTGTGCTCATAGGCCAAGCGGAATATTCCGAGATCGGATTCAGCTTTGCCTTCGCCACTGTCGCGCTTGTAATGATCGTGACAACCCGTTTCGCGAAGTCCTTTGTCGCCAGATGGGGCATCGCAGGATGCGTGGCGCGTGGGATGGCGTTGCTTGTTTGCGGAGCGGTCCTGTTGGGGATCGGCGAACTTTACGGCTCGCCGTCATTCCTCACCTTCATCCTACCGATGTGGGTTGTCGCGGTCGGTATTGTCTTCACGGTGTCCGTTACCGCGAACGGCGCTTTGGCAGAGTTCGACGACATCGCGGGATCAGCGGTCGCGTTCTACTTCTGCGTTCAAAGCCTGATAGTCAGCATTGTCGGGACATTGGCGGTGGCACTTTTAAACGGTGACACAGCGTGGCCCGTGATCTGTTACGCCACGGCGATGGCGGTACTGGTTTCGTTGGGGCTGGTGCTCCTTCGGCTCCGTGGGGCTGCCACCGAGAAGTCGCCAGTCGTCTAACCGACGACTGGTAGCAGGCCCGCTCCGATGCGGCGCACTAACCATCGAAACCTCGTGAATGTCGGTATCCTGTCTGGCAGGATACCGCTCATTTCCCTTGTTCAGTTCATCGCCGTCGCCGAGCATCTGAATTTTCGGCATGCGGCCATAATCCTGAATAGCATTGGCATTAAACTGAGGAGAAACGACGAGTAAAAGCTCTCCATTTTCTAACTGTAGTGCACTTATATATAGTTTCACCCGACCAACCAAAATCCGTCGTTTACGACATTCAATTTGACCAACTTTAAGATGGCGAAATAAATCACTAATTTTATGATTCTTTCCTAAATGATTGGTGACAATGAAGTTTTTTTAACACGAATGCAGAAGTTGATGTCTTGTTCAATTAACCATGTAAACCACTGCTCACCGATAAACTCTCTGTCTGCGAACACATTCACAATACGGTCTTTACCAAAAATGGCTATAAAGCGTTGAATCAAAGCAATACGCTCTTTCGTATCTGAATTTCCACGTTTATTAAGCAATGTCCAAAGGATAGGTATCGCTATTCCACGATAAACGATTGCGAGCATCAGGATATTAATATTTCGTTTTCCCCATTTCCAATTGGTTCTATCTAAAGTCAGTTGCACTTGGTCGAATGAAAACATATTGAAAATCAACTGAGAAATTTGACGATAATCAAAATACTGACCTGCAAAGAAGCGCTGCATACGTCGATAAAATGATTGTGGTAAACACTTGATGGGCAAGGCTTTAGATGCAGAAGAAAGATTACATGTTTGCTTTAAAATAATCACAAGCATGATGAGCGCAAAGCACTTTAAATGTGACTTGTTCCATTTTAGAGATTTGTTTAAGATAAGATATAACTCATTGAGATGTGTCATAGTATTCGTCGTTAGAAAACAATTATTGTGACATTATTTCAATGAGTTATCTATTTTTGTCGTGTACAGAGATTATTATAGAAGCCCCCATGAATAAATCGCTCATCATTTTCGGCATCGTCAACATAACCTCGGACAGTTTCTCCGATGGAGGCCGGTATCTGGCGCCAGACGCAGCCATTGCGCAGGCGCGTAAGCTGATGGCCGAGGGGGCAGATGTGATCGACCTCGGTCCGGCATCCAGCAATCCCGACGCCGCGCCTGTTTCGTCCGACACAGAAATCGCGCGTATCGCGCCGGTGCTGGACGCGCTCAAGGCAGATGGCATTCCCGTCTCGCTCGACAGTTATCAACCCGCGACGCAAGCCTATGCCTTGTCGCGTGGTGTGGCCTATCTCAATGATATTCGCGGTTTTCCAGACGCTGCGTTCTATCCGCAATTGGCGAAATCATCTGCCAAACTCGTCGTTATGCATTCGGTGCAAGACGGGCAGGCAGATCGGCGCGAGGCACCCGCTGGCGACATCATGGATCACATTACGGCGTTCTTTGACGCGCGCATCGCGGCGCTGACGGGTGCCGGTATCAAACGCAACCGCCTTGTCCTTGATCCCGGCATGGGGTTTTTTCTGGGGGCTGCTCCCGAAACCTCGCTCTCGGTGCTGGCGCGGTTCGATGAATTGCGGCTGCGCTTCGATTTGCCGGTGCTTCTGTCTGTTTCGCGCAAATCCTTTCTGCGCGCGCTCACAGGCCGTGGTCCGGGGGATGTCGGGGCCGCGACACTCGCTGCAGAGCTTGCCGCCGCCGCAGGTGGAGCTGACTTCATCCGCACACACGAGCCGCGCCCCTTGCGCGACGGGCTGGCGGTATTGGCGGCGCTGAAAGAAACCGCAAGAATTCGTTAACTGCACATTCGGGATATTTCTCTATATTCGCGGTTCAGCAGGCATGTCCCCTTTGAGGGCGACCCGACGACAGGATAATCGACCTTATGGTGCGCAAATATTTCGGCACAGACGGTATTCGTGGCAAAGCCAACGAAGGCGCGATGACGGCGGAAACCGCCTTGCGCGTCGGCATGGCGGCTGGCCGTGTCTTTCGTCGCGGTGACCACCGCCATCGTGTCGTGATCGGCAAGGATACGCGCCTGTCGGGCTATATGCTTGAACCCGCGCTCACAGCCGGTTTCACCTCGATGGGGCTTTGTTGCACAAACCTATCTGTAAAGGCTTTTTCAGCGATATAATTTTCAAATGAAGAAGCCTACACACAAAATCTACCGCACAACCAATTGGCCCGCATATAACCGAGCACTCATGAGTCGCGGAAATATTGCCATTTGGTTTGATCCTGCTACGCAATGGTATGCTCCATCAAAAGGCAAACAAGGGCGAAATCAAACCTACTCCGACGCAGCTATCCAATGCTGCTTAATGATTAAATCTCTATTCCGTTTGTCTTTACGTATGGTCACTGGCTTTGTGCAAAGTCTGATTAAACTTTGCGGATTAAATTGGACCGCACCAGATTACAGTACGCTTTGTAGAAGACAAAAGCATATTGATATTGCAATCAGCTACCAAAAAAGTAGCGATGGGCTGCATCTACTCGTAGACTCTACAGGCATGAAGTTTCTAGGTGAGGGCGAATGGAAACGCAAGAAACATGGAGCTGAATATCGTCGCCAATGGCGTAAACTACATATTGGTATAGATGCCAAAACCCTACAAATACGCGCTATTCAGCTCACAACCAATAATGTCAGTGATTCACAGGTGCTTGGTGATTTACTTAATCAGATTCCACAAGATGAGCAGATTGACTCTGTTTATACCGATGGAGCTTATGACACCAAGCAATGCCGTCAGGTCATTGCAGATCGGCAAGCGCATGCGGTGATTCCACCTAGAAAAAATGCGAAACCATGGAAAGATACAAAGAGTAGCTCGCTAGAGCGAAATGAATTACTTCGAACAGTTAAACATTTAGGCAGGACATTATGGAAAAAATGGTCAGGCTATCATCGCCGCAGTTTGGTGGAAACCAAGATGCATTGCATCAAATTATTAGGCGATAAATTAATGGCAAGAAGCTTTCCTAGTCAGGTGAATGAGATCCATGCACGTGTAGCAGTCCTTAACAGATTTACGGAATTAGGTCGCCCACTTACCCAAGTTACGCCTTAAATTTGGATCAATTAGGGGCGCTTTGCATTTCAAATCTTTGTGCAACAAAGCCTCAGAAAACTGAAGGAACCTCCATTGAATCGAACTAATATTTTTTTTGGTGAATCGCATTCTGACTGGTTGCCTGTCAGAGGCGGAGAATCTGGTGATTTTGTTTTTCGACGTGGTGACGGGCATGCCTTCGCGAAAATCGCACCTGCTTCCCGCCGCGGTGAGCTCGCTGGAGAGCGTGACCGCCTCATTTGGCTCAAAGGTCGAGGTGTGGCTTGCCCCGAGGTCATCAACTGGCAGGAGGAACAGGAGGGTGCATGCTTGGTGATAACGGCAATTCCGGGAGTACCGGCGGCTGATCTGTCTGGAGCGGATTTGCTCAAAGCGTGGCCGTCAATGGGGCAGCAACTTGGCGCTGTTCACAGCCTATCGGTTGATCAATGTCCGTTTGAGCGCAGGCTGTCGCGAATGTTCGGACGCGCCGTTGATGTGGTGTCCCGCAATGCCGTCAATCCCGACTTCTTACCGGACGAGGACAAGAGTACGCCGCAGCTCGATCTTTTGGCTCGTGTCGAACGAGAGCTACCGGTGCGGCTCGACCAAGAGCGCACCGATATGGTTGTTTGCCATGGTGATCCCTGCATGCCGAACTTCATGGTGGACCCTAAAACTCTTCAATGCACGGGTCTGATCGACCTTGGGCGGCTCGGAACAGCAGATCGCTATGCCGATTTGGCACTCATGATTGCTAACGCCGAAGAGAACTGGGCAGCGCCAGATGAAGCAGAGCGCGCCTTCGCTGTCCTATTCAATGTATTGGGGATCGAAGCCCCCGACCGCGAACGCCTTGCCTTCTATCTGCGATTGGACCCTCTGACTTGGGGTTGATGTTCATGCCGCCTGTTTTTCCTGCTCATTGGCACGTTTCGCAACCTGTTCTCATTGCGGACACCTTTTCCAGCCTCGTTTGGAAAGTTTCATTGCCAGACGGGACTCCTGCAATCGTCAAGGGATTGAAACCTATAGAAGACATTGCTGATGAACTGCGCGGGGCCGACTATCTGGTATGGCGCAATGGGAGGGGAGCAGTCCGGTTGCTCGGTCGTGAGAACAATCTGATGTTGCTCGAATATGCCGGGGAGCGAATGCTCTCTCACATCGTTGCCGAGCACGGCGACTACCAGGCGACCGAAATTGCAGCGGAACTAATGGCGAAGCTGTATGCCGCATCTGAGGAACCCCTGCCTTCTGCCCTTCTCCCGATCCGGGATCGCTTTGCAGCTTTGTTTCAGCGGGCGCGCGATGATCAAAACGCAGGTTGTCAAACTGACTACGTCCACGCGGCGATTATAGCCGATCAAATGATGAGCAATGCCTCGGAACTGCGTGGGCTACATGGCGATCTGCATCATGAAAACATCATGTTCTCCAGTCGCGGCTGGCTGGTGATAGATCCCGTCGGTCTGGTCGGTGAAGTGGGCTTTGGCGCCGCCAATATGTTCTACGATCCGGCTGACAGAGACGACCTTTGTCTCGATCCTAGACGCATTGCACAGATGGCGGACGCATTCTCTCGTGCGCTGGACGTCGATCCGCGTCGCCTGCTCGACCAGGCGTACGCTTATGGGTGCCTTTCCGCAGCTTGGAACGCGGATGGAGAAGAGGAGCAACGCGATCTAGCTATCGCGGCCGCGATCAAGCAGGTGCGACAGACGTCATACTAGATATCAAGCGACTTCTCCTATCCCCTGGGAACACATCAATCTTACCGGAGAATATCGTTGGCCAAAGCCTTAGCGTAGGATTTCGCCCTCTCCCGCAAACGACCCCTAGCTTAGTCTTGAATGTTGGTTAGTATAGTTTCATTAGTGTGCTTTTTATGACATGACCACATAAAGGTGTAATCGTTTAATGCTTCAATCAGCATACGAACGGCGCGTTCTTTAATCTCAGGAGTGTAGGTTTGTCTTTTCATTATCGTATTCTCTCAGAAAGATGATTTACCGCTTCTTAACAGCGCGTGTAAAACCTTGCATCTGACGACTAAGCCGGTCTTCATAGTAAACTATCCCAGTATTGTCAGAAACTTAACGTCTTGTGAGGATGTACTAAGTGCTAACTTCAAAATGGTTGAAATACCTACGCTAAATGACGACAAAAAAAGCCTAAGCAATCTAATGAAAAAGTAGATAATAAAAACCCAATCTACATGACAAACAAAAAAATGCCTCTGGGAGTTGACTCCCAGAGGCATTTAGTTTTAAATATAGCTAACGGTTACAGCGTGTTGACGCACACTGTAACGAACAAATAAGCACCTGAACTGCGTTATTTGAACAGCATTAAATGCCCGTGTAGGTGCATTTTATCCAAAATTTGCTTTCATATCAACTTTATTCACTATACATTTTAAAAACCGCTTGTTCGCTCGTTACATCCTCGTGCTGCTCTCTTTATAACCGTTACCCGTCAAATGGGTGGCAGGCTAAGGCGACGACTGCGTTTGACAGAAGGGTAAAGCTCTCGACAGGGGGTTCTAGACATATTGAGCAACGCAATGAGTGGTTATTTGTGCATATCGTAGCGGTATATTGGGTGTATTGCCCTTGCTAGCGTATGACAGCACAGTAGCGGTTAAGAGCGTGTCTAGGCGGTGCTATCAGCCGTAATCTTAACAACCGTAGCTTGATACAGTGATACGGTCTTGATGACGCGATGGGCGATGAAGTCGGCATGACTAATCACATCAAATCCAAGGAATGCACTAAAGTGTTTGTGAGTATGCTAGAAAATACTCATAGATGCTTTAGGGTGAGTGTTCCTTGAAATCTGCTCAAGGCTCCAAAATCAGCATCGGAACTTACTTAGGCTAATTTAAATAGTATATAGCCCACTAGGCTATATACTATTAGACTTCAGAGAAAAATTTAGAATAGTTCTTATACAACAGTCATTTATTCAGTGAGTCGATATTGTCATAGTTGATTCATAAGCTTAGTGTGAATAGAACGAGATCTACGCTTTAGGTAAAGTCTCTTCCTAGCTCATAACTATTCTTTATCTTGGAACCTTGAATACTTTTATTTAATCAACATCCAAGGCGTTATCTTTGTTTTGAATAAGTATTAGATTATCTTGAGCTTTCTTGAGTTTATTTTGTAACACAGTCACTTGTTCTTGTTCTGATAGGTGACGGCTCGATAGCTCGCCATATTGCTTATTCAATATACTATGTTCAGCTTCAAGTTTAGCCTGTATTTGAGTCAGCTGCTCATAAAGTCCTGATAGCTTATCACGTTCAAAGGTTACCGCCTTTAGCTCTCCTTTGATCTCTGCGGTAGCAGTTTGTATCTCATTGCGTTCAGCTGTGACCGTCTTTAGCTCTGACTTAGTGGCTTTAAGCTCCGCCTTTAAACGTGCAATCTCTGCTTTATCGCTATCAGCTGTAGCTTTAAGCGTGGCTACCTCACCAAGACTACTAGTAAGCTCTACAGATTGCTTATCTAATGCGCTACGTGTCTCTACAAGCTGTGATTGTGCTGTTTCTGCTTTAGTTCGTTCAAGCTCTAATTGATGCTTAGTATCTGATAGCGTCTGTTTGGTAGCATCATGGTCAGCTGTGGCTTGCTGAGCCGCTTTAGTTGCTGTCTCCGCAGTAGTGGCCACTTCGTCCAGCTGCTGTAGTAGATCTGCTTGTTCACCCTCTAAGGTTTTAACTGCTTCTTGCGCTTCGTCCGTCTCTGCTTGTGCCTTAACCTTAACCACCTCTAGAGCTTCACGCTCCTTAGACAGCCTATCGTTCGCCATATCAATAGCTGTCTGCCACATATCAGCGCCAAGCGTGTGCAAGCGTTCAGTGATACCGCTAGGTAAATCCACTTGTTGCAGCTCTTGCTCTTCCTGCTGTTCTCGCTTCCAACTCTGCATCGCATCACTAATGGTAGTGAATGAGCCACCGCCTAGCGCCTTACGCACCTCTGCCAGTGTCGGCTTTATCCCTTGCTCCTGTAATCGGTCAGCTGCTGCATGAATATCTTGTGTGGTGAGTGCCATGATTTTGTATTCCTTGATAGTGCATTATAGTATGTTGTATATAGTATAATACAATATACAACATACTACAATGCAAGGTGTAAAAAAACCCCAAGTCGTCTTGAGGTCATGTGCTTGTTATTTAATGCCTAGTGATCGGTTAGGTATTCTTCTAGGGCATCGTTGATCATGTCTTGATAGTTACCGCCTGTTTGCTTAGCTCTGTCCTTGAATTTGGCAAGGATACTTGGGCTAATGACACTGGTTTCCGTAGACAACGCTTGAGATTTGATACTGCCACGGATCGCGCCTGACCAGTCGGTGACTTCTGGAATGTCCGATAAATCAATGTCGTCATCGCTAAGCGTGGCTAGATGCTCTGAATCTGCTTACTACTTAGCAGTTAGTGGCGGTAATTCGTCTATTTTATAGCTAACCTTGCTCATAATACTCCCTACTAAATCCTATAATATGCCTTGCATAAGAGACCGCACGAGTTCACTATCATCGACTCCCTTTGATGTGTGCGTCACAAGTGAGGTTAAAGCGCTGTTAATTGGCTCTTTTGAGCATATTTTTTATATGTAGCTTTTCATCAAAGTCGGTTAATTTTTTTAAGTAGCGCACATACTCTGCGTAGTATTCAGGTTTTGCCATACGCGCCTCGATCTCTTTTTGTGTCTCAACCGGCGTTTTAATCGATTGAGGAAAATTACTAACTACCTCATGCTTGTCTTTAAGTTTCCAACCATATTTTTTAATCTCAGCTGGACTAAACACTTTGACAATATCTTCAAGGCTTGTACTGCTGGTGTCCCGAATACAAAACACGATTTCACTGATTTCTCGGCCGATTTTGTTTTCTGTATAGCTAACCTTCAGCGGTGTGTGCTTCTCAACCTCTGCTATGGCTTTATCTAAGACCTTAGTTTTAAAGTCTGTGATTTTTCCATACTTGTCTGTGCAGTTGAATTTTTGGCGCAGATACGCAACTGAGTACGCTTTTTTACCACTCTGCAAGTGTAAACAGCTACTGACAAGCTCGAACATTAAAATACCGTAAGAGCCCAGCTCCACGATATAGCGCCTCTCGTACTTCGTGAACGTATTTGACTTATCAAATACAGTTAACATCTCAGTCACTGTATCTGTCAACGTCACCGCTATTCGCCCTTGACCCTTTAGATACTCACACTCAGCAACCCAACTGCTACCTTTTCTATTGACGACCTCATCTGCTTTGAAATCATAAAACCAAAACGCTTTTTGTAGCAAACTATCCGATAACTCACTTAGCAGCTGGTATGTACCATCTTTTTCGAGCCCATATTCTTTGGCAAACTCTGAAGCTGTCAACATAAACGTCCGCTGATTAGCATTTTTATCAACGGCAGCTCGAACCTTTGGCGATAAAAGCATGATCAGTCGTCTCTCGTTATGCGTCAAATCTGTAATCGCGTTTAATAATCTGTTTTGTAGCACAATCCAATTCGGTCCATAAACCCAGTTGCTATCGTCTTTTTTATCGGATGTTGTACTACTGGCATCTGAGCTTGCATTTTGAGGGGATTGTATAGGCTTTTGAATCTCTTCTTCAAAAGGCAATACCTCAAAATCAAAGTCAATAGGAATGGGCTCAATAATCTCAATAGAGGCGTTGAAATCATTTCTTGTGTATCTAATATGATTGATTAAAGCCTCACGCTCCTCTGGTGTCAGCGGTTTTTCAACGCGTACCCTGATTGTATGGCCAAAGTCTTGCCTAAGCTTGTCTTGAAAACCCTGCATTTCTTCAGGTGTCATATCCTAACCTATTTGTTTGGTTTTAACTAATATAACATATATGACGAAAAATTTTATAATTTTTCGTCATATACAAGGTATTTGTCTACCTAAAACAAGCTAAATGTCTACCTATACACTAAAACAACAAGGTATTTGTCTACCTATAACAAGGTTAACGTCGTCATTTAAATAAAAAAAATCCCCTGTAATACTTATAAATGAAGCGCTACAGAGGATTGGCGAAAAACGTATAAATCTGTTAAATCTGTATATATAAATTCAAAATAATATACGTGTATTTTTAGGTAAGAATAAAACAGCAACTATTTTATTCTGTGGTAACGTGATCAGAGGTATAGTCACCATTAGCAATTATATGGCGTCGTATGACCACATAAGGTTTGTTATCGAATGTTTAGGTCGAAATACTAACCAATATATTTAGACGTCTCTACAGAGCTTTCTCGTTCGTTTTAGGACACATAGCCAGAATGGAAAATAAAAAAGTGCCTGATTCTTAGGATCAAGCACTTTTGTGAACTAACACTGTTTACTTAATAATGATATCGGCACTGAACGATGATAATGGCATCATCTTGAACCTCATAAACCAGTCTATGCTCTTGATCAATGCGACGCGACCAATAGCCTGCCAGATCGTGTTTGAGTGGTTCAGGTTTACCAATACCCTCAAATGGGTCACGTTTGATGGCTTTAATCAGCTTACTTATTTGCTTGACCTTCTCTTTGCTGGTTTTTTGCCAGTATTCGTAGTCCTCCCACGCATCCTGTGTCCAAGATAAGATCAAGCGTCCACCTCATCATCACAAGTCAATAATGCGTCATCCGTATTGATGTCATGCTCGATTAAACGACCCGCCTTAGCATCGGCTATAGAGCGTCTGAGGCGCTTGGCATTAGTGGGGCTTTTTAGCAGATGAAGCGTTTCCTCATATGAATTAAACTCTTCTAAACTCATGAGTACCGCAGGTTTGGCGTTTTGTCTAGTAATCACGATCGGCGATTTGTCGGTATCTACCTTATCGATATATTTGGCTAGGCCCTTTCTAAAATCAGTGTAGTTCACAACATCCATAACGATTACTCCGTGTTTGGTCATCTTTATTTGTATGACTGATATTATATACCATATCTGTACTTATATCTGTACAGATATTTTACACTGATTTATTTATGGCGCTGGCCGCTCAATCCGTAATCACCCGCAGAAGTTTGTGGCGGCGTATTAAGATTAGAGGGTTTTTGATAATCAAAGGATAACGGCACGGTATTGGTTTGCGCCACTTGAGTTAAGAACAATTTGATTGCTTGAGACGGCGTTAATCCATAGCTTTCAAACACGGCAAAGGCGCTATCCTTGAGCTCTTGATCGAGCCTGATATTATAATTGGTTGTCGTCATGGCATTACAAATGGCTTATATATGTACGTACAATATAAACCATTTGTAATGCCAAAACTACTAAGCATGCTTTTTTCATATTATGATTTCTGCTTAGGGAACGTATAGCCTATCGCCAGTAAGTGCTTTTTGTGGGTCTTTAAAAAAGCTTCATCTCTTAATTGAGTGTGTAACCAGCTGATCACTTCTTGGGTACTTTTTCCTGAAGGCGCATAGCTACCAAATGGGGCATAGTTAGCCAATAGAGGCGCAAAACGGTCGATCTGTTTGACGGTTAAGGATGGTATATCTCTATTCTCATTATTCTGATTTAAGTCCTCCAGACTTTTTTTCTTGGTGGGCTTAGCTTTGACATTAAATTTTAGTCCTGTGACGGTACGACCACGTTTAACGTTTTCATAGGTGATTTTAATATCTGACTTTTCTGTTATTTCTTCAACGCTTGGGTTGATGACTCGACTTTTTAGGTTGTTAATACGTTCGTAAGATTTAGAAAGAGCTAGCTCCTCTCTAATTTCTTCAAGTGACATTGTCCACGAGCTCATTGCCTCATGTTTTTTGGCCAGATGGTATATATCTATTGAATATTCACCCTTCAGTTTAAGTACATCTTCTTTTTTATATTTAGTGAATGGATTATTTTCATCAAAAACCTTCAACATCAGTAGCACTTCATCTGTAAAACATAGAGACACATAGCCATCTTCATATATTGATCTGATGACCCACTGTACATTGACACGGCTACCGCGTTCATTTCTATAGCTAAAAAATCGCCTCATCATCGTTTCACTAGCATCTTTTAATTGAGTATAAGCAGAATCCACTTGAATGTTGCAAGCCTCTGCAAATGCTTTCGCGGTTATCTCTATAGTGTCTTTTTCAGTGGCATCTATCAAACGCACTACTGAACTAGCAAGCAACAGCAACCGTTTTTCATCAAGTGTCATTTCATAAAACGCTTGTAGAATACGATTTTGCATAACAACCCAATTTGCAGGGTATTTCTTCTCATATAAACCAACTTGGTTAGTCATATCTACGCCTTAATGCTCAAATCTATCTAATTGTAGCATAATACCTGCTGATTGTAGCTTTTAACCTAGCTGATTGTAGCATTAACCTAGCTGATTGTAGCATTAACCTAGCTGATTGTAGCTTTATAGATCTTGAAGCCCTTAATTGGTAAGGTCTGAGAGCGTCCTAAAAGTCTTTAAAAGTCTTTAAAAGTAAAAAATATGTTTTTATATTAAATAATAGGAAAAAAACCAAAAAACCGACGGATTTAAGATGATAATTTGATCGACCAATCACTTATAAAACTTATCAGTAGCTCAGAATGCAATTGTCCATTTACTTGATGTTAATCCTCGTTCACATAGTTCGGATCAAGCTTGGATCTTTGAAAATCTTCAAAAGCATGGTCAAAGATATTTTGAATATCTTCATCTGTCATTCTGGACAACCCTGTTTTCACATTCTCAATATCAGTCTCATTTTTTGTAGATAGTTTGTCTTCATTTTCAGTAGCCATTATCGACACATCTGTAAACACTTATCAAACCGTTGCTAAAAAGCCTAGAAACCACTCTTATATACGTTTTACGCTCTGTCCGATACGATGGTAGCTAAAGCTATTCTAAAACGCTTAAAACAGCCGATAACCGTCTCCTAACCTTTCGCTAATTAGTAGACGATCCAGCTGTACCTTCAATTAGGTGATTTCGAGTAGCTACTGTGATGATGAATAAATATCAAGCAATGAACCGTGGTCACTGTCCTGACTGTTTTTAGGTGGTGTAAAGCTGCTTGGTACCACCTCAGCTTTACTTTGTATTTTATTGGCAATTGCTTTCAAAAATTCACGGTGCTTTTTCAAACGAGCATATTTTTCATTATCGTGTGCGTCTAAAAAAATAGCTTGCAGTTCATGATTATCATCATCGTCTAATGCGTTGGCCAACCACTCCCCCAATATTTTATGTGCTTCAAGCCTGTCCTGATCAATCTCTTTCTTAAGAGCCTGTAATTGCTTAATCTTATTTGCAAATAAATCATCTGATATTACTGACATTACCTCATCCTTTTTTTAGCCAACTATGATAGAGTTGATCCTAGCAGTACATACACAGGTATGCAAGGTAGTAAAATACACAAGACCACATCGTTTCGTGGGCGCAGTAGTATTTTAACCCTCTGTTAAGAGCGAAC
>NZ_JADQAM010000038.1:0-15933 GCF_022129405.1 Psychrobacter sp. Ps2 | reverse complement strand
GGTAGAGGTCGTTGGTTCGAATCCGATTACGCCTACCAGATTCGAAAAGCCCCAATCTTAAGATTGGGGCTTTTTTTTGTCCGTGAAATATAGGCTGTAGCGGAAAAGGAAACTATACGTCGATGCAAATTTCCTCTTTTCTCACTTTCAGCAAACGTCATCAAAAAACGTGTGTGCCCAAATTGTGCCTAAGTTGTGCCTGCTCTCTATTTAGCATTCCTTCCAGAGTAGCACTTTTGACCTCTACCCTGAATCATCTAAAGCGCTCTCAAGATTAATTTACTTCTCTTTATCTAGCGACTCGTTAGGTACATAAGTAAATAAATCACCTACTTCAATATCTAGTGCCTCACAAATTTTATCCATAGTGTCAAAATCTATTCTTGAAGTCTGTTCGTTATAGATCTTGTGCATTGTCGACTTACTAATTCCTGTCATTCTTATTATATCTGCCACCTTCATACGTCGTTCAGCTAGTAGCACTGGTAAATTACATAAAATCATTAATAATTCCTTAATAGACTAAAAAAGTACTTGCATCAACTAACTATAGCTAGTAAAGTACTTCTATCGAATAACAAATTACTTTCATAGAATTATTTGTTATTTCGATAAAACAACCTGGTTATTTAATTGGCTTACAAGGAATTTATTATGTCACATACCTACCTAACTACCCAAGAGCTTTCTGAGCTCATCAAATATAACCCTCGTACTATCCGTAATGAGCTAAAGGATAGTGTGCTTATCGAGGGTATTCATTATATACGCCCGTTCGGTGGTCGTAAGATTTTGTACATTTGGGAAGAGATTGAAAAAGATATGCGCACTGGTATCGCCGGTAGCATCAATGCCATGGCACTACAATAAGGAGAAATAGGATGGCTAGTATCAGAAGGCGCAAAGGGAGCAATATGCTATTTGTCGATTTTTATTATATGGGTATACGCTGTCGGGAGAGGACAAACCTGACAGACACACCAGCGAATCGCAAGAAGCTTGATAAGGTGGTTGAGAAAATGAAAGCAGAAATCATCTTAGGACTGTTCAATTACGCTAAGTACTTTCCAAAAAGTGACAAAGCGGCACAGATGGTAGCGTTAAACGATCGCAAGGAATGTATTAATACCGATACGCCCTCTTTTGAACAGTTTGCAGAATTATGGTTCTCTGAAAAAGAAATTGAATGGCGCGATACCTATAAGCGCAAAATAAAGGAGATTATTGATATGTACTTGATTGCTAAGTTTGGGACTAAACCCATTCATCTCATAAAAAAGACAGATGTATTAGCCTTCCGTTCATCGCTCGCCAAAGTAACGTACGGAAAAGCTAACAAACATCTGTCAGCGGCACGCATCAATTCGATAATGGTACCTTTAGGTATGATACTAAAAGAAGCAGCTAAACGCTATAAATTTGATAATCCTTACTACGATATCAATGCGCTCAAACAGCCTAAAACGGATATTCAACCATTCACACTAGATGAGGTTTGGAAATTTATTAATGGTGTAAGAGCAGACTATCGCAATTATTATCTGGTACGTTTTTTTACAGGGATGCGTACGAGTGAGATTGATGGGTTGACGTGGGAGAACATTGACTTTAATCGACGTGAGATTGTGATCAAACAAGCTTATGTCAAAGGCAAAATTGTTCCTCCTAAGACTCAAGAGTCTTACCGTGCAATCCAAATGTCACCTTGGGTCTACGATGCTCTGAAGCAACAGCAGACCATCACTTATAAGCGATCTGACTATGTATTTTGCGCGCATACGGGTGAGCCACTTGACTACAACAACGTGAATAAACGTGTTTGGCACCCTACTCTTAAGATTTTGGGTCTGAAGAAGCGTAATGCTTATCAGTCTCGTCATACCGCAGCAACGCTATGGTTGGCTGCTGGCGAAAGTCCTGAGTGGATTGCCAGTCAAATGGGACACTCTACAACTAAGATGCTATTCAACACATATAGCCGTTACGTACCGAATATGACTCGGCAGGATGGTAGTGCATTTGAAGCATTGGTCAATCGCAGTCAGATTGCTCAGGTATCTACCGATAAGGGACCTCACAATGAAAATGATTGATTACGATATATTGCATGCGACGTTTAAACCTAGTGGCTATGTCAGTAATGGCGCAGATAATATTGCTAACTACCTCATTTGTGAGCTCTATATTCAGTCAGGTACTGGTTTGGCTAGGTTCCTAAGTATTGATAGTTGCTTTGATAATCATACGGCGCTGCGCATATGGGTACAGAAGCGCTTAGAAACTAATCTCGACTATGTCTTTGATGATATGTGTAGTCAGCTACAGAGTGAGCTCTACGAGCTACTACCACAAACTGGCTATGGATACTAAGGAGGGTATTATGAGCATGAACTTCGTCTTTGATTCAGCTCTCGATGATACAGCAAAGCGTTTGTGCCATGAGTATTGGTCCTATGTGTCGCCCAGTGATTATATAGCGCATTTAGAACTGCTTTGTTATGAACACAACACGGAGACTGATGTTTTATTTGCTACACTTGCAAAATGTCAGGTTTATTTAGATGACGTACACTGTGAATACTGTGGTCGTCCCTATCAATTAGATGTCCCAGCAGATATTCCTCATGCAAGGAGATTGAACTCTTGGTTTTGTGAGGGGTGTATTAGCTTTTCTGGTGGACAGTTTGTCCTAGGTAGGTAAATCTTGAAATAGTTAGAATCAAAAAAACAAAAAAGCCTCAGCTCAAAGTTGGGGCTTTTTCAATTTAGTCAGTTCAGCTATATTTTAGCTAAAATTTTTATCAGATTACACTTTACAGACTACACTAGCTTCTTTAGCCTTATCATAGACCCCGTAAGCATCTAGTCCTAAAGACTCCACATCATCAAGATATTTCTTTGTACCTTTTTCAAGTGGGCCTTTCCAATCTGGGTCATTGAGTGGGTCTAGGATATCGACAACTTCGTCTCCTTGATCGATAGCTGCTTGTAGCTGCGTTGAATAAGTCTTATCCCACATGGCCCCTACTTTCTTGCTAAGTGCCATACCTGAATTGTCATCAATAACTTGTTTCAAGTCCTCTGGCAGACCTTCATACTTAGCTTTATTCATAGTTACCATTAAAGCAGAACTATAAAATGGCATATTAGTATGATACTTCGTCAACTCATTTAGTTTGAAAGTCTCCATAGCTTCCCACGGAAAGCTTAATCCATCAACTACACCACGCTGTAAAGAAGTATATATATCATTGGCAGGTAGCCCCACAGGAGAAGCTCCCATACTTTCGATGATATCACCTGCAACTGCTGAAGGCCTACGAATACGCATACCTCTCATATCCTCAGGAGTTCTGATCAATTTATTAGTACTGTGCAAGGTTCCAGGTCCTGTGGCAAACATAAAGAGCAAGTGAGAATCTTTATACTCGTCAGCAATCGTACCATTGTCATACAAGGTTTGCAGCATACAGCCTGTTTGTGTTGATGAGTTAGATAATCCTGGAAGCTCTGCAATCTGAGATAATGGGAATCGACCACTTGTATAACCTTGTACTTGTGAGCCAATATCAATGGTTCCTTTTACAGCAGACTCATAAGCTGTATCCGCTTTACTAATAGTGGCCGAAGGATATACCTCAACTTTAAGACGCCCGCCCGAATCAGCTTCGATTTTTTTTGCCCAAGGTTCAAAAATCTCTTTATTAATATCAGATGTTGCAGGATAGAAATGTGAGAAACGTAAAACAGTGGTCTCTTGTGAAGAAGTCGTACCATTACTAGATTGGTTTGAACAACCTAAAAGGCTCATCGCGGCTAGCACACTTATCGGAAAAATGGGTGCTAATTTCATTATCAATTCCTTTTGATAGTAGTCATAAGTTCATTAATTTAACTTATGTTTTTATAGTATTTGACAGGTAAGTTAAATACACCATTAGTAGTGGTTATAAATAATTAGGTCAATATATACTTAACGTACAACTGAAATTAGCAACTAAAGTGATAGCTGTCAAATCATTTAATGACTATTCTCTAATGTTTATGATAATGTAATACCTTACAAACATCGGCTAGTTAAGCATGCTGATAAATTCAGATATTGCTTGCTTTTATGGTACCTAGAATTTTTTAATACGTTTTTTTGCAGCTCACTGCACACTGCTCTTGTAAAAATGTATTGAAAGTAAAAATGTTAATAAGGTAAGTAGTTACCTAATACGCTTGAAAAGCATTGACGCCTTATAAGAGTCTAATCAATACAAAAGCACTCTTACTTTTGCATCGTTTGTTCTCAACAAGTGAGTATATATATACAAGGAAGAATAAAATGACAGGGATTGAATTTTATACTAATGGTCATATTGTCAGCGAAGCTGACAGCATGCGCCAAAAGCTAGGTGTTTTAGCAAAACAATATTCTGCAACATCAGCCATCATTATTACAGATGCTGGTATCTCCGAACTAGGCTATGTCGATATCGCCCAGCAATCCTTACAGGAAGCCGGTGTTAATGTCGTTGTGTTCGATAGTGTCGTTGCAGACCCGCCCATTGAAATTGTTGAAAGCGCTATTGATCGTGCAAGAGACAATCAATGTGACTTGATCATTGGCTTAGGTGGCGGAAGCTCTATTGATACAGCGAAGATTGTCGCTTTGTATCCAAATGACTTTCAGTCCGTTAACGATATTTTAGATAGAGATATTAGTGGTTTCAAAAAGCTGCCGCTATTTGCCATACCGACTACTGCTGGTACGGGCGCAGAGTCTACCTTTGTCTCCGTGATTACCTCAAAAGATGGCAGTAAAAAAGCCATTTATACTCCTAAAATCCTACCTGACGTCGCCATTTTAGATGCAACATTAACACTAAAATTACCCCGTCATATCACTGCAGCAACTGCGCTTGATGCCATGGTGCATTGTATTGAAGCCTATACCAGTCGCACTAAAAAGAATCCTATTTCAGATGCACTAGCCCTAAAAGGCTTACAGATGCTTTGGAATAATTTTGAAAAAGTGTTAAACCAAGGTGACGATATTGATGCTCGTGCCGATATGCTGTTAGGTTCCACACTGGCAGGCATCGCCTTCGTCAATGCCTCTGTAGCCGCTGTTCACGGGCTCTCCTACCCTCTTAGTATTAACTTCCACATTCCACATGGACATGCTAATGCACTCGTCATGTGTGGTGTTTTCACATTTAACTTATCAGAAGCTGCTCCTCTATACGCAGAGCTTGCTCGTGCTGTCATGCCTACTCAGACAGCTGGAATGACAGATTTAGACGCAGCGACTTCATTTATTAGTCAACTAAAAATGTTTTTGGAAAACAGTGGTCTTAAATACCGTTTGAGTGAATTGGATATTACAAAGAACGATATTCCTGCCTTAGCCGACATAGTTATCAATACCTATGCACGACTAATCGCGACCAATCCCAAAGATATGACTTTAGAGGAAGTCACTGCAATATATGAAGAAATAGCCTGATAAGAAATATTGTTTAAATAATTTTGTCTATCAATCAAGGAAGATGATTATGTCGAAATATAAAATAGAAGTTGCTGTTGATGGCTTTCACTATTTAGAAGGACCTCGCTGGTATCAAAATGCGCTATGGTTTGTCGATTTCTATACTCAAGGCGTTTATCGAGTTAACAATGAAGGAGTAGCAGAGAAAATCATCCATGTTGAACAGCAACCTTCCGGTTTAGGATGGTTGCCTGATGGGCGCTTGCTGGTTGTGTCGATGAAAGACCGCAAAGTCTTACGACTAGAAAATGATGGTAACTTGGTCGTTCACGCTGATATTTGGGAGCATTGCGGTGGTCATGCAAATGACATGGTGGTTTCAGCCAATGGTAATGCTTATGTCGGCAACTTTGGTTTTGATTTGATGGGTGGCGCTGACCATGAAAACACAGGGCTTGTGTTGGTTAAGCCTGATGGAAGCTCACAGGTTGTCGCTGAAGGATTGGCATTTCCAAATGGGATGGTTATCTCTGCAGATCAGAAAACATTGATCGTTAACGAGCTATTTGGTAATAAAGTCACGCAGTTTGATATCAAGGAGGATGGTAGCCTCGGAGAAAAGCGTGACTTTGCTAATTTTGGAGAATTAGGTGATGAGCCAAATCTTGGTCTACGTATAGAAAATGCTAGCATATTACCTGATGGTTTGACCTTGGATGCCGAGGGTGCTGTGTGGATCGCAGATACCATAAATCAGCGAGCGGTACGCATAGCAGAGGGTGGTGAAATTTTAGAAACTATCGATACTGCACCTGATGGTATCTTTGCGGTTACTCTTGGTGGACAAGATGGTAAGACACTATTTATGTGCGCGGCTCCAGACTGGGATGAGGCCTCTCGCAAGGCAGAAACTAAAGGACGTATGTTAGCTGTGCAAGTTAAGGTGGGGCATGCAGGTACGCCATAGTTAAAAAGCATCTCAGAACTGGACTTAAAATAACCCATCTGATATGGGTTATTTTAGTTGATAGCTAGCTACTTTTTTGAAGGTGGTTTTCATGCTAATTATGATAAAGGTGTTATGACTCACTCATTCAAATACAGCTCAGCCATCTCATCAAGCCTCGCTTTTACCTCTTTCCAGTTCGGCATTACTTGCGTTAGTAGCCGCCAAAATTTTTCGCTATGATTATGCTCAGCGATATGGCAGAGCTCATGTAGTATCACGTAGTCAATGCACTCCTTTGGTGCTTTTACCAAATGCGGATTAAGTATTAGATTGCCTTTAGTAGAGCAGCTACCCCATTGTTTTTTCATTAACATTAGTCTCAATGAAGGACTATTTTTTACCCATGAGGCCTTATTTATCAAGGCTTCAAGCCTCTCTCTAGAGATTGACCTGAATTTATTTTTGTACCAATGATCAATTAGGCTTTTTACGATAGCAGTTCGTTCTTCAATATTTAGTTTAGAATCACTTTGAGACAATTCTACGTTTAACTTACCGCGACTGAGCTTCACAGTGCTATGTATTACATCGGCAGTTTCTATATTGGTTATCACTTTTAGTACATAACGACGGCCTAGATAAAACTGGGTTTCACCGCTAACATAACGTTTGGGTAATACATGATCTTGTTGCTTGGCAAAGTCCTGTAGGCTTTGCCATATCCAGCGAGCACGTTTCAACATAGCATCATAAATCATCTCATCGGTAGCATCGACAGGTGCGGTCGCAACCACACGCTGATCAGGATGTACTTTGATGACTACTTTTCGAGGTTTGCTTGGTTTGGTCTCATCGGTAATTAGCTCATCGCTTTCAGGCTGGTTTATCTTTGCCTTATAAGTTATTTCTTTACGCACAACTTCATAGTCAATTTTATCTTGACCATAATAAAACACACCATTCTCAGTCATTGCCTACTACCCTCTTGCTACTCTTATGCTACTTGTCTCTTGAAAGTCCAAGACGGGTAATCTTTAGTACTTCCTCAATGAGCTGTTGCGCTTTATCGATACCCAAATCCATAAATAACATCGGCAGCAATTTGACACTAATAGCATTTTCGATCTCTGCTGGATTAATAGAATACTCAGCCACTGCTGTCTTAACGATATTATCAATCTCAAAGGCGTAAGCGACTAGCTTCTCGTTATTTAGCTCTTTATCTATCAAGAAATCAGTATCAAATAAATGCTTAAACAAACCAAAGTACGCCTGAGCATGTTTGTTCAATTTACCACTATCATCGATAAACTCATTTGGTACATCAGCGACATCACGGTCTTTGACGGCTTGCTCAAAGTCAGCAAACATCATGTATTGCTTCACTGGCGCATCGAACATTGCCTTGGCATCCGCAATCGCTTGCTTAAGCAATTTAGAAAAATACTCTTGGGCATAAGGATCATCAGCCAAATCTTGCTCAATCATCTTAGTAACACGACCAGTGATTTTATCGGTTTGGTTACGTGCTTCATCATCACTCATCGCTTCAGGCTTAACATCCTTACCTAAATTATCGACTAGGTAAACGCCCTTTGCCTCGCGAACTTCAAGCCCTGCGATGTGCTTATCAAGTAAGCTTCGAATATCCGCTTCATACTCATCATAATCGACAGTCTCATCAGCATCTTCGCGTACTTGCTTACGTAGATTGATAAAGGCTTTTAGATCTTGTTTATAACGATCACGTTTACTATCGAATGATTTATCTTCAAAAAAAGACGCTGACTGCAACGCAATTTTCATGGCGTTAGAAAACTCGGTCAAAGCCGCATAGAAATCATCACGTTCTTTAAGCTTGGTATCGACTACTCTACCATCGACTTCCTGCATTTTTGGTGCAAGCACTTGTCTTAACGCTTGCCCATCCTGTTTATTCTTCACCGATGAGAATATCGCCCACAGCTCGCTATGTAGTCTTGGTAGCTGCTTATACTCAGTATCCATCGCGTTATACAAACCTTTGAGGTCTTCGATATCAAAGCCACCTTGCGTACGTTCTGCTAAGTCTTGGTATTTCTCAATGGTGATATCCAGCTCTTTTAAGATGCCGCGATAATCAATCAAATAACCAAAGCGTTTTTTCTCATGCAAGCGGTTTACCCGTGCAATCGCCTGAATCAGGTTGTGCTGCTTTAAGGGCTTATCGATATACAGTACGGTGTTTTTTGGCTCATCAAAGCCCGTTAGTAGCTTATCGACAACGATTATAATATCAGGACCATCATCCTGACTAAAAGCTTCTATGATGGCTTTGGTATATGCCT
The DNA here is from genome assembly GCF_022129405.1 of Psychrobacter sp. Ps2. Taxonomy (NCBI): domain Bacteria; kingdom Pseudomonadati; phylum Pseudomonadota; class Gammaproteobacteria; order Moraxellales; family Moraxellaceae; genus Psychrobacter; species Psychrobacter sp. Ps2. The sequence goes on along the minus strand of NZ_JADQAM010000038.1, from coordinate 7,181 downwards.
TTTCATCACCGCCATACTGATTGGCGACATTGGCTTGCCACCAGTTCTGAACGATGTCTTTTGATTCGCCATCGACAGTATCATGCCCCTCACGGCTATCAGGTGGCGACATGGCAACCACTGAGGTCACTTTGCCAATCTTATCTAACGCCATTTTATAGCGGATAGCTGAGGCTTTAGAGTCACAGGCCAGTTGACCTTTAAGGTGCTGCTGTTTAAAGTTTTGGAAGTGATCAGAGATGTCATGAGCAATCAGCTCAATACGACCTTCAACCTGATAGATTTGACCTTTTTGGGAGAACTTACGTTTGAGGTCAGTTTTTTGATCATCAGTGAGCTTTTGGGTAATACGATCAAACCATGCATCGATGGCTTGATCGTTGGTATTCAGCTCAGGGATACGCTCTTCGTAGAGCAATGGGGTGACGGTTTTATCTTTTACCGCTTGCTGCATGGTGTAAGAGTGAATGATGCTACCGAATTTATTCTCAGTCTTATCATCCTTAAGTAACGGCGTACCCGTAAAGGCGATAAAGGCAGCATTTGGCAGGGCTTGTGCCATGCGAATATTGTTCTCACCGTTTTGGCTACGGTGACCTTCATCGACCATGACGATGATATTGGGGCTGTCGTTATAGCACTCATCATACTTAACGGCTGAGCCAAACTTATTAATAATTGAGAAAATAACACGCTCATTACCCTGCCCAATCTGCTGCGCTAGACGGCGACCAGAGGTTGCCATCGCATCTGTTTTGTCGCGATCACTAAGCACACCACCAGAAGCAAAGGTTTTACTAAGCTGAGTTTCAAGATCAACACGGTCGGTGACGACAATAACACGGCACTTCGCGAGCTCTTCTAACCAAATGAGCGCCTTAGAGAAAAACACCATAGTAAAAGATTTACCACTGCCTGTAGTATGCCAAATCACTCCACCCTCACGACTGCCCTTCTCGTCAAAGGTGCTAATACGTTCAATCAAGGCTTTGATACCAAAAACTTGCTGATAACGAGCAACAATTTTGCCAGCCTTTTTATCAAACAAGGTAAACATACGCGTCATTTCAAGCAAACGCTCAGGCTGTAATAAGCTAATGATAAGGCGGTCTTGATCGGTGACGACTAGATCACCGCCATCAATCAATGATTTATATTCCTCTTTAATAAAGGCAGGACGATGGGCAAATAGATTCTCAATCTGCTCAGGACTGAGCGCTTGATTTTTTAGACGGGCAAACTCAGGCTCAGAGATCTCTTCTTCGACCCATTTTGCCCAAAACTTCTCAGGCGTACCGCAGGTGGCATACAGACCGTCATTACCATTGACCGCTAGTAATAATTGGCTATAGGCAAATAGATGCGGGATTTGTTTTTGACCTTGGTTACGGATGTGCTGGGAGACGGCTTGCGTGTTGGTTGATTGCCACTCTCTACTCGAGTCAGGACGTTTGGCTTCAATCACTGCCAACGGTAGACCATTTACGAAGCAGACGATATCAGGAATGATATTACCTGTCCCTTCAGCATTCTGTACTACCAGCTCTTCGGTAAAGTGAAAGCTATTATTATCGATATGATTCCAATCTATCAAGCTGATGGTTTGCGAGGTTTTTTTACCATCGATAAACTCAGTCACCGTCACGCCATATAGCATGGCGTTATAGAGCTTTTCATTAGCGAGCTGCAAGCCTAAGTTCATAGCTGGGTTTAGCTCATGCATGATTTTATCAATGGCACTATCTGATAAATAATGCGGTGTGCCTTCAAACATAAAGGTTTGCTTGGCTAAAAACGCACGCATGATCGGCAATAAGACGACTTGATTAGTCGCTTTACTTGCAGCCATCTTTGAGCGCATGGCGTTGCATTGATTGGGCGAAATAAACTCGTAGCCCAGCGTGCTAAGCAAGGTTAAGGCAGGGATTTTTGAGCTAAATTCTTCTGCGAAGTTGATGCTTGATTTAATCATTGATTTTTACTCTCGCAATATTGGATATAGCTCAATTCAATATCATTTTCTATAGGTGAAAAATCAGGTAATAGAACTATTTCATGTTCAGTAGTAATCTCTACAATCCAAGCAATATCAGTATTCTTAACTTTAGCTTTAACTACTACTCTATTACTTTTATCAAAGTCACCATAAATAAAAGCAAATCTTTTAGCAGTATCTAAGTCTGAAGTCCACGGTTGTCTGAAGTCCTTACTATTATATTCATCTAAGTAGCAGCCCCTATACAAAATAAATTCTGATGGTTCATTTAGATAACTAGCTAGTGGCTTTGAAATTACTACTACTGGAAACCAATAGCCCTCAGATCGGCTATGGTGTTTATACATCCTTTTGAGTAAGTCTATCTTGCTACTCTGCAATTCATTAAACAACTTAAAGCAATCAAACATCGCATCCATAAATTCATTTTGTTCATGAGTACCATCTTCATAAAAACTAACATCTTCGTTAAATGAAGAAGATTCTTTTGAAACTCTTAGCATGTCAACAAGTAATCTATTTGCTGTTGCCTTAAAGCTGTCATCAAAACTATCGTACTTGTTAAAGAAATGCTCCATCTCAATCTGCATCTCGTTTTTTAAGCAATCTAGTACTGACGGCGGAAGCTCAACTTTACTCATTCGGCACTACCCCTAAACAAAGAAAAACCGCCAATGTCGCTCGTCACCCAAAGGGCGCTAAGCTTGGCGGTTATGTTGGATATATTTTACATGTGAACAACTTTGGAGCTTATCTAAAGAGATTTGCAATTGCTTTTAAAATTAGTAAACCAATAGAAAATACAACGACTAAACCTGAGCCAGTAATGACCAACACAATCAACGCACCCATAAAAAACCTTTTTCTTTAGTCTAGACATCAAATAAACGAGCTAATAGATAAAAAACATCCTATCAAGCACGATAATTTGGATTTGTCTGAGTCCAGCCTGTATCCCTGTTCACGCTAGTATCACCATCGCCATCTACCCAAATAACATCTCCATTTGGCAATACCCTTTCATGAGGTGAAACGTCATGTACGTTATAGTTTTCAATTTGGGTACTGTCAGCAGTCATAGAGCTGTCGGCTGCTACTAAGCTCTCTGTTCCAGAAGTATCAACGCCATCTACCGCATCTACTATACCAATGGCAATAGTGGAGACAGCCACAACTTTTGCTAAGCTTCTGCCTGATGTTTTTACTTTGTCCCAGTCACGCTCAAGCAAACCATCTGCGGTATCAATAGTATCTCCTAAAATTTGGCCAGCCGCCATTAGTAGTTGATCACCCACGTTTTTCGTTGTTTTTCCTAATTCCGAAAAACCTTTATCACGTCGAGCACTATCGCTGTCAAAAGCGCCAATACCTACCTCAGCTATGCCGTCAGCTACATTGCCAAGAATATTTCCTGTGTTTTTCATTGAGCCATCAACGGCCTCTCCAATTTCTTGAATGAAGTCATTGTTTACGAATTTTCCTGCGGCTTTGACACTACCGCCAAGCACAAAACCAGCGCCCTCTCCTAAGCCTTTCCCTAGATTTTTTAAAAAAGACATGTCTCATTACTCAAATTATGTTTAAAAAAACATATTAACAATAACTAACATATTTTACTAGAGTATATTTTATATTAATAATATAGCAACAAACTAGCAAATAGCTGGGCGATACTATTTGCAAAAGTTAACCTTCCCCATCAACCACCACCCGCTTCTTGCCCGTCAACAACACCTGCATCAGCGCCTTTTTCTCTTGCTGCAAATCAGCCAATTGCTGCTCAAGCAACTCAATCTCTTTATCGGCAGTGGTTAACACGGTGGCGATTTTTTGTTGTTCAGATAATGTGGGTACTGGTAACTTGATATTTTTTAAGTCTTTCCAGTAAATTGCCGCAACGCTAGTACTTCCAGCAGACAGAGAGCTAATTAAAGACTTTCCTTTGCCATATGTCAGATACAAGCACATGAAATCGGTATTAATATTTTGATTAAAAGTTATCCTATTTATATTATTATCGAACGTTGCTTGTACTTTCTGCTCTTTCCAAACAGCTGATTTCCCAACTAATTCAGGAGTGTTTCTCGTATTAAATAAGAAGTCACCACTTTTAAGAATAAGACTTTCATCTACTTTAGACTTAGGTAGAGTCTCTAATTTGTCAAAACTAAATCCGCCCCAAGTTAAATTACCCATTTTTATAAGGGGAATAGTACTTATCTCTTCTACATCTTTCGTTCTTTCACTAGTACCAAGTTGGGTTTTAGTTACAACATCTTCTAGCTTAAGCCTTTCCCACTCACCCCCAAACCGCTGACCTTCATCATCAAGCAACCGCTTTTTACCTGTCAGTAATCGCTGCATCAAGGCTTTTTTTTGCTGGCTACTATTGTCAATAAGACGCTCGGTCGCGCTAATCGCTTTATCCCAAGTTGATAGAATTTTAGCGATTTTTTGTTGTTCTGGGAGAGGTGGGACAGGTACTTTGAATGATTTTATTTGCTCAAAATTTAACCCTTGTCTATTCCCACCTGCTTGGCATTGCTCGATTTGCTTTTGACCTTGAAAAGATAGCAAAAAACTCTTTAAATATTCTGAATTTAATTCTTCAGAACGTATAATACAAACATGTTGATTTACGTTTGCTTCATCAATATCTGACACTGCTACTCGTCCAATAGATGCACCTGTAATATTTAACAATACATCGTTTTTACAAACGAAACTTCCTTTCATTTTATTGTGTTGTTTATCATCAATATAAGCAACGTCAGATAAATCTAATTTTCCCCAAAGAACATTTTGACTTCTAATAAGAGGAACTCCTGAAGACTTATAGCTATTGCTACCGCCTTTAGGAGTAACACCACTTCCAACTTTGTTTGTTACGTTACCAAGACTTTCAATACTCCATCCCTTAGGCACCATAACCCAACTCCTTTAAAAACCCTGCCATCTCAGTCTCTAGACTTTCTAATTCAGCTTTTAACTCAAGACGCTCAGCACGCACCGCATCTAGATCAATCTCCGACTCTTCCTCAAACGTATCGACATAGCGTGGAATGTTTAGATTAAAGTCATTTTCTTTAATTTCATCAAAGCTGGCTAGATACGCATATTTATCGACGCTTTCTCGCGCTTTATACGTCTCAATGATTTTAGCAATATTGTCTTCAGTCAGCTGGTTTTGGTTTTTACCTGATTTGAACTCATTGCTGGCATCGATAAATAACACCGTGTCATCAGTTTTGTTCTTTTTAAATAGCAGAATAGCGGCTGGAATCCCCGTACCAAAGAAAAGCTTTTCAGGTAAACCAATCACCGTATCGAGCAAGTTTTCTTCGATAAGCTGCTGACGGATTTTGCCTTCACTAGACGCACGGAACAGCACGCCATGCGGTACGACCACACCCATACGTCCAGTGCTTGGCTTAAGCGTTTCGATCATATGACTGATAAAGGCATAGTCGCCCTTGGTCTTGGGCGGTACACCGCGATGGAAGCGACCATAGGGATCGCTGCTAGCATCGTCATGACCCCATTTATCCAGTGAAAACGGTGGATTGGCGGTCACCACATCGAACTGTAATAAGTGCTTGCCGTCCTTGTCGAGTAGCAGCGGATTACGGATGGTATCGCCCCACTCGATACGGTGGTTATCCTCACCATGCAAAAACATATTCATTTTGGCCAGTGCCCATGTCGAGCCAATGGCTTCTTGACCGTATAGCGCATACTTCTTAGAGTTTGAGTTTTTGCGTACCATCGCCCCACACTTGATGAGCAGCGAGCCTGAACCACAGGCTGGATCACATATCTCGTCACCTTCGACAGGCGCGAGGATAGTCGCTAGTAAGTTAGACACTTCGGGCGGCGTATAGAACTCACCAGCCGTTGCCCCACTACTAGCAGCAAAGTGTTTGATTAAAAACTCATAGGCATTACCAATCACATCAAGGCTACCGACACGCTCAACGCTTAGGTTAAGAATGTCTTTACCAAAATCTTCTAACAGATGGCGTAGTAGCTCGTTCTTTTGCTTTTCTTGACCGAGTTTATCGGTGTTAAAGCTAATGTCTTGGAAGACGTTTTTGAGCTTAGTACCATTGGCTTCTTCAATGGCATGAAGCGCCTCATCGATGCGCTGACCATTGCCCGGCTGATGACGCTGCTCATACAAGTCCCAAAAGCTTGCGCCTTCAGGCAATACAAAACGCTGCTTGGACATCATGGCATGGATCAGTTCTGGGTTGTCGCCGAACTGCTCGACCAGCTTGTTGTACTCATCGCGATAGACGTCAGACAAGTACTTAAGGAACAGCATGGTTAAGATAAAGTCTTTATATGTATCGGCGCTGATGACTCCGCGAAACGTGTCACAGGCATTCCATACGGCTTTATTGATGTCGTCTTGATTGATTTGGCTAATACTATTAAGTGTGCTGGTGGGCATTGGTTATTCCTTAACGCGCTGGAAAATTGCTGGTTATTATAGTGGTGTAATGATAGCAGGGTCCAAGAGAATTGGCAGATGTCATTGCTGAAAAATTCGATTACATCAATTGTATAAGGGTACTAAACATTATCGCACAGTGGACTAATAATATAGTTGAGGTCAACTTTTATTTGATAGTAAACAAGAACGGCAAGCAATGTCTCAATTGCTTGCCGTAGGTTATTAGGATAGGGATTAGTAAAATATCTGAGAGTTTCACTAAAGCTAATTAGCTTTAATTAAATCTATCAGCTTCCTTTATATTGTAGCCGAACTTCTTACCGGCCTTTTCCGTTTCTCCGTCATAGTTATGACATGCTTGTAAATACAGAACAGTGTTAGGATACTCTGCGCCTGGTATCCAACTATTCTCACCCACGCCAAGGGGTAAAATACTACCTTCAACGTTGGACTTATTTGCTAAATTGGGTCTCTTTAGAGAGCAATTGACATATATCGTATAAAACTCATGATCCTATGTCGTTTTCTTTGCATCCCAACCTTTGTAACCACTTACTGCTTTAAGCTTCAACTGTGTATAGCCCGGTTTCTGTTTCACAATCTCAGACTTCATTATTCTTGTTACGGTACATGGATCATGATAACAAGATGAGGTGTAATGGACATTATTCATGCTGGCGTAGGGTCTAACGCTATATACTGTCTATATTTGCAAGGAATCAAAGCCAT
>NZ_JADQAM010000021.1:0-16855 GCF_022129405.1 Psychrobacter sp. Ps2 | reverse complement strand
ATTTTCGAACCATTGGATTTCATTGCAAGGCTGGCCGCCCTGGTACCGAAGCCCAGAGTCAACCTAACCCGCTTCCAGGGGAGCCCGCAGAATTCGGAAAAAATCGTACGCTAAGGTTTTCCGGGCAGCCGTAGCGGTCTGAACTTCCCGTCTTCCAGCCTGCGGCTCTGCCGCCAGACGTAATCGCCGGTCAGGTTGATGTGTTCCCAGCCCAGAGGCGACAGGTATTGCAGCAGTTCCCCGTCCACCGGCTTGCCAGTTTCGCCTAGCGCCTGGGTGGCGCGCTCCAGGTACACCGTGTTCCACAGCACGATGGCGGCTGTCACCAGGTTGAGGCCGCTGGCCCGGTAGCGCTGCTGCTCGAAGCTCCGATCCCTGATTTCGCCGAGACGGTTAAAGAACACTGCCCTGGCTAGGGAGTTGCGCGCTTCACCCTTGTTCAATCCGGCATGCACGCGGCGGCGCAGCTCGACACTCTGCAACCAGTCGAGGATGAACAGCGTGCGCTCGATCCGGCCCAGCTCGCGCAGGGCCACGGCCAGGCCATTCTGGCGCGGATAGCTGCCGAGCTTGCGCAGCATCAGCGAGGCGGTGACGGTGCCCTGCTTGATCGAGCTGGCCAGGCGCAGGATGTCGTCCCAATGGGCGCGAACGTGCTTGATGTTCAGGGTGCCGCCGATCATCGGTCGCAGCGTTGGGTAGGTCTGCACGCCTTGCGGCACGTACAGCTTGGTTTCACCCAAGTCGCGGATACGCGGCGCAAAGCGGAAGCCCAGCAGGTGCATCAGGGCGAAGACGTGATCGGTGAAGCCGGCCGTGTCGGTGTAGTGCTCCTCGATCCGCAAGTCGGATTCGTGGTACAGCAGGCCGTCGAGCACGTAGGTGGAATCGCGCACGCCGACATTCACCACGCGAGTGCTGAACGGAGCGTACTGGTCGGAGATGTGGGTGTAGAACAGCCGTCCCGGCTCGCTGCCGTACTTCGGGTTGACGTGCCCGGTGCTTTCGCCCCGGCCGCCCGCGCGGAAGCGCTGGCCATCGGAAGAGGAAGTCGTGCCGTCGCCCCAATGGGCGGCAAAGGCATGGCGGTACTGGTGGTTGACCAACTCGGCCAGGGCCGCCGAGTAGGTTTCGTCTCGGATGTGCCAGGCTTGCAGCCAGGACAGCTTGGCGTAGGTCAGGCCGGGGCTCGACTCGGCCATCTTGGTCAGCCCGAGGTTGATTGCATCGCCCAGGATCGCTGACAGCAGCAATGTCCGGTCTTTGGCCTCGGCACCGTCCTTCAGGTGTGTGAAGTGGCGGCTGAAGCCCGTCCAGTCGTCCACGTCCATCAGCAGTTCGGTGATCTTGATGCGCGGCAGCAAATGGCTGGTCTGGTCGATCAGCGCCTGCGCGGTATTGGGCACCGCGGAATCCAGCGGGGTGATCTTCAGCCCGGACTCGGTGAGGATGGCATCGGGCAGCTCGTTGTCCTTGGCCAGGCGGGTGACGGTGGCCAGCTGCTCGTCCAGCAGCTGCAAGCGCTCTTCCAGGTACTGGTTGCTGTTCGGGTTGATCGCCAGGGGCAGAGCCTGCGCATGCTTGAGCGCGGCGAACCTCTCTGCCGGCAGCAGGTAGTCGTCGAAGTCGCGGAACTGCCGCGAGCCCTTGACCCAGATGTCACCGGAGCGCAGCGCGTTCTTCAGCTCGGACAGGGCGCAGATTTCGTAGAAGCGCCGGTCGAGGCCTTCCGGGGTTATCACTAGCGGCTTCCAGCGCGGCTTGATGAAGGCGGTGGGCGCATCGGCCGGCACCTTGCGCAGGTTGTAGGCGTTCATCTCGCTCAGGGTCTGCACGGCTGCCAGCACGCCTTGCGCAGCCGGGGCAGCGCGCAGTTCCAGCACCTCCAGCAAGGCCGGCGTGTAACGGCGCAGAGTGGCGAAGTTCTCGCCGACCAGGTGCAGATGGTCGAAGCCTTCCGGCCGGGCCAGCAGCTCGGCCTCGCTGACGCTCTCGGTGAACTCGTCCCAGGGAATCACCGCCTCAATGGCGGCATAGGGATCGCTACCGCTTTCCTTGGCTTCCAGCAGAGCCTGGCCGATCTTCGAGTACAGGCGCACCTTGTCGTTGATCGCCTTGCCCTGCTTCTGGAACTGCTGCTGATGCTTGTGCTTCGCGCTGCTGAACAGCTTGACCAGGATACGGTCGTGCAGATCGACCAACTCATCAATCACCGTCGCGGTGCTCTCCAGCACCACGGCGGCCAGGGTCGCGTAGCGTCGCTGCGGCTCGAACTTGCCGAGGTCTTTGGGCGTCATCTGCCCACCCTCGCGGGCCAGCTTGAGCAGGCGGTTCTGGTGGATGTGTCGGCCCAGGCCTTCGGGCAAGTCCACCAGCTGAAATGTCTTCAGCCGCTCGATGTGTTCGAGCATGTGGCGGGAGTTCGGTTTCAGCGGTGCCTGTCGCAGCCAGGTCAACCAGGTGATGCTGCTGCCGGCCTTGAGCTTCAACAGCTCGTCCAGCTTGGCCCGATGCGAGTCCGTGAGTGGTTCGACCAGGGCGCGGTAGACTCGGCGATTGGCCCGCGCAATGGCCTCCGAACAAGCTCGATCAATTACGCTCAACGCCGGCAGAATGCGCCGCTTCTGTCGCAGGCTCTCCAGGGCCTGACCGGCCAGCAGTAAGCCCTTGTCGGTCTGCTGGGCCAACTCGGTCAGCTCGCGCACCAGGGCGCGGAAGTCGGACAGGCCGAACGGGGCCAGTTGTAGGTAGGTGCGCAGTTCCTGGGCGTGCTCGCGGCGAGTCACGTCGCGTTCGCCGTACTTCAACCAACTCGCCGGGTCGGCCTGAACTTGCTTGGCCACCCACTGGATGACCGGCTCGGGCGGCTCGCTGTCGGTGCCCAACGCATAGCCGGGGTAGCGCAGCAGGCTGAGCTGCACCGCGAAGCCCAGGCGGTTGCCATCGCCCCGCCGTTGACGGATCAGGGATAGGTCGGAGTCGTTGAAGGTGTAGTAGCGGATCAGGTCATCCTGGCTTTCCGGCAACGCAAGCAAGGTGTCGCGCTCCGTAGCCGAGAGAATCGAGCGACGCGGCATGGTTCAGTCGTCCTTGCGAAGGTACTGATAGAGGGTTTCTCGGCTGATGCCGAACTCGCGGGCGAGCTGCGCCTTCGGCTCGCCCGCAGCGGCCCGCTGCCGCAGCGTGATGGCTTGCTCGTCGGAGAGGGCTTTCTTGCGGCCCCGGTAGGCACCGCGCTGCTTGGCCAGGGCGATGCCCTCGCGCTGCCGCTCGCGAATCAGGGCGCGCTCAAACTCGGCAAAGGCCCCCATGACCGACAGCATCAGGTTGGCCATCGGCGAGTCCTCGCCGGTGAACACCAGGCCTTCCTTCAAGAACTCGATGCGCACACCGCGCTGGGTCAGCTTCTGCACCAGGCGGCGCAAATCATCGAGGTTTCGTGCCAGGCGATCCATGCTGTGCACCACCACGGTGTCGCCTTCGCGAACGAAACCGAGCATGGCCTCCAGCTGGGGACGCTGGGTGTCCTTGCCCGAGGCTTTGTCGGTGAACAGCTTGCCGACCTCGACCTGTTCAAGTTGGCGTTCCGGGTTCTGGTCGAAGCTGCTGACCCGGACGTAACCGATGCGTTGTCCCTGCAAGATGCCTCCATGGGCTGGATGGGCGGCAGGGCTTGCGTTGGTTTTTGGTTCCATTGCGCCCGAAGCCTTGAATTTGTCAGGCTGAAATCTATGACCTTGGCAAGCATGTGTCAAAGAATGTGAAAGCGGACTCTATTCTGACGGCGTGATGCGCCTTGTGTCGTTTTCAGAAGACGGCTGCACTGAACGTCAGAAGCCGACTGCACTATAGCAGCGGAGGGGTTGGATCCATCAGGCAACGACGGGCTGCTGCCGGCCATCAGCGGACGCAGGGAGGACTTTCCGCAACCGGCCGTTCGATGCGGCACCGATGGCCTTCGCGCAGGGGTAGTGAATCCGCCAGGATTGACTTGCGCTGCCCTACCTCTCACTAGTGAGGGGCGGCAGCGCATCAAGCGGTGAGCGCACTCCGGCACCGCCAACTTTCAGCACATGCGTGTAAATCATCGTCGTAGAGACGTCGGAATGGCCGAGCAGATCCTGCACGGTTCGAATGTCGTAACCGCTGCGGAGCAAGGCCGTCGCGAACGAGTGGCGGAGGGTGTGCGGTGTGGCGGGCTTCGTGATGCCTGCTTGTTCTACGGCACGTTTGAAGGCGCGCTGAAAGGTCTGGTCATACATGTGATGGCGACGCACGACACCGCTCCGTGGATCGGTCGAATGCGTGTGCTGCGCAAAAACCCAGAACCACGGCCAGGAATGCCCGGCGCGCGGATACTTCCGCTCAAGGGCGTCGGGAAGCGCAACGCCGCTGCGGCCCTCGGCCTGGTCCTTCAGCCACCATGCCCGTGCACGCGACAGCTGCTCGCGCAGGCTGGGTGCCAAGCTCTCGGGTAACATCAAGGCCCGATCCTTGGAGCCCTTGCCCTCCCGCACGATGATCGTGCCGTGATCGAAATCCAGATCCTTGACCCGCAGTTGCAAACCCTCACTGATCCGCATGCCCGTTCCATACAGAAGCTGGGCGAACAAACGATGCTCGCCTTCCAGAAAACCGAGGATGCGAACCACTTCATCCGGGGTCAGCACCACCGGCAAGCGCCGCGACGGCCGAGGTCTTCCGATCTCCTGAAGCCAGGGCAGATCCGTGCACAGCACCTTGCCGTAGAAGAACAGCAAGGCCGCCAATGCCTGACGATGCGTGGAGACCGAAACCTTGCGCTCGTTCGCCAGCCAGGACAGAAATGCCTCGACTTCGCTGCTGCCCAAGGTTGCCGGGTGACGCACACCGTGGAAACGGATGAAGGCACGAACCCAGTTGACATAAGCCTGTTCGGTTCGTAAACTGTAATGCAAGTAGCGTATGCGCTCACGCAACTGGTCCAGAACCTTGACCGAACGCAGCGGTGGTAACGGCGCAGTGGCGGTTTTCATGGCTTGTTATGACTGTTTTTTTGTACAGTCTATGCCTCGGGCATCCAAGCAGCAAGCGCGTTACGCCGTGGGTCGATGTTTGATGTTATGGAGCAGCAACGATGTTACGCAGCAGGGCAGTCGCCCTAAAACAAAGTTATGCAGCCAAATCCCAACAATTAAGGGTCTTAAAATGGTAAAAGATTGGATTCCCATCTCTCATGATAATTACAAGCAGGTGCAAGGACCGTTCTATCATGGAACCAAAGCCAATTTGGCGATTGGTGACTTGCTAACCACAGGGTTCATCTCTCATTTCGAGGACGGTCGTATTCTTAAGCACATCTACTTTTCAGCCTTGATGGAGCCAGCAGTTTGGGGAGCTGAACTTGCTATGTCACTGTCTGGCCTCGAGGGTCGCGGCTACATATACATAGTTGAGCCAACAGGACCGTTCGAAGACGATCCGAATCTTACGAACAAAAGATTTCCCGGTAATCCAACACAGTCCTATAGAACCTGCGAACCCTTGAGAATTGTTGGCGTTGTTGAAGACTGGGAGGGGCATCCTGTTGAATTAATAAGGGGAATGTTGGATTCGTTGGAGGACTTAAAGCGCCGTGGTTTACACGTCATTGAAGACTAGTCCTTTGCATAACAAAGCCATCAAACCGGACGCCAGAGATTCCGCGCCTGTTGCGCATGGCTTCGCCATTTTATGCGCAATAGGCGCGCCACCCTGTCGCCGTTTATGGCGGCGTTAGGCATCACAAAGTACAGCATCGTGACCAACAGCAACGATTCCGTCACACTGCGCCTCATGACTGAGCATGACCTTGCGATGCTCTATGAGTGGCTAAATCGATCTCATATCGTCGAGTGGTGGGGCGGAGAAGAAGCACGCCCGACACTTGCTGACGTACAGGAACAGTACTTGCCAAGCGTTTTAGCGCAAGAGTCCGTCACTCCATACATTGCAATGCTGAATGGAGAGCCGATTGGGTATGCCCAGTCGTACGTTGCTCTTGGAAGCGGGGACGGATGGTGGGAAGAAGAAACCGATCCAGGAGTACGCGGAATAGACCAGTCACTGGCGAATGCATCACAACTGGGCAAAGGCTTGGGAACCAAGCTGGTTCGAGCTCTGGTTGAGTTGCTGTTCAATGATCCCGAGGTCACCAAGATCCAAACGGACCCGTCGCCGAGCAACTTGCGAGCGATCCGATGCTACGAGAAAGCGGGGTTTGAGAGGCAAGGTACCGTAACCACCCCAGATGGTCCAGCCGTGTACATGGTTCAAACACGCCAGGCATTCGAGCGAACACGCAGTGATGCCTAACCCTTCCATCGAGGGGGACGTCCAAGGGCTGGCGCCCTTGGCCGCCCCTCATGTCAAACGTTATGCTCTGTGAGCCGGGTTATTGGCGAAGCGAACGTATGACGATTACAGCAATAAACGCAAAGGGTGAAAAAAAATGACATGGAGAACGACCAAAACACTTTTACAGCCTCAAAATCTGGACTTCAATGAGTTTGAGATTCTTACTTCCGTAATTGAGGGCGCCCGAATTGTCGGCATTGGCGAGGGCGCTCATTTTGTCGCGGAGTTTTCACTGGCTAGAGCAAGTCTTATCCGCTATTTGGTCGAAAGGCATGATTTTAATGCGATTGGTTTGGAATGTGGGGCGATTCAGGCATCCCGGTTATCTGAATGGCTCAACTCAACAGCCGGTGCTCATGAACTTGAGCGATTTTCGGATACCCTGACCTTTTCTGTGTATGGCTCAGTGCTGATCTGGCTGAAATCATATCTCCGCGAATCAGGAAGAAAACTGCAGTTAGTCGGAATCGACTTACCCAACACCCTGAACCCAAGGGACGACCTAGCGCAATTGGCCGAAATTATCCAGCTCATCGATCACCTCATGAAACCGCACGTTGATATGCTGACTCACTTGTTGGCGTCCATTGATGGCCAGTCGGCGGTTATTTCATCGGCAAAATGGGGGGAGCTAGAAACGGCTCGGCAGGAGAAAGCTATCTCAGGGGTAACCAGATTGAAGCTCCGCTTGGCGTCGCTTGCCCCTGTCCTGAAAAAACACGTCAACAGCGATTTGTTCCGAAAAGCCTCTGATCGAATAGAGTCGATAGAGTATACGTTGGAAACCTTGCGTATAATGAAAACTTTCTTCGATGGTACCTCTCTTGAGGGAGATACTTCCGTACGTGACTCGTATATGGCGGGCGTAGTAGATGGAATGGTTCGAGCGAATCCGGATGTGAAGATAATTCTGCTGGCGCACAACAATCATTTACAAAAAACCCCAGTCTCCTTTTCAGGCGAGCTTACGGCTGTTCCCATGGGGCAGCACCTCGCAGAGAGGGTGAATTACCGTGCGATTGCATTCACCCATCTTGGACCCACCGTGCCGGAAATGCATTTCCCATCGCCCGACAGTCCTCTTGGATTCTCTGTTGTGACCACGCCTGCCGATGCAATCCGTGAGGATAGTATGGAACAGTATGTCATCGACGCCTGTGGTACGGAGAATTCATGTCTGACATTGACAGATGCCCCCATGGAAGCAAAGCGAATGCGGTCTCAAAGCGCCTCTGTAAAAACGAAATTGAGCGAGGCATTTGATGCCATCGTCTGTGTTCCAAGCGCCGGCAAGGACAGCCTAGTTGCCCTATAGGAAACCGGAAATGAAAATGAGGGAGCATAACCTGCCAATCCACCGGACGGTTTTCAACCGCCGGTGATCAGCGCGATTGGGCGTCAAGGAAAACTTAATGGCAATCCGAATCTTCGCAATACTTTTCTCCACTTTTGTTTTTGGCACGTTCGCGCATGCACAAGAAGGCATGCGCGAACGTTCTGACTGGCGGAAGTTTTTCAGCGAATTTCAAGCCAAAGGCACGATAGTTGTGGCAGACGAACGCCAAACAGATCGTGTCATATTGGTTTTTGATCAGGTGCGGTCAGAGAAACGCTACTCGCCGGCCTCGACATTCAAGATTCCACATACACTTTTTGCACTTGACGCAGGCGCTGCACGTGATGAGTTTCAAGTTTTCCGATGGGACGGCATCAAAAGAAGCTTTGCAGCTCACAACCAAGACCAAGACTTGCGATCAGCAATGCGGAATTCTACTGTCTGGATTTATGAGCTATTTGCAAAAGAGATCGGTGAAGACAAGGCTCGACGCTATTTGAAGCAAATCGACTATGGCAACGCCGATCCTTCGACAAGTAATGGCGATTACTGGATAGATGGCAATCTTGCTATCGCGGCACAAGAACAGATTGCATTTCTCAGGAAGCTCTATCATAACGAGTTGCCCTTTCGGGTAGAACATCAGCGCTTGGTCAAGGACCTCATGATTGTGGAAGCCGGTCGCAACTGGATACTGCGCGCAAAGACGGGCTGGGAAGGCCGCATGGGTTGGTGGGTAGGATGGGTTGAGTGGCCGACTGGCCCCGTATTCTTCGCACTGAATATTGATACGCCAAACAGGATGGATGACCTTTTCAAAAGGGAGGCAATAGTGCGGGCAATCCTTCGCTCTATCGAAGCGTTGCCGCCCAACCCGGCAGTCAACTCGGACGCAGCGCGATAAAGCCGCGCAGCGCCGGTTACTTCTACGTTAACCTCTGAGGAAGAATTGTGAAACTATCACTAATGGTAGCTATATCGAAGAATGGAGTTATCGGGAATGGCCCTGATATTCCATGGAGTGCCAAAGGTGAACAGCTCCTGTTTAAAGCTATTACCTATAACCAATGGCTGTTGGTTGGACGCAAGACTTTTGAATCAATGGGAGCATTACCCAACCGAAAGTATGCGGTCGTAACACGTTCAAGTTTTACATCTGACAATGAGAACGTATTGATCTTTCCATCAATTAAAGATGCTTTAACCAACCTAAAGAAAATAACGGATCATGTCATTGTTTCAGGTGGTGGGGAGATATACAAAAGCCTGATCGATCAAGTAGATACACTACATATATCTACAATAGACATCGAGCCGGAAGGTGATGTTTACTTTCCTGAAATCCCCAGCAATTTTAGGCCAGTTTTTACCCAAGACTTCGCCTCTAACATAAATTATAGTTACCAAATCTGGAAAAAGGGTTAACAAGTGGCAGCAACGGATTCGCAAACCTGTCACGCCTTTTGTACCAAAAGCCGCGCCAGGTTTGCGATCCGCTGTGCCAGGCGTTAGATGCACTAAGCACATAATTGCTCACAGCCAAACTATCAGGTCAAGTCTGCTTTTATTATTTTTAAGCGTGCATAATAAGCCCTACACAAATTGGGAGATATATCATGAAAGGCTGGCTTTTTCTTGTTATCGCAATAGTTGGCGAAGTAATCGCAACATCCGCATTAAAATCTAGCGAGGGCTTTACTAAGCTTGCCCCTTCCGCCGTTGTCATAATCGGTTATGGCATCGCATTTTATTTTCTTTCTCTGGTTCTGAAATCCATCCCTGTCGGTGTTGCTTATGCAGTCTGGTCGGGACTCGGCGTCGTCATAATTACAGCCATTGCCTGGTTGCTTCATGGGCAAAAGCTTGATGCGTGGGGCTTTGTAGGTATGGGGCTCATAATTGCTGCCTTTTTGCTCGCCCGATCCCCATCGTGGAAGTCGCTGCGGAGGCCGACGCCATGGTGACGGTGTTCGGCATTCTGAATCTCACCGAGGACTCCTTCTTCGATGAGAGCCGGCGGCTAGACCCCGCCGGCGCTGTCACCGCGGCGATCGAAATGCTGCGAGTCGGATCAGACGTCGTGGATGTCGGACCGGCCGCCAGCCATCCGGACGCGAGGCCTGTATCGCCGGCCGATGAGATCAGACGTATTGCGCCGCTCTTAGACGCCCTGTCCGATCAGATGCACCGTGTTTCAATCGACAGCTTCCAACCGGAAACCCAGCGCTATGCGCTCAAGCGCGGCGTGGGCTACCTGAACGATATCCAAGGATTTCCTGACCCTGCGCTCTATCCCGATATTGCTGAGGCGGACTGCAGGCTGGTGGTTATGCACTCAGCGCAGCGGGATGGCATCGCCACCCGCACCGGTCACCTTCGACCCGAAGACGCGCTCGACGAGATTGTGCGGTTCTTCGAGGCGCGGGTTTCCGCCTTGCGACGGAGCGGGGTCGCTGCCGACCGGCTCATCCTCGATCCGGGGATGGGATTTTTCTTGAGCCCCGCACCGGAAACATCGCTGCACGTGCTGTCGAACCTTCAAAAGCTGAAGTCGGCGTTGGGGCTTCCGCTATTGGTCTCGGTGTCGCGGAAATCCTTCTTGGGCGCCACCGTTGGCCTTCCTGTAAAGGATCTGGGTCCAGCGAGCCTTGCGGCGGAACTTCACGCGATCGGCAATGGCGCTGACTACGTCCGCACCCACGCGCCTGGAGATCTGCGAAGCGCAATCACCTTCTCGGAAACCCTCGCGAAATTTCGCAGTCGCGACGCCAGAGACCGAGGGTTAGATCATGCCTAGCATTCACCTTCCGGCCGCCCGCTAGCGGACCCTGGTCAGGTTCCGCGAAGGTGGGCGCAGACATGCTGGGCTCGTCAGGATCAAACTGCACTATGAGGCGGCGGTTCATACCGCGCCAGGGGAGCGAATGGACAGCGAGGAGCCTCCGAACGTTCGGGTCGCCTGCTCGGGTGATATCGACGAGGTTGTGCGGCTGATGCACGACGCTGCGGCGTGGATGTCCGCCAAGGGAACGCCCGCCTGGGACGTCGCGCGGATCGACCGGACATTCGCGGAGACCTTCGTCCTGAGATCCGAGCTCCTAGTCGCGAGTTGCAGCGACGGCATCGTCGGCTGTTGCACCTTGTCGGCCGAGGATCCCGAGTTCTGGCCCGACGCCCTCAAGGGGGAGGCCGCATATCTGCACAAGCTCGCGGTGCGACGGACACATGCGGGCCGGGGTGTCAGCTCCGCGCTGATCGAGGCTTGCCGCCATGCCGCGCGAACGCAGGGGTGCGCCAAGCTGCGGCTCGACTGCCACCCGAACCTGCGTGGCCTATACGAGCGGCTCGGATTCACCCACGTCGACACTTTCAATCCCGGCTGGGATCCAACCTTCATCGCAGAACGCCTAGAACTCGAAATCTAACGTCCGTTCGGGCATCGAGGTCCATGTCGGGGTGGGACGGGCCCGTGGCTTCAAGATCACTTGCAGTCCGACCGCGATGTCTTGGTTGCGCGAGAGGTTGTCGATATCCTCCACTTCCATCATCAACCCTGGATAATGCCGCCGCCGTCATCGCCGCCGACGCCCGTGCCGGGCTTTTCGGGCCTGTCAGGCTTGCTCGGCCTTCAGCCTGCCTGGGCGAGATCTCCGGCGGACGGATTAACGGCGGAGCTTCGCCGCCTTTCGTGCGTGTGAAGGCCGAAGATAGTTCTCTCAAAAACATCCGTTTATGAGAGATACCAAATGTCATTTTCAGAAGACGACTGCACCAGTTGATTGGGCGTAATGGCTGTTGTGCAGCCAGCTCCTGACAGTTCAATATCAGAAGTGATCTGCACCAATCTCGACTATGCTCAATACTCGTGTGGGCTCTGTTGCAAAAATCGTGAAGCTTGAGCATGCTTGGCGGAGATTGGACGGACGGAACGATGACGGATTTCAAGTGGCGCCATTTCCAGGGTGATGTGATCCTGTGGGCGGTGCGCTGGTATTGTCGCTATCCGATCAGCTATCGCGACCTTGAGGAAATGCTGGCGGAACGCGGCATTTCGGTCGACCATACGACGATCTATCGCTGGGTCCAGTGCTACGCCCCGGAGATGGAGAAGCGGCTGCGCTGGTTCTGGCGGCGTGGCTTTGATCCGAGCTGGCGCCTGGATGAAACCTACGTCAAGGTGCGGGGCAAGTGGACCTACCTGTACCGGGCAGTCGACAAGCGGGGCGACACGATCGATTTCTACCTGTCGCCGACCCGCAGCGCCAAGGCAGCGAAGCGGTTCCTGGGCAAGGCCCTGCGAGGCCTGAAGCACTGGGAAAAGCCTGCCACGCTCAATACCGACAAAGCGCCGAGCTATGGTGCAGCGATCACCGAATTGAAGCGCGAAGGAAAGCTGGACCGGGAGACGGCCCACCGGCAGGTGAAGTATCTCAATAACGTGATCGAGGCCGATCACGGAAAGCTCAAGATACTGATCAAGCCGGTGCGCGGTTTCAAATCGATCCCCACGGCCTATGCCACGATCAAGGGATTCGAAGTCATGCGAGCCCTGCGCAAAGGACAGGCTCGCCCCTGGTGCCTGCAGCCCGGCATCAGGGGCGAGGTGCGCCTTGTGGAGAGAGCTTTTGGCATTGGGCCCTCGGCGCTGACGGAGGCCATGGGCATGCTCAACCACCATTTCGCAGCAGCCGCCTGATCGGCGCAGAGCGACAGCCTACCTCTGACTGCCGCCAATCTTTGCAACAGAGCCTCCGTCGCCATGCTCACCTCGCTTTGGTGCACACGAGTATTGAGCATAGTCGAGATTGGTGCAGATCACTTCTGATATTGAACTGTCAGGAGCTGGCTGCACAACAGCCATTACGCCCAATCAACTGGTGCAGTCGTCTTCTGAAAATGACACCTTGCCTGACATCCAGTTAGGGTATAGCTCAGGCTGACATCCAAGCAGGACGCCCTACTCAGGGTTGACTCGCAGTAATTACCCTCTTCCTGTAGACTGTCGCGGCCATTGAGTTACCAAAGACACTCGATAAGACCTCATGCTTACCCTGCAAAACATGATCTGGCTGCCTACGCCGCCATAGCGCTTCGCCCCCCGCATCATCTGTGACTGCTTGCTCTGCCAGCGGTCGCGCTCTGCTGTGCTTTCGGTTTCAACACCCGCCACAGCCCCCCTACATCCGACAATTTGACCTCATATCGACCAGTTGCACATGGCCTGCGCCATGCTGCGCTGCGTGATCCATTGCCTTGGGAATTCTGATGCTCCACTCGTTAAAACAAACCTGGTTATCCAACATCCGTGGCGACATCCTCGCCGGTATTGTGGTCGCACTGGCCCTCATCCCTGAAGCCATCGCTTTCTCGATCATTGCCGGGGTTGACCCCAAGGTCGGCCTGTACGCCTCTTTCTGTATCGCCGTGGTGATCGCCTTTGTCGGTGGCCGACCCGGAATGATCTCGGCCGCAACCGGGGCCATGGCACTGCTGATGGTGACCCTGGTCAAGAATCATGGTCTCGAATACCTGCTGGCCGCCACGCTGCTATGTGGTGTTTTACAGATCGCTGCTGGGTACCTGAAGCTCGGCTCACTGATGCGCTTCGTCTCGCGCTCGGTGGTGACCGGCTTCGTCAATGCCCTGGCGATCCTGATCTTCATGGCTCAGCTACCCGAGTTAACCAACGTCACCTGGCACGTCTACGCCATGACAGCCGCAGGCCTCGGCATCATCTATCTGTTCCCCTACGTCCCCAAGATCGGCAAGCTCATCCCATCGCCGCTGGTGTGCATCATCGTGCTGACCGCCGTCGCCATGTCGGTTGGGCTAGATATCCGCACGGTCGGCGATATGGGCCAACTGCCCGATACGCTGCCAATCTTCCTCTGGCCTGACGTGCCGCTGACGTTCGAGACGTTGGCCATCATCTTCCCTTACTCGGCAGCACTGGCCGTGGTCGGTCTGCTGGAGTCGATGATGACCGCGACCATTGTTGACGACCTGACCGACACCCCCAGCGACAAGAACCGCGAGTGCAAGGGCCAGGGCGTGGCCAACATTGCTTCGGGTCTGCTCGGCGGTATGGCCGGCTGCGCGATGATTGGTCAGTCGATCATCAACGTGAAATCCGGTGGTCGTTCGCGCCTGTCGTCCCTTGCCGCAGGCGTATTCCTGCTGCTGATGGTGGTGTTCCTCGGCGACTGGTTGAAGCAGATCCCGATGGCGGCGCTGGTGGCAGTGATGATCATGGTGTCCATCGGCACCTTCAGTTGGGATTCGCTGCGCAACCTGAAGAAGCATCCGCTGTCGACCAACATTGTCATGGTCGTCACCGTGGTGGTCGTGGTCGCCACCCATAACCTGGCCTTCGGCGTGCTGGCCGGCGTGCTGCTGGCCGCGATGTTCTTCGCCAACAAGGTTGGCCATTACATGGCGATCAGCTCTTCGCTGGACGAAGCCGGCGAGCATCGTAGCTATAACGTCACCGGCCAGGTGTTCTTCAGCTCAGCAGACAAGTTCGTCGCGGCCTTCGACTTCAAAGAAGCCCTGAACAAGGTAACCATCGACCTGAATCGCGCCCACTTCTGGGATATCACCGCCGTTGCCGCTTTGGACAAAGTGGTCATCAAGTTCCGCCGCGAAGGCACCGAAGTCGAAGTGCTGGGCCTCAACGAAGCAAGCGCCACTATCGTGGATCGCTTCGGCGTTCACGATAAACCCGACGCCATTGATCAACTCATGGGCCACTGAGAAGGAGAACAACAATGAACCACATAATCGCCTGTATCGACGGTTCCGCCTCGGCCCCAGCCGTGTGCGACTATGCGGCCTGGGCCAGTCTGAGCCTGGAAGCCCCGTTGACCTTCCTGCATGTGCTGGATCAGCGCCAGTACCCGGTTGCACCGGATCTGAGTGGCAATATCGGCCTTGGCAGCCGCGAGCACCTACTCGATGAGCTTGCTTCCCTGGATGAACAGCGCGGCAAGTTGGCCCTGGAGCAGGGGCGGATCATGTTAGCGGCCGCGAAAGAGCGGGCCATGAAGGATGGTGTGGCCGCACCGGAGTCCAAGCAACGTCATGGCGATCTGCTGGAGAGCCTGCAAGAGCTGGAAAGCGAAACGCGCCTACTGGTCATCGGTCGCCAGGGCGAGTCTAGTGGAGGCCTGAGTCAGCATGTCGGAAGCCAGCTGGAAAGCGTGATTCGTGTCATGCACCGGCCGATCCTGGTCACCCCGACCAGCTTTCAGAAGCCCCAGAGCGCAATGCTGGCCTTCGATGGCAGTGCTACTACCCGCAAGGGTGTGGAGATGCTGGCAGCCAGCCCCCTGCTGAAGGGACTACCGATCCACCTGGTCATGGTCGGGCCCGTGAACGACGAGTCGTCGGCGCAGCTGGACTGGGCGCAAAAAGTGCTGCTCAACGCCGGGTTCACTGTTCGTGCCGAGACCCTGAGCGGTGAGATAGAGCCTACCCTGCACGCCTATCAGAAAGAGCATGGCATTGATCTGCTGGTGATGGGGGCCTATGGCCATTCCCGTATCCGGCAGTTCCTGGTCGGAAGCACCACGACCAGCATGCTCCGCACCACCACCAGTCCGCTGTTACTGCTGCGCTAATGGCCATGGACGACGCCCTCGATCTTGCCCATTTCAAGACCCTGCTGGAACAGCGGGCTGCCGAGCTGGATCGATTGCTGGAAGACGCTGAGTCTCGCTCGCAATCGGTAGAGCTGGATCAAGGCAAGGTAGGGCGTTTGTCGAGGATGGATGCACTCCAGCAGCAAGCAATGAACGATGCCATCCGCAGTCGGGCGCAGCATGAACGCGTCCGCCTCCAGCTGGCCCTCAAGCGTTGGCACGAGGGTGAGTATGGCTGGTGTAACCAATGCGGCGAGTTGATCGCCTCAGGCCGCTTGGAATTCGATCCGGCCACGCCACTGTGCATCACCTGTGCCAGCCGCGTCGAGTCGGGTTGAAACCACCGCGCGGCGCGCTGCATCTCCCAATTAACGAGGTCTCTGATGTATTCGATGGCTAAACACTGGCTGGGCCGAACACGGAAAGCAAGTGCTTGGATGTGGGTGCTGTTGTGCCTTGCCCTGCTCGCCGTATTCCAAGTCCGCACCCATCACCTTGATGATCGTTTGTACTTCTGGATCAAGACCCACTGGCACACCGATGATTGGCAGGAGCGCTCTGTGTGGCTGCCTGACTATCGGGTTGAGCTGGATGCTAAGCCGGTTCCAGGTGTGGACAACAATCTTTCGGGCCTGACCTTCGACCCTGACCTAAACCTGCTGTGGGCGGTCACCAACGGCCCAAACGAACTATTGGCCCTCAGTCGTGACGGTGATGTGGAAAGACGTTACAGCCTGGATGGCTTCCACGATGTGGAGGCGGTGTCCTATGCCGGCAACGGCCAGCTGGTAATCGCCGAAGAGCGCCGGCAGAGCCTGGTTGTCGTGGATGTCCCCATCGCTGAAGACGGTAAACTTTCTCCTGATCGACCATTGAGCCGAGACCAGTATCCAGCTCTGACCCTGGCGCTTGGCAAGGAGGACAACAAAGGCCTTGAAGGGCTCGCCTACGACCTGAAAGGCGACCGCCTGTTTGTGACCAAGGAGCGTGACCCCCGCCAATTGCTGGAAGTGGGCGGCCTTCGTGCCAGCCTGGCAGGAGGTTTTTCCCTGCACGTCCGCGACCTGTCCAGCTTGGTAAAGGACAAGGTGTTTGCGACTGACTTATCTTCGGTCGTCTTCGACCAACAGAGTGGCCATCTGATTCTGCTCAGTGACGAGTCGAAACTGCTGATTGAAATGACCGACGAGGGCAAAGTGGTGAGTTTCCGCTCCCTGGCGAGAGGGTTTGCTGGTTTGCTGAAGGGCATACCCCAGGCCGAAGGCGTAACCATCGACGATGAAGGGTATTTGTACGTGGTCAGCGAGCCGAACCTGTTCTATCGCTTTAGCCGCGAGACAGATTAACCGGTCAACAAGCTACAGTCGGGCGTGGTCGGGACGCTTGCACTGTTAGCGTACGATTTTTTCCGAATTCTGCGGGCTCCCCTTCCACGGGGTGTTCGCACCCAACAGTCGGCACCGGGCGTTGGTCACGCCGGCAAAACGGGGCAGGGGCAACAAGG
>NZ_JADQAM010000015.1:0-17371 GCF_022129405.1 Psychrobacter sp. Ps2 | reverse complement strand
ATACTTATATACTTATATACTTATATACTTATATACTTATATACTTATATACTTATATACTTATATACTTATATACTCAATACATACTACAGGGATCTGTATTTATGAAGGTAATCGCGGTATTAAATCAAAAGGGTGGTAGCGGTAAGACTACCATCGCAACGCATTTGGCTCGTGGCTTACAACTAAAAGGTCATAGTGTTTTGTTGGTGGATAGCGACCAGCAGGGCAGTGCGCGTGACTGGAGAGCGGTTGATGAAGACAATCCGGTACCAGTGATCGGGCTTGATAGACCAACACTTGATAAAGATTTAAAAAGCGTTTCTGATAAAGATTACGTGGTGATCGATGGATCGCCGCAAGCTACTAGTCTGGCTATTTCTGCTATAAAGGCGGCTGATTTTATATTGATTCCGGTGCAGCCGAGTCCTTATGATATCTGGGCAACCAGTGATTTGGTTGATTTAGTACAGCAACGTATTGAGATGATGGATGGCCAACTAAAGGCGGCCTTTGTCGTATCACGCGCCATTCAAAATACCAATATTGGTAAAGAGGTGGCAACCGCGCTGCTTGATTATAATCTTCCGGTATTAGAGACCAGAGTGATGCAGCGAGTTGCTTATCCTAATAGTGCTGCCCTTGGTAAGACAGTATTTGATACCGAATCGCCTAATAGCAATGCGATACAAGAGATAACCGCATTGGTCAGTGAGATTCAAATATTTTTTGGTGAGGAGTAGGTCATGAGTTTATCAGCAGGTCGCCCTAGTAAGAACGTTAAGGATCAGTTAGCTCTATCGGATGTGACGGACAGTCCCAAAAAGACGGTACGCGTGAATTTTAATCTAGATGAAGATAAACACATTGCGCTCAAACGGTACGCGCTTGAAAGCCGAAAAACGGTTACTGAGCTGTTGACTGAAATGATTGATGAAAAGTTGGTTGAACGATAGATATAAAAAATCGGATTTTTTATACCTAAAAAAAGGATATGTATAAAAAACTCAAAAAACTATATATATCATCGAACGCTGTGTACCTTTCTAGTATCATCAGATGCTTGTTTTCTTAAGCCAGACGTAGAAGCAAGCTGCAAAAAAAATGCCCATGGCAAAACAAGCACTGTTTCCTATATCAGTACCATATAATAGAACCAAAAACGGTTAGCAGTGCTAAGGTATATTGCCCTTAATCAAAGCGTACTCAATAACGATTTAAGTTACACAAAATATAAGGGGCTTCTAGCCCCATCATTATTCTGAACCGCCCCGAGATTGTCGGAGACTCAACTTTCTGAGAGAATACGACAATGAAAAGACAAACCTACACTCCTGAGATTAAAAAACGCGCCGTTCGCATGCTGATTGAAGCATTAAACGATTACACCTCTATGTGGTCAACCATTCAAGTTATAGTACTGAAAATAGAATCTACTTTTGGAACATTGTGGTCATGTCATAAAAAGCGCACTAATGAAACCATACTAACCAACATTCAAGACTAAGCTACACATACTAAAGAGCTTGAACGTGAAAATAAGAAGCTTACGTAAGCCAGTTAGATTACAGTAAAAGCCGCTTTTTTCGCCCAAGGAGAGATAGGACATACAATCCAGTTGTGGCTCAGTTTATTGATAACAATAAGTGTGTCTACGGTATTAGAGCAATATTGACTGTGCAATATAGAAGATATGCAATAAAATTATTTTCTACCTTTAATAAAATGCAGCAACCTAAACAAGGGTAAATTATGAGTAATTCAGATAACCACAGTCACCAAGCTCCAAACCCTAAAAATATGAATAAGGCTTTCTATATTGGAATTGGTCTAAATTCTGCATTTACGCTCATCGAGTTCATAGTGGGCTACTCAACTAATTCATTAGCTTTAATCGCAGACGCTAGCCACAACTTAAGTGATGTTGCCAGTTTAATAATCTCGTTAATTGGAATGAAATTAGCACAGAAAGCATCTACTACGCTTTATACCTATGGCTACAAAAAAGCTTCTATAATGGCTTCTCTTATTAACGCCATATTGTTAGTTACAATCGTTATAGGTATTGCGTATGAGGCCTTGGGTCGATTTGATACCATACCGGAAGTTGCAGGAAAAGTTATTATTATTACAGCTCTAATAGGTGTATTTATAAATACTGTTTCTGCTTTTGCATTCTACAAAGGTCAAAAAGACGATATTAATGTTAAAGGTGCTTTCTTGCATCTAATGGTAGATGCATTGGTCTCTGTAGGTGTCGTTATCTCGGGCATTATTATTTACTATACAAGTTGGAATATCGTTGATCCTCTAGTTAGCTTGATTATTTCAGTCGTGATACTGTTATCGACTTGGGGTCTACTAAAAGAGAGTATCAAGCTTGCTATTGACGGAGTACCTCAAAATGTTGATCTCAGTAAAATCACTGCTATCTTAGAGAGCTATAAATTTATTCAAAACTTTCATCATCTGCACATCTGGGCCTTGAGTACCACTGAGAATGCTCTGACAGTTCATATCGTACCGAAGAGCGATGTGACATTAGAAGAGACTCTTATTATGAAAGAAAATATTAAGGAAGATTTGGCGCATCAGAATATACAACATGCAACTATTGAATTTGGTATTAAGGCAGATGACAATCAAAAATCGCGTGCATTAAATGAAAGTATCAACTAAAAGATGATAGACCGTATATAGCTATCTCTTTTTAAGTATGAGGCGCGTGCTTTATGTCGACATAATTTTTTCAATCAGTTCTTATGTGATCAATAGTTTAAAACTTTTATATTTACGTGCGTTAGGACGTTACCTAGAAAAAATAAAAAACTTACGCTGATTAAATTATTATAATTAAGTTTACTATTACCCTCGTCCTCTAAGTGTGGTTAGACCTTTGCCAAAATAGCTTAGTAGTAATAACAGAGTTATTATTATCAAGATAGGATAATTTCCCATAAGCATAAAGGGAGTGTTACCAACCCGTGCCTGTATCTCACCACGTAGTACAGTACGCTCAAACTGCGGTGCGCGTTCTACAATACGACCTTTATGGTTAATGATAGCGGTAACACCAGTATTGGTCGCTCGAATAAACCAGCGCCCGTTCTCAAGCGCGCGCATTTGTACCATTTGCAAATGTTGCAATGGTCCTGCTGAAGTGCCAAACCAGGCATCGTTAGAGACCGTCAACAAAAAGTCAGTATCGATGGCATTTTTACGCGTGGTATCTGGATAAGCTACCTCATAACAGATAGCCGTCCCTATATTGTGTCCACGCACCTGTAGCGGTGACTGCTGATCACTACCGCGACTATAGCTCTTAATATCCTGACTACCGGCCAAACTTGGGAAAATATCGAGCACGCCTTCAAATGGAATATACTCTCCAAAAGGCACCAGACGCTGCTTCTTGTATAGGCCTTCCGCTTCTACACCTCGAGCAATCACGCTATTGTAAAATGGGGGATACTTATCCGTACTGGCATTGAATGCCGCTTTATCCTTATAAGGGATACCAGTTATCCATGTCGTATTGGTCGCATTAGCCATTTCTATCATTTCACTAATAAAGCCCGCAGCCTCATCCTGAAACATCGGAATAGATGATTCAGGCCACACCACAACATCACGTCCCCACTCAGTGCGCGTTAACTTCGCATAAATCTTTAGCGTTTCTACTTGATATTGAGTCAGCCACTTTATATCTTGTGAAATATTACCTTGAATCAATGACACTGACAGATCAGGTGTGCCCTTAGGTTTTGTCCATTGCGGATTGACCAGCCATAATGATGTGCTAATGGCCAATAACAGTACAGAAACGACGGCATAACTACTGCGCCGAAGCAGTAGCTCTACTAAACTTGCAGCCAATAGTATGGCAACAAAAGAGACGGCAAAAACACCAGCAACGGGTGCTAAGGACGATAACCAATACTCTTCAGTAAACGCATAACCAACAAACAGCCACGGAAAGCCTGTGAATAACCAAGTTTTTAACCATTCTTGTAGCACCCAAAGAGCAGCAAATGAAAAGGGTTGTTTGCCTACCATACGGTTAAAGGCTAGTGCTAAAAATCCATGAAACAGTCCCATACCGAGACCCATCAATCCAATCATAATCAATGCGAGCCACGTTGGAGTATCGCTATAATCATGGATAGCTGTATAGAGCCAAAAGCCGCCGACGCACCATAGCCCCATACCGTAAGCTTCACCGATAATAAAAGCGCGACGACCACTCATATTTGGCACCAACAGCGCATATAAAATCGCTGGTGACACTATTGCTAGCGGCCAGAACCCATAAGGCGATAATGCAAATAAAAAAATAGCCCCTGCAAGCCATGCTGCTACTAGCGTAAGCCATAGCGGTAATTGATTTAAGTGAGTACTCAAACGCTTTTGTAGACTAATAGTAGACAGGTGCATCGCAAATTATCCAAAATTATGAGCCTTGAATTTTTAATCAAAATCCAAAACTCAGATAGACCCGTTAATACTACAGGCAGCATTTCAAAATAAAAACTGCTTATGATACCAGTCCGCACTGCTCAATGTATAAATTTACGTACCCCGTTTGATGGGTTATTATGCTACATTACCAAACGATATGAAGTGTTACTTGACCTTCTATAGCTCACAATATCTACAGTACATGAGAGAGCACTATGACCCCCTTAAAAATAAAATCCAGTCTTATATTCAATCGTCATCTGTCTAAGGGGTTGCGTGGTACGCTGGTGTTACTTGCCGCCTCATCACTATTTGCTTGTAGCCAACCGAGTAGTGGCGTATCTGATGCAAACACAACATCAGTAACAACCGAAAATGCAACAGCTATCACTTTAAAGGAAGATGAACCAAACGCTAAAAGTGCTCACATGATGACAAGGTCAGTAAGTAAACCAGACCTACTAAAAAACGTCTCAGCTACGGTCTATAAAGATGCCAATTGCGGCTGCTGTAAAGAATGGATAAGTCATGCAGAAGATAATGGTCTAAGTGCAACCGCGCAAGATGTTGCGGACTTAGCCGTATTTAAAGAGCGCTACAGCGTTCCAACTGAGATGCGTTCTTGCCATACTGTAGTCACTACTGATGATTACGTCTTTGAAGGTCATGTACCTGCTAAGTATATGGCGCAGTTCTTAGAAAATCCGCCAGTACAAGCTATGGGTCTTGCCGTACCTGGCATGCCTGTTGGTAGCCCAGGTATGGAGTATCAAAATAAATTCATGCCCTATCAGGTTATGCAGCTCAATAAAGACGGGACGACCCAAGTTTATGCTGATATTGAATCGGTAGAGCAGCAATTATAGTGTGTTAGCAGTTAAGAATACTTTGATTATAGTGTTAGCGTTAAAAGTAAATGGGTGGTGTGTCAAAAAGTATGCTGATCAAAATTTGAACAATTTTTGAAGCTTTAAAAGCCATATATAATCAGAGAACTTAGCATAGACTTCTTATTGACTTTT
Organism: Psychrobacter sp. Ps2; assembly: GCF_022129405.1. NCBI lineage: Bacteria > Pseudomonadati > Pseudomonadota > Gammaproteobacteria > Moraxellales > Moraxellaceae > Psychrobacter > Psychrobacter sp. Ps2. The sequence continues at coordinate 11,891 of NZ_JADQAM010000015.1, read as the reverse complement.
AGCGCCAGCATACTTTTTAGAACACCACCAGTAAATGAGGCAGGTATAAGACTGTTCTATTGCTTATAAAATGATTCTTCATCAAAAAAATCATTAGCTATTGCGACTTTAAAAGCAAAAATAACTTTGAATTTGTAACTTTTGATGACAATGTAAGCGGATTTATCGGTTATTAACCCTTAAAATAGATAAATAATTAAGGGTTAATACAAGAATATACAGGATGTATCGAAACAATTACGTAATATTACATAAGCCAGTAGGGAATTAACATCTATATCTATATTAATATTATAAATTATTATATTATCTTAATAATTAGTTAGACCCTATATAGGGTAATTACTTCATCCAATAAAAAAACGTCTGAGGGTTAAATCTATAATTTAGATTTAACCCTCAGACGTTTTTTTGCTTATAAAACAGTAGAAATTGTTGTCAATTTAGTCAGCTATATTCTGTATATGTTACACAAACTTACATTGTAAAATGTGGAATATTAGCAATTTTTTCAACATCAAAAAAGTATTTTTGGGGTTTTTAAGGGTGATGACAGGCTAAACAGCCTATGCTAAAGTCGGCTTTGTGTTTTGGCCAGCAGCTTGATTTGCAACAGCTTCGTAAGACTTCAATGATGTGCTGTGATCGCCAATAATCATTTTTTATATGAATAATATGCAGCAGAAGTATCAGTCACTATGACGTATATATACTTGAGTTGTTGAAATTTAATTGACTGCGCTGTTGTTGATAACAGACCATTTTGAATTAACCGTAGGTATTAGATTTATGAAACAGGCTTTATTGATTTTGTCAGTACTGGGTATGGGCATAGCACAAACGAGTGGTGCTGCTATCACAATCTCTCAAACAAATAATACCATCACCAATACTTCTGTGGCATCAAACTACGGTTCATCAAAAAACATCTATAGCACTAGCAGTGGTGCTTATGTTTCTAGTAATGACGAAATCAGTCAAGCTATTAGCAACCTAAGTGCGCAGGCTAAGCAAAAAGAGAGTCGGCTTTCATCATTAAACAGCCGCTTATACGCTGAAAAACAACAGCAGCAAGTCAATACAGTTCCTGATAGCAATTCAGCCCCCGCTATCGCTGCTGCTCGTGCTTCACGAGTGGCTCTATCTGGTAGCTCTGGATACTGTGCCCGTTACGTACGTAAAGCACTACAATCAGCAGGTTATGAGTTCACCCCCAATCCTTCAGCCTATCAGTACGCCACTCGTGGCACGCTTGATAAAGCAGGTTTTAGCAAAATCAGTAATGATATGCCAACCCAAGTAGGTGATGTTATTGTCTATGATCGCTCATCAAAGCGTCCACATGGCCATATCCAAATCTTTGATGGCGAAAACTGGATTTCTGATTTCCGTCAGAACAGCATCAGCCCATACAGTGGTGTCTATGCTTATACCACATGGCGTGATTCAAAATACGTGGATGACGCATCCGCATCAGATCGAAATATCTACCTTGCTATGAATGATAAATAAGACCTGATAAGTCAGCACAACATAGTTATTATTTCCTCCAACCCCAGTAGTGATCTTAATATCATTGCTGGGTTTTTTTGTGCTTAACATCAGGGTGTATTTAACCTTTCATGATTTGATCAGTTAGAAATGAACACTACTGATATCATTACTCATGACAGGAATTATCGACCAGCGCGTTTAAGATGCCACATGATACTGCTGGTGCACTACTTGCACATTTCTGACGCAAAACAGTCAAGTGCTGCTTTAAGTGCATCAATTCTTCCATTCGTATTTCTACAGCATAAATTTGCTTATCTAGTAATGAGTTCACATCACCACAGTCTTTATCAGGTTCCTCCCAGTATTCAAGTAAGATTCTTACTTCGTCTAAAGCCATGTCAAGCGTACGGCAGTGTAGGATAAATTGTAGACGTTCAATGTGCTCTTCATTATATAAACGATAATTCCCTGCGCTGCGAGAAGGCTCAGGTAATAAGTGCTCCTTTTCGTAATAGCGAATGGTTTCCACTGTGGCACCTGTGCGTTTAGCGAGCTCACCAATTTTGATTGTCATAACAACCTCTATGATTTAAATGATTAAAGTGGCTGTAAAGACTGGCGCTAGAGAAATTAAAATTACGAAACTGTAGATGAATAACCTTGACTCTAAAGCCACTAGAGGGTTCATAATATCATTATTCAAAGGGTAAATTATTATGAAATATCATATTGAAGGTATGGACTGTGCCAGTTGCATCGGCAAGATTGAAACAGCTTTGAAACGTATGCCTGGGGTTTCTGATGTTCAGCTGAATTTCGCTACAGAAACGCTAGAGCTAAATTTAGCCCCTGGTGCGCCGACTCAGGCTAGTGATATCGAAAAAACCATCAAAAGCCTAGGGTTCGGTATATCTGCCAATACTGGTCAACAAACTGTATCGGCTATTGATATTGACAGCGACAATCAGATGGCTCCGCAGGATAAGCGGTGGTGGCAAACTCAAAAAGGCAAACAGGTTGTTGGTCTCGGTATTTTGATGGGCAGCGCTTATGCACTGTCACTACTGTTCCCCGCTTATGGGATATGGGTGTTTGCCATCGCTGTGATTGTAGGCGTTTTTCCATTTGCACGCAAAGCCTTAGCACTGGCTAAAACAGGTTCATTCTTTTCAATTGAAACGCTGATGTCCGTCGCCGTGCTTGGCGCACTTATCATTGGTGAAGCTGAAGAGGCCGCAGCGGTTGTCTTTTTGTTCTCAATCGGTGAACTGTTTGAGAGTATCGCTGCTGATCGCGCTCGCGCTGGCATCAGAGCCTTATCATCGCTGGTTCCGAAAAGTGCGATTTTACTTGATGCTCAAGGTGGGCAGCGTAACGTTCCAGCGACTTCACTACAAGTGAATGACCTTGTGCTGGTGCGTCCTGGAGATAGGGTATCTGCTGATGGTTCCATTGTTCAAGGTGCGTCCAGCCTTGATGATTCGCCCGTGACGGGAGAGTCTGTTCCTGTTGCCAAGACGATGGGTGACAATGTATTTGCAGGGTCAATTAACATCGATGGTGTGCTCCAAGTGCGCGTAGAAAAGACAGCCGCCGATAACACTATTTCGCGCATTATTGATTTGGTAGAGCAAGCGCAAGCTTCCAAAGCACCCACTGCCCGTTTTATTGAGAAATTCAGTCGTTACTATACACCGGCTGTGATGGCTATTGCCGCCCTAATTATCATCGTCCCACCGTTAACCATGGGCGGAGATTGGTCAACTTGGTTATATCGAGGTCTAGCCTTATTATTGATCGCTTGTCCTTGTGCTCTTGTGCTCTCAACACCAGCTGCTATCGCCTCTGGTCTAGCGGTCGGTGCGCGCCGCGGCTTGCTGATCAAGGGCGGTAGTGCTTTAGAAACCATCGGCCAAGTGAAGACAGTCGCTTTTGACAAGACAGGCACTTTAACTGAAGGCAAACCACGCGTGACCGATGTTGTTGACATTACACAAGAGTATTCAAGTGTTCAAGGTCAGGATTCTCAGGATCAGGGTTCTCAAGGTAAAGATAAGGTATTGGCGCTCTTTGCCAGTGTGGAGACAGGTTCTAGTCACCCGCTTGCTGAAGCCATTGTCAGTCATGCCAAAGCCGCCAAAGTTGTCATACCTGTGGCTTCTAAAGCTTCTGCTACTGCGGGTAAAGCGGTACACGCAACTATCGCTGGGCGCGCGCTAGCTATCGGTTCGCCTGTTTATGCCGCAGATGAGGCATCAATTTCAGCCGAGCAACAGGCACAAATCGAGGCGCTGCAAAATGAGGGCAAGACCGTCTCAGTTCTTTTCGATGAGCAAAGTCGAGAAGTGCTTGGATTGGTCGCACTAAGAGACGAGTTACGAGACGACGCTCATGAAGGTGTGGCTCAACTTAAAGCGATGGGTGTGCGCTCCGTCATGCTAACAGGCGACAACCGCTTAACCGCTCAAGCACTTGCCAGTAATTTAGACGTGGAATGGGAAGCTGAGCTGTTGCCTGAGGACAAACTGCGCTTGCTTAACGAGATGAAGAATAACAGCAAAATAGCGATGGTGGGTGATGGTATTAACGATGCGCCAGCACTAGCAACCGCTGATGTTGGCATCGCGATGGGTGGTGGTACCGATGTGGCCATTGAGACGGCCGATATCGCATTATTGAAAAGTCGGGTTACAGACATGGCTCATCTGATTGCACTTTCGCGTGCCACCATGCGCAACATTCATCAGAACGTCATTTTCGCTTTAGGTCTCAAAGGCGTCTTTCTGATCACGACCGTATTCGGCATTACTGGACTATGGATTGCGGTTCTAGCTGATGCTGGAGCAACAGTGCTCGTTACTCTCAATGCGTTACGTTTACTGCGCTTTAAAGGAGCGCCTCCAATGGTAACTGCGCCTAAAGTAGTTAAATAAAACCCTTCGAAATCAATTAAAAACTAGAGATAGCAGCAGATTTCGGGGGTGGGTTCTAATAATAAAAATTCCACCGCTACAGTAAACTGCAACCGCATTAGAGTAAATAAGGTTAGACCGTATGTTGATTACAGAATTGGGCTATTTTGCCTTGCTTACCGCTTTTGTATTGGCGTTATTGCAGGTAATTCTGCCAACTATTGGTGTTATTCGTAACCAAGTTGCTTGGCAACGACTAGCCCCTAGCTTAGCTTGGGCACAGTTTGCCGCCATGATAACGTCATTTGGCGCTTTGATAGCAGGTTTTTATTATAATGATTTTAGCCTCAGTTACGTCGCGCAGCATTCCAATACGCTGTTGCCTTGGTACTATAAGTTATCGGCGACATGGGGCGGACACGAGGGCTCTTTGCTGCTATGGATGACCATCATGGCCACATGGTGTGCACTGGTATCATACTTTAGTCGCGGCTTGCCGTTATCAATGCGTGCGCGGGTACTAGTTATTTTGGCCGGTGTACAGTTAATGATGCTAACAATGCTGATATTTACCTCGTCACCGTTTGAGCGTACCTTACCCAATCTAGCGGTCGATGGCGCTGATTTAAATCCCGTCCTACAAGATTTCGGTCTGATTATTCATCCGCCCATGTTATATATGGGCTATGTGGGTATGGTAGTGCCTTTTGCATTTTGTATGGCGGCATTGTGGGAAGGGCGTTTAGATGCTGCTTGGACACGCTGGTCACGTCCATGGGCGCTCGCGGCTTGGGGATTTTTGACCATTGGTATTGCACTGGGCTCGTGGTGGGCCTACTACGAGCTTGGCTGGGGCGGTTGGTGGTTTTGGGATCCGGTAGAGAACGCCTCGTTTATGCCTTGGCTTGTCGGCTTAGCATTGCTGCATTCATTAGCAGTCACTGAAAAGCGCGGGGTGTTTAAAGCATGGACCATCATGCTGGCTATTTTCGCCTTTGCCTTAAGCTTGCTTGGCACGTTCCTGGTACGCTCTGGAGTCCTTACCTCAGTGCATTCGTTTGCCGCTGATCCGACGCGTGGTTTGGTTATCTTAGCTATTCTTGGCATTATCATCGGTAGTGGTCTATTGATGTTTGCCGTTCGCGGTTGGCGTTTAACCGTTGAAAGTCAATATCAGCTGATTTCACGTGAGTCCTTTTTAGTGATCAACAACGCCATCATTTTGATTGCAACCTTAGTGGTGTTGCTCGGCACCCTCTATCCTATTATCGCTGATGCCTTTGGTTTAGGACAAGTGTCCGTCGGCCCTCCTTATTTTAATGCATTATTTGTACCTTTAACGTGGCTGTTATTAATAGCTATGGGTATGGGCTCAAATATTCGCTGGAAAAAAGACACCCGTCCACTACTGGGTATAGGCATGGTCATCGCCGTTAGTAGCTTAGTATTAGCCGCCATTATTACTTACTTTGTTAATCCATCGTCTATGCTTAATATTGGTGTGACTTTAGCCGTTAGCTTTTGGGTACTGCTATGGATGGCAGTTGATTTTAAAGATAAAACTAAGAATGCGCCTAATCTTTTTAACGGTTTGCGGCAGTTGCGTCTGAGCTATTGGGGTCAACAGACTGCTCATATTGGCGTATTGGTTGCTGTCATTGGCATAGCCTTTACTAGTAGCTTGAGTATTGAGCGTGACGTAGCAATGGGTATTGGCGATACAGTCAATGTTCAAGGTTACGATTTTGAAGTAACTGAATTTTTTGAAATAAAGGGGAGTAACTTTGATGCAACGCAAGCTGAGGTTGTAGTGACTAAGAATGGCCAAGAAGTGGCAACGCTATATCCTGAAAAACGTACGTATATTATCAGCACTATGCCAACAACTGAGGCCGCTATTGACCCCAATCTTATGCGCGATGTTTATGTCGCACTGGGCGAACCTATTGCCGATGGTAGTAACCAATGGGCATTAAGGATTTATGTAAAACCATTAATTCGCTGGATTTGGTTAGGGGCAATTATCATGGCTCTAGGTGGATTAATTAGCATGCTTGATAAACGATACCGCATCAAAAAAGTTAAAGCTCCATTGCTAGTTACTGGTGATCTGGCTACTGATGGAGTCAATGAGGTAGCTATTGAACAGGCAATCTCAGCATCGACGATGTCGACACTAAAGGAGAAATAAATGACTATGTCGAATAATACTCCTGAGCAAAAAGATAGCCAAAACAGTAAGCAGCGTAACCCAAAGACAATGAAAAAAAAGCAGACGAAGCTATGGTTCTTAATTCCGCTTATCCTCTTTTTTGGTTTGGTAGTTATATTGTACATGCGCTTAGGTAAACCAACAGACATTGTGACCAATACCGCTCTTGAGCGTCCGGTTCCTACCTTTGAGCTGCCGTTATTAGCAGATACTACCCGTACTATCACCAATGATAATTTGCCGGATAAGCCGTTTTTACTTAATGTTTGGGGCTCATGGTGCCCAACTTGCGTTATTGAGCATCCGTTTTTAATGCAACTAGAAGAGCGCGGCGTTGATATCGTTGGTGTGAATTATAAGGATGAGATTGGTAATGCGCTCAGTTACTTAAACCGAGGCGGTGATCCATTTTCTATGTCTATTCAGGATTCATTGGGTCAGTTTGCTCTAGACTTAGGCATAACTGGTGCGCCCGAAACCTTTGTTGTGGATGGAGATGGCATCATTCGTCAGCATATTGTTGGTGAGGTTAATGAAGCCAATTGGCAACAGCGTGTTAAGCCGTGCCTGACCGTACTTAATGAGGCTAATAAGAACAACGATAGTCCTGATCTCATTCAGGTTGAGGAGATGTGCAAATGAACGTTATTCGAATAAGAGCTCCTCAACTAAAACCCAATATAGTTTTAAAACTAGCAAGCTTAATACTAGCGTGTCTGCTTAACATGACGGCAAACGCAGCTATTGACGTATACGATTTTGACTCACCACAGCAAGAAGCTCAGTATCGTGGATTAATAGAAGAGTTTCGCTGCCCAAAATGCCAAAATCAAAACCTTGCAGCCTCTGATGCACCGATTGCACAGGATCTAAAGCAAAAAGTCTATGATTTAATTAAAGATAGACGTAGTGATGCTGAAATACGCGTCTATATGCAAGAGCGCTACGGTGACTTTATTAGCTACAAGCCGCCTATGCGACCATCAACATGGATCCTATGGTTTTTTCCACCACTATTATTGCTCGTCTTAATTATTGGTTGGTTTTGGCAAAGTAAGCGTCGCCAAGTTGTTGCCCGTGGTCAAAGCGGCGTCACAGTGAACAGTACTGCTGCCTTGACCTCTACGGAAAAGGCTGAGCTTGATCGTCTATTATCGCAAGCTGAGAGTGTCGACCACGACATTACTAGCCTAGAGGACAAAAAATGACTCTATTTTCTACTTTTGGCTTATTTGTAACTCTAAGCTTGCTGATTGCTCTTATATTTGCGCTGATTGCTATTATGCCATGGCTACGAGCACCGCGTTTGCAGTCCAAACCAATAGACAATCAACTGCTAGATATTAATGTTGCAGTATTTCGCGAACGTTTAGCTGAGCTACAAACAGATAAAGACAGCGGTACTATTAATAATAGCCATTATCAAAATCAAAAGCTGGAGCTTGAGCGTCAGCTATTAGATGCGCAGCGTCAGATAACACCTATGGTCACCCCTGATGTCAAAAGCCGTTTAATTGTCGCAGCTTGGATCCCAATATTGGCTGCAATGGCGTATTTACTAATAGGCAATCGTACGCCCGTGTTTGATTTGTGGACAGCTGAGGACAAAGTAGGACAAGTGGCTGACGACCTATTGACAGCTAAAATTGACAAGCCGCCATCATGGGCGTTTGAAGATGGTCGTCAACTGATTAGCGCCATGCAAACCAATGTTCATCGTAATGCTGATGATCCTAATCGCTGGATGCGCCTATCCGAGCTTTTCTTATCTATGGAGGCAACTGATTCTGCGCTGGAAGCCTTATCTCGTGCCTATCGTTTAGCTCCTGAAAATGAAGAAATCGCCACCACTTATGCTCAGACTAGCTTTTTCGTTAATGAAGGTCAGTTAGACGCCAATATTCGCCGTGTATTACAAGCTATATTAGCTAAGAATCCGCAGCATGAACGGGCTCAAATGCTCATGGCAATGGGTGAGACTCGTAGTAGTAACTTTGCCCAAGCGCAAGGTTGGATTAAACGCTTACAAGGCAGCATTGTGGCCAAACCAGGTGATCATACTAAAGCTTTAGCAAGCTTAGATGAGTTAAGCAACTACGTTAGCACGCAAGAAAAGCAAGCGCTAGAAGGTATTGACGTGACAGTGAAAATTAACGCTAATTTATTACCGTTAGTGAAAGCTGATGATGTGTTGTTTGTTGCGATACGTGACGTTAAAGGAGGTCCACCGTTTGCCGCCAAACGTTTACCCATTAGTGTTATTGAGCAAGGTGAGGCCAGTATCCGCTTAAGCAATCTTGATGCGATGATGCCAGATCGCACGTTAAATTCAGCTCGTAGTGACAAAACTCAGTTAGCAGTCGTTGCTCGTATTAGTCATAGCGGTAATGCCATAGCAGAGTCAGGCGACTTATCGGGTAATCCGATAGTGATTAGTGCTGAACAGACTCAGGTTAATATTGAAATCAATCAACAGATTCCCTAATAAAAAATTATTACCGTAAGTTTCATAATACCAGAGCGGTAAGTGGAGCCGTTTTTAAAAGTGGCGCTATTAATAGTCGTATACTAAAAACATATACGTTTAACATTGTTCATTGTATAAACACAGATAAAGAAAACAACTATGACTGAATCTACCGACAGATTAGATAGTACTAAATTGAATAGCGTTGAATCGGCTAGTACTAATATTGCTGACAATAAAGTACCTATAGCTGTGAGTAGTACTCATCAATCAATTGACTCTAAAACCATGAATCATACGCCTAAAGCTATGTACGTAAACTCAGGCAACTCGATAACACCTAAAGGTAAGTTGAATAAAATGCCAAAAATGGTTGCCAATGGCAGTCGCGCTTTTATCTGGTATTTGTTGGCGATAATGGTATTAATACTTGATCAATGGACTAAGTGGTTGGCCCAAACCAAATTAGCGTTCAATGACCCCGTACCGGTCATTGAACCATTTCTCAACTGGACACTCGCTTATAACTATGGGGCAGCATTTAGCTTTTTAGCCGACGCTGGCGGTTGGCAGAAATGGTTTTTCTCAGGCTTAGCTTTTGTAATGGCTATCTTTTTAACGGTTTATTTAATCAAAGCGCCACGTGCAGCCAAGCTATTGTCCATGGGGTTAGCCTTAATGCTCGGTGGTGCGATTGGCAACTTAATCGATCGTTTAAGAATTGGTAAAGTGGTTGACTTTATCCATGTGCATTATGCTGATGTCTGGAATTATCCTATTTTCAATGTTGCAGATATAGGTGTCTGTGTCGGTGTCGCATTGATTATAATTGACATGATATTTTTAGAAAGTAAGCGTAATAAATAAGCACATTGATGCCGATTATCACAAACAAAATGAACTAGCGTCGTAGTCACTCTATACGGAAAAATACTTTTTATACTTGAGTATGTTTATAAAATGTGAACTGGAAGGTAATGTATGACTGGTATAGGTACTCACTCATTTTAGGTCTTAAAACCCAATACTTAAAAGCTCTGCGTAGAGCCATTATTATAGAGACATTGAATAATCCATAAATTCTTTATTGATAATAACAAAAGGAAAATATAGTGTCACAGGCTCAGCCAACTATTGAAAAAATTCACAGCCTTAGAAAAAAACAAGAGACCGCGTTAAAAAGTCTTACCCTTATAGGCTACCTAGAAGGCACCTCTTTCTTATTATTGCTCTTCATCGCCATGCCACTAAAATATATGCTGGATATTCCAGAAGGTGTGAAATACATCGGTATGGCACACGGTATTTTGTTTATTACCTATATCATAATACTTATAGGCTCAGCTATCAAAATGAAAATGCCTCTTTGGGCAATACCTGCGGGCGTACTCGGCTCACTCTTACCTTTTGGCCCATTTATATTCGATCATTTACTAAAAAATAACTTACAGAAAAGTGTAAGTAAAGAAGCCTAGAACAAGCTCTGCTACAAATGATACAAATGATACAAACGTATATTATTACTCAAGATTATTTTTCCTAACTAAATTACAAGCCGCCATCACTCATCATGGCGACAAATGAATAATATTGAGCAGAAATTAATCACAATAAAACTTTGATTCAGACCCAGTATGAATAGTCTTACACTCTAGTTACTTTTCCAACTTATCTTACATACTATCGACAAACCCGTCTTGTTTAAAAGCTAAACAGGTTTTGTCATCCGCGATGGATTTCCTGTTATCGTAGGGTATACCCCAAGGAAACCAGTTATTTTACCTTTCAAACCTATTAACAGACTACTTAAAGCAGACTGTTAGCATGGAACCATCTATAACAGACTTTTGAATTATAAGACTGGCTGCTGTGCTTTTTTCCTATCATTAGCCTATACCCAAAACATAAAACCTCTAAACAATAACTTATCTATCATTAGACTTGTTTATATTATTAAATGATAGTAATATCTTACTATTATCAATGAACATTAACTATTAAGTCTAAGTGATAGAGGCTGCGTTATGACTGTTCGTATTTATGTGAGAGCCAGTACTAAGGATCAAGACGCTAAGAGAGCCTTGTCTGACTTGATTAGCTTTAGCCAAAGCTATGATGATAACCATGTTGAGTACGTAGAGCATTTCAGTGGTACTAAGCTTGATAGACCAGCACTCACTCTGTTACTCAATGATGCTGAAGAAGGCGATATTCTGCTGGTCGAAAGTGTGGATAGATTAAGCCGGCTATCTCAAGATGATTTTGCGATTCTAAAGCAGCGTATCAAAGATAAGGGCTTACGATTGGTGGTGGCGGATTTACCAACCACGCATACGGTTAGCGAGGGTATGACTGGAGAGATTCTAAAGGTCATTAACGATATGCTGATCGATTTACTGGCAACCATGGCAAAGCTGGATAACGATAAGCGTAGAGAGCGTATCAAGCAGGGATTAGCAAACAGTGGATATAAACCTACTGGTAAGAAAGCAAATCTAGCAAAACACAATCGTATTAGAGAATTAGACAGTCAAAATAATATGACAAAAGAGGAAATCGCTAAGGCGGTTGGTGTTGGGGTAGCTACGGTTTATCGTGTCTTAAAACAGGGTTAATAGCTGAAGTATTTTAAACATTAATTTACGTTTCTATAGACGCGATGCTATCAAATATATAATCATTAAGTTGATAGATTTTAATCATGTATCTTGATTCAAAAAAACCCTGTATTTGAGTATTTGAGTATTTGAGTATTTGAGTATTTGAGTATTTGAGTATTTGAGTATTTGAGTATTTGAGTATT
>NZ_JADQAM010000007.1:0-20545 GCF_022129405.1 Psychrobacter sp. Ps2 | reverse complement strand
GCTGAGTAGGTCATCTTTTATATTTCTCTTTGCTTGGTTTAAAAGCATTGTACCTTTTCTATTTTGGACTGACTATACCATACGAGTAGGAATCAATTTGTTTTTATTCAGCTGTTTGTTACTCAGTGATTTAGAATTCTTTGGATTGCGAAAGCGCAACTCTTTAAAAGGTACAGGCGTCTCGCTGTTGATACGTGCCTCCTCAATCAGGTAGTGATAAGGCGATTTGCCACAGACAGGATCGGCATTTTTGGCATCCCCAGTTAGCATAAACGCTTGGCAACGGCAGCCGCCATAATCGCGCTCTTTATCTGGGCAGCTTTGACAGATGTCGGGCATCCAGTCATCCCCGCGAAACTGATTGAAGCTCGCAGACTCATACCAAATATCTGACAGTGGTGTACGTCGTACATTAGGGAACTGTATTGGCATTTGTCTGGCAGCATGGCAAGGTAGGGCTGTACCGTCTGGGGCCACTGTTAAGAAAATCTTGCCCCAGCCATCCATACAGGGCTTTGGACGTTCTTCATAATAATCAGGCACCACAAAAATAAGTTTGCATTTGATACCACGTTCTTCAATCTGCTTACGGTATTCATTGGTAATGCGTTCAGCTCGGACCACTTGCGCTTTGGTTGGTAGCAAACCCTCTATGTTCTCAAACGCCCAACCATAAAACTGACAAATAGCCAGCTCGACCGTGTCGGCTTCCAGCTCTAAGCAGAGGTCAATAATCTGGTCAATCTGATCGATGTTTTGCCGATGAATGACAAAGTTAAGTACCATCGGGTAATCGTACTGTTTGACCAGACGTGACATCTCATATTTTTGCTCAAAGGCATGCTTTGAACCTGCCAAGGCATTGTTGACCGTTGGATCACTGGCTTGAAAGCTAATTTGAATATGCTGAAGACCTGCTTCTTTTAAATGCGCAATCCGAGCTTCGGTCAATCCCATACCCGACGTGATCAAGTTAGTATAAAAACCTTGATTGTGCGCATAAGCGACCAATTCTTCTAAGTCTTGACGAACCAGTGGCTCGCCGCCAGAAAAACCAAGCTGCACCGCGCCCATTTGCCGCGCCTGATCAAATACATCAAACCATTCTTGTGTCGTTAGCTCTTCTTTATACTGAGCATAGTCAATAGGGTTTGAGCAATAAGGGCATTGTAAGGGGCAGCGATAGGTCAGCTCTGCAAGCAGCCATAGCGGTAGCCCGACTGGCGCAGTCATACTAAGTCAATCCAATGTTCACGCTGGGCGACCAGCATATATTCAATGATGTCTTGTTCGATTTCGGGAATATCGCCAAACATAGCTTGCACCTTTTGGATAATATCAGCAATGGATGCTTGACCATCAATATATTGCCCAATGATGCTGGCACTGTCATTGAGCTTAATCATACCCTCAGGATAGAGTAAGACATAGGCGTTTTGCGCAGGCTCAAACTGAAAACGATAACCGTGACGCCATACCGGTACGATGGATTGATCCAGCTCAGGTAAACTAGCAGGTATACTCATTTAAACAATCCTTTATGCCAGACATTGTCAGTGGTAACGCTTTGATAAGGGGCTTGATTATGCACATAGGCCAAGCTCAAGGAATCCAAGATCGTCCATAAGATATCGAGCTTAAATTGTAAGATTTCTAACATACGCTCTTGTTGCTCGGCGGTTTTGAATGAGTCGAGTGTGATGGTCAGACCATGCTCAACATCGCGGCGCGCTTGACTCAAGCGTGAGCGGAAATAGGTATAGCCTTGCTCCTTTATCCAAGGGTAGTGCTTGGGCCAAGACTCTAAACGTGACTGGTGAATCTGCGGGGCAAACAGCTCGGTCAGTGAGCTACTGGCGGCTTCTCGCCATGAGGTGCGCCGCGCAAAGTTCACATAGGCATCCACGGCAAAACGCACACCCGGTAGGACTAGCTCTTCAGAAATCACCTGCTCACGAGTCAAACCAACTGCCTCTGCCAGACCCAACCATGCTTCACGGCCGCCGCCGTCAGGATAGACGCCATCTTGATCAATCATGCGCTGGATCCATTCTTGACGCACGCGCTGATCGGGACAGTTTGCCATAATGGCCGCGTCTTTCAATGGGATATTGATCTGGTAATAAAAACGGTTGGCGACCCACGCTTGGATCTGCTGCTGGGTCGCTTTGCCTTCATGCATCATGATATGAAAGGGATGGTAAATATGATAATACTGACCCTTGGCCATAATCGCTTGTTCAAACGCTTCTGGGCTTAGCGCTGTGTTTTCTTCTTGCATTGTTCTCACCTTACGATTGCTATTTTTGCCTTACCGTTTGTCTTAAAGCTCAATCTGCATACCATCAAATGCTACTTCAACATTATGTTGTTTTAATGTCGCGGCCTGTTCGGATTGTTCGTTCAATATCGGGTTGGTATTATTGATATGGATCAACACCTTACGAGCGTTATCGAGCTGATCTAGATAATGCAATGAGCCATCTTCACCACTAATATGTAAATGGCCCATGTCTTGGCCGGTCTTCGTACCGACGCCGCACTCTTGCATTTCATTGTCCGTCCATAGCGTACCGTCAATCATCACGCAATCAGAGCTTTTCATAATCTGCATCACTTGATCATCAATTTTACCGAGACCTGGCGCATAAAAGAGTTGTTTTTGTGTTTTTAAGTCTTTTACAATCAGGGCAATATTGTCGCCATCATGTGGGTCATTACGATGCGGAGAGTAGGGCGGTGCAGAGCTTCTAATCACCAAAGGCGTCAATTCTAAATTGTCAAATCCTTCAATCTTAAACGTCTTTTCTGGATCAATTTGATTGTATTGCAAACCGCCATTCCAGTGCTTCAACATGTTAAAGAGAGGAAATCCTGTTGTTAGATCTTGATAGACCATGTCAGTACACCAAACAGGCATTGGACAACCTTCACGCAGGGTCAATAGCCCCGTCGTATGGTCAAGCTGACTGTCCATCAAGACCACATTGGTGATGCCTGTATCTCTCAATTGACGTGCTGGCTGTGCTGCCTTGAACTCAAATAATTGTTGGCGGATATCAGGTGACGCGTTGAATAAGATCCAATCCACACCATTTTCTGATATGGCTATCGAAGATTGGGTGCGGGTTTTTGCCTGAATCGTGCCTTGACGGACACCGTGGCAATTATCGCAGTTACAGTTCCACTGCGGGAAACCACCACCAGCAGCTGAGCCTAAAACGTGAATATACATAAATCAATATTTCCAAAAAAATAAAAGCCCTAATCATCTAGGGCTTTTAATGGATTGAGTGCTAATGAGTTTTAGCGTGCTTCGAAATACATAGTAACTTCGAAACCGATACGAATGTCTTGAAAAGCTGGTTTGGTCCACTGCATGGGATTACTCCGGAACTATCTTACTATTTAAGAAGTAAGATTAATAAAGTGAATGAGTGATAAAGGATAGTATAAGCTGCCCCCCGCTGTCAATTTCTTAGATGTTAGTAAAGCGTTAACGAGCATCGATTAAGCAGTCTTTTATAGCATAAATGAAAGCTGTTTTTTCGTGCGAAAAAGACAACATATTGGGCATAAGATTAAAAATACCTTTGAATAGATTGAGCATAAATTATCACTATAAAAAATCTGCTTGAAGTGAGTTAAGCGTATTTCGAGAACTTATGAGTTATACACGTATATTGCAAAAACCGAATTTATCTATAAAGTAATAGATTAACTTGATAGATATTGGAGCCTGAAGATGATTGCTGAATTACAAGGCAGTGAGTTAACCAAAGCAATCTTGGAAAATGTCAGCAACTATGTATGGTGTGCTGTCAGCAACGTTAGCGATGATTATGCTGTAGCAACCATAGATAATGGTTACTACGAATTATTGGTTCCTATTGTAGCTTTCAATAACGACCAGTTCGTTTGTGATAAAGGTGAGCTATGGGAATATGCTGTCTCAGTAAAGAGAGTGGCGCTTACTCAAGATGATGTGGAGCTATAACTTACTATTAATAGAATGACTGTTATACTCTGCATGCAGATTAGTTTTGCAGCCTATGCACGAAAATCTACCATCTGTCTACAACTTCTTGTTCTAGTTGACATTACATCTGTACTATCTATTTATAAGCTCATCTGTCTAGCCACCAATATTTTGCAACGATAGATAAAACAAGTTCGAAGATGCTCAAGTAATTGCTGTTATGAAGCCACTTGTTTAGCTTACTAATCATTGTCATTGAATAGGAGTAACAACATGGATACGGTAATTGTTGGAAGCGAACTAACTCGTTCAATGCTTGAGGACGGTCATCAAAGTATATGGTGTGCTGTAAGTGATGAGAGTGATGAGAATGCTCTAAAAGATCAGGTAGGTAATGACTTCACATCTCGCATTGTGGCTTTTGAAGATGGCCAGTTCTATTGTACGGGCGGTATGCCTTGGAAGTATGCAGTGCCAATTGAGATCGTTGCATTGACGCGATATGACTTTTCTTTTTAGTGAACAAACATAACGTAGATAGGTTTGGATAGTCATCGCCGAAAGTAAACCCTAATATCAAGATATTTAGTTAGATAAAATGCGCGACTGACAAGGCCATTCAAGCGATGCAATATACAGCTTGAATGGCCTTTTGTGTTTTGGAGCCAGTTTGAAAGCTATTTATTATTTTAAAAACTCAGGGCGCATAAAGGCTGGGTTTGGATACGTATAAAATCCTTCACCAGTCGCGAATCCTAGTTTGTTTTGATCGATTAATTGCTCTTTTAAATATTGAGCAGCCTTAAACCTTACAGGGTTTTGAGTTTTTTCAGCAGATAGCTTCGTGATGTTGTAGGCAGTATTGATACCGATAGTATCCAATATGGCAAAGGGACCTGACGGTGCGCCAGTTACTATCATCCACGTTTTATCTATCGTATGTGGATCGGCAACTTCTTTTGCAACCAATTGCAAAGCTGCATCTATAAAAGGCGCCAACAAACTATTCATGATATAGCCGGGTTGCTCCTTATCTAGCGGCATTGCCACCATACCGATGGCAGTAGCAAAAGCAACAACCTCATCAAATACTTTAGGATCTGTCCCAGGATGTCCCATGATTTCGGCGACGTTATGCATCCAAATTTTATTGGCAAAGTGTAGCGCTAAAAACTGCGCAGGTCGTCCCGTTGATTCTGCAAACTGACTAGGAAGCAAGGTAGAGGTATTGGTCGCAAAGATGGTTTTCTCTGGCGCTAGTTTGGCAAGTTTTTCATAAAATTCGATTTTAATTTCAGGAATCTCGGGAATGGCTTCAATCATCAGCTCAGCATCTTTGATTGCTTCTGCTAAGTCTGAGGTGTAGCTGAGATTATCAAAAGCTTTATCCAACTGCTCTTGAGTCGCCATCAAATCCTTTCGAAAAGCCTTGCACATCAATTGAAATTTTGACTTTGCTTTTTCTAAAACCTCATCATTGATGTCATAGACACTGACATTAAAACCATGAAATGCGGCCTGAAAAGCAATTTGATAGCCTAGGATGCCGCTTCCCGCGACAGTTACATTTTTATACGTCATTGTATTTATTTCCTAATAGTAGTGGATATAAGTTGCTAGATAAATGTCTAGAACCTATAGATCTATTATTAGATGGTTTTACCTTATTATTCAACCTGCATTTTTATAAAAACATTAAAGAGAACCTAAAAATATCACTATGCAAGTATCAGATAATTTCATACTACTTGACTTATTGTATTATTAAATAATTCAACAGCTTACTAATAATATTACTAACTTTACACCTAATGATTTTATGATAATTGAAGGCTAATTTCATATCATAACGACATTTTTAACGACTGTTGGTGTCAAAATATTGTCGACGAGGTTGTAAAGGAGGACGTAAGCAGTGATGTACGATGAAAGTCGTATTTAACGCATTAAGTATGCAAGGCAGGCTATTATCCCTATTATTATTCTTACGTATAAATCCGTTGCCACATTCGAAGGTTTACACCTGTATCACGCACCATCTTCCAACTGTGCTTATGTGCGTAAGGATTGCATTATCGAAGAATGCAGCTAGAGTGGACAAGCCTATTGACCTGTCTAAAGGTTATTAGCAGTAGTAAGCCTGTTTTTGATGTAATGATTCTCGCAGATGCGCTACAAGCAGTTTCAACTTTTGGTCCGGTTGCCGTGCCTTGGGGTAAACCGCATACATACCCATTTTCTTTCGTGTAAAGCGCTGCAAAATCTGAGTGAGCGTATTTTGCTGCATTTCTTCATAAACAAGTGCTTGTGGTAAAAAGGCGATACCTAGGTCGCTGAGAGTCGCTTGTTTAATCGCATTAAGATGATTGCTATGAAACCGACCCTGTACAGGAAGCAGTTGCTCCGTGCCATCTATATATAGCGGCCATATACCATTCGCCGTATGATCAAACTTATAGACCAAACACTCATGACTCCGTAATTGTTCAGGGGTTTGAGGTGTACCGTGTCGCTCTAAATAGTCTGGTGTTGCACATATGACCCATTGGCTATCTATAAGGCGTCTTGCAATGAGTGATGAGTCTTCAAGCTCTGCTGTCCTTATCGCCAGATCAAACCCTTCTTCTATCAAATCAACCAGTCGATTGGTAATCTGTAAATCTACTGATATTTCTGGGTGTTGTTTACAGAATTCAGCAATGGATTCGCTCAATATTAGATTTGCAGAGACCGCTGGCATGGTTATACGTATGTTGCCTTTCATGTCCTCACCATAGCCTGTTACGGCATTTTCGGCTTCCTTAAAGGCAAATTTAGCGATTTTAGCTTTGTCATAAAGCGTCCTTCCTGCATCGGTTAAGCTTAACTTTCTGGTTGTCCTATACAGTAGCTGTGCATTTAAGCTTTCTTCTAATCTTGCAATACGTTTGCTTACCACTGAATTCGTTAATGACAGCTTTTCAGCGACCCGAGAAAATGACCCTTCATCAACCACTTGGACGAATAAAACCATATCGTCAGCTTTGCCCATACTTGTTCCCCAATTGGTGTAATACGTTTTAGATTATAGCAAAAAAAGAAAATAACATTGTCCTTTGATGCAATATATCAATGTATCGACAAGGCGTAGAATATTTTAGGGAATTTTGAGCATTTGTTTATTTAACCATTCTATTAACCATGTCACTGACAGAGATTGTCTTCGGCTTCGTCTGACCGACAGCGTGAAGTTATAAAAACAAATGCTTAAATGAAGTTGTTCAAGGAAGATTACACGATAAAAAAAGGACTATGATTTTGAATCAAACAATATATGGACTGTTGGCATTACTGCCAATCGTTCTCTGTGGTATTTTTTTGATAGGCTTGCAATGGTCAGCCAAAAGAACCATGCCAATCGTTCTGGCGGTTACTGCCGCGCTTGCCCTCTTTGTATGGGATATGACGCTTAATCGCGTGTCTTCATCTATTATTCAGGGAATGGTCATTACCGTCTCAGTATTGTGGATCGTATTTGGGGCTATTTTTTTACTGAATACGTTGAAGCATACTGGTGCCATTGCTGTTATCCGTGCTGGGTTTACCAATGTATCGCCAGATAGGCGGGTGCAAGCCATTATTATTGCTTGGTGCTTTGGTTGCTTTCTTGAAGGAGCTGCTGGCTTTGGTACAGCGGCTGCTATTGCCGCGCCTTTACTGGTCGCGATAGGCTTTCCAGCGCTGGGTGCTGTGCTGATGGGAATGATGATACAAAGTACGCCTGTATCGTTTGGGGCAGTCGGTACGCCTATCGTTATTGGAGTAAACAAGGGGTTAGATACAGTAGCCATTAGCGCCCAACTGGCACAACAAGGACTAGAGTGGGGCGATTTTTTACAACTAATTACCAGCCAAGTAGCCATTATGCACGGTGTCATTGGTACATTTATGCCACTTTTTATGGTGATGATGCTCACGCGTTTTTTTGGTAAAAATAAAAGCTGGAGAGAAGGCTTCGCTATTTGGCCATTTGCTATTTTTGCGGGTTTAGCATTCACAGTCCCTTATACCCTAACAGGTATTTTTTTAGGGCCAGAGTTTCCATCATTGGTCGGCGGTTTGGTCAGTATCACTATCGTTGTTAATGCGGCAAAACATGGATTTTTAGTACCAAAAACCACATGGGATTTTGAACCGAAAAAAAGCTGGCCAAGTGAATGGCTTGGTAAGCTAGTGGTCAGCAAAGAAGACATCACTCCTGCGTTGAGTGATAAAAAGATGTCCACGGTCATGGCATGGTTCCCTTATTTATTGGTTGCCCTTTTATTGGTGTGTTCTAGAGTATTAACAGGCTTTCAGTCTTTGCTGAACAGCGCGACAGTAGACCTAACCTCGATTTTAAGTGAGGTAGATATCAGTGCCAGCTTTAGTCCTTTATACTTACCAGGCGGCTTGTTATTAATCAGCGCCTTGGTTGCTGCCGCTTTTCAAACGAATAAACCTGCCAGTGCACTAAACAATGCATTTAAAGAATCAGGCAAAACTGTACTAGGGGCCGGATTTGTCCTTATTTTCACGATTCCAATGGTTAGGATTTTTATTAATTCAGGCGTAAACTTATCAGATGTGGCGAGTATGCCTGTCGCCAGTGCAGAGTTGTTTGCGGGTACTTTTGGTAGTGTTTTCCCTCTGATTAGTGCAACCATTGGTGCGTTAGGTGCTTTTATCGCGGGGTCTAATACCGTATCCAACATGATGTTTAGCCAATTCCAATACGAAGCCGCCATGAGCTTACATATTTCACCTTCTCTAATTATCGCGGCTCAAGCAGTTGGTGCCGCTGCTGGTAATATGATTGCAGTACATAATGTTGTGGCTGCATCGGCAACGGTAGGCCTACTCGGTATGGAGGGCGCCACACTTAGACGTACTATTTTACCTACCATCTATTATGTGTTGTTCTGCGGGATTATCGTCATGGCTGCCATTTACCTCTTTGGTTTTCAAGGGCCTTTAGCATAATAAGTGACACACAATCACCAAATAAAGAGCGTCATATGCCGTCATTAAATAGAGCTTCATCAAACCTTTTCTCATCAAATATAGCGCATCAAGACCAAGACACACTCCGTCCTGAGCAAGTGTTAGATAAACTAACCCATTTACTGGGAGCTAGCAATGTACAGGCTGATCCAGGAAAAAACGAACACTATAGAATGGGGTGGCGTTCTGGCGGCGGCAATGCTTTGGCTGTTTTGTTTCCACAAACACTGCTGGAGATTTGGCGTAGTCTAGAAATATGTGTGGAAGGCGACTGCATTATTATCATGCAAGCAGCAAAAACAGGGCTGACGGAAGGCTCAACCCCGAGCGGTAATGACTACGATAGACCAGTGGTTGTGATCAATACCCTTGCAATGAATCAGTTGTATTTGGTGAATGATAACGAGCAAGTGATTAGCTTACCTGGCGCCACGTTGCACCAATTGCAAAGTCAGCTTAAAGCCGTAAATAGAGCGCCTCACTCGGTCATCGGTTCATCGACGTTGGGTGCGTCAATTATTGGCGGTGTTTCTAACAATTCAGGTGGGGCTCTGGTGAAAAGAGGTCCTGCTTATACCGAGCTTGCTTTGTTTGCCCAAATAGACAAGCACGGTCAGCTAGTATTAGTTAATCACCTAGACGTAGAGTTAGGAGATACTCCAGAAGAAATACTCACTAACTTACAAACAGGTAATTTCGATAAAAGAGAACTACCTGACACTGGCAAGCTCGCATCTGACAAAGAGTACATCGCTAGAGTAAAAGATGTTGATGCAAGCACACCAAGCCGCTTTAATGCGGATAAGCGAAGACTGTATGAAGCAAGCGGCTGTGCTGGCAAGCTGGCGGTATTTGCAGTACGTCTTGACACTTATCCAACGGCTGTAAAAGAGAAAACCTTTTATATAGGCACTAATAGTGTGAGTGAGCTTGCACAGCTCAGAAGGCAAATGTTATCGAGCTTCGATAATATCCCTGAAGTGGGTGAGTATATGCATCGTGATATATTTGATGTATCTGCTAAGTATGGTAAGGACACGTTCCTGAGTATTAAGCATCTCGGTACCAATGCCTTACCTAGATTGTTTTCTATCAAAGGTGCTATGGATGCAAAATTCCATAAATGGTCATGGATGCCAAAGCATTTCACTGACAAAGTCATGCAGTTCATCGCCAATATATTTCCAAAGCATTTACCGAAACGAATGCTAGAGTATCGCGACCAATATGAACATCATTTAATCTTAAAAATGAGTGATGATGGCATAGCAGAAGCACAGAATTTTCTTGAGGCGTTCTTTGCCGTGTCAGACACAGGTAACTATTTTGAATGTAGTCAAGAAGAATCAGAAAGCGCCTTTTTACATCGCTTTGCCGCTGCAGGTGCTGCATTACGTTATGAAGTCATACATGAAAAAGAAGTCGGCGATATATTGGCATTGGATATTGCCATACCACGTAACGAATTAGAATGGCTCGAAACGCTACCTGAAGACATTGAACAACACTTAGAGAAGAAACTCTATTATGGACACTTCTTTTGTTATGTATTTCATCAAGACTATATTCTGAAGAAGGGTAGTGATGCACATCTTGTTAAAAAGATGATGTTAGAGCTACTGAGCGCACGTGGAGCCAAATATCCTGCTGAGCATAATGTCGGACACCTATACGAAGCGGAACCTGATTTGCAGAACTTTTATGCAAGCCTAGACCCAACCAATACCTTTAATCCGGGTATTGGTAAAATGTCGAAAACCAAACGCAATTGCTCGTGTTGTTTATAATTGAACTCTATAACTGATATTTAAAACTGGCCATGGGCTGATTATTTATTAGTAGCTAAGTAGTTCAGTGCTTGTCTATTATAAATGCTCAATACACCCTCAGAAGCACTGCCGATTGGTAGTGCTTTTTTATTGTTTCTCGGTAAATGTATCAGCAGTCACGAGTTCAGAAGCACATTTATTCAAAATGATTTTGTTATCTATTGTTAAATACCAGTCGATGCTATGTATAATGCAGCACTAGCATAGCTTTCACTCAGTATGGCTTTCACTCATATGCCTTTAATAAGAAGATTACATTATGTCAAATAAGCGTCCTTTATATATTCCTGTTGCTGGACCCGCTCTTTTAGAGACACCTTTATTGAATAAAGGTAGTGCTTTTTCATCAGAAGAACGTAGTAGCTTTAATTTAACGGGGCTATTACCTCATAATATTGAAACGATTGAGGAGCAATCATTACGTGCTTATCATCAACTAAGCTCATTCACTGATGCGATGGATAAGCATATTTACTTGCGTAACATCCAAGATACCAATGAAACCTTATTTCATCATCTAATTGAGCAGCATATCGAAGAAGTCATGCCGCTCATTTATACCCCAACCGTTGGTCAGGCGTGTGAAAAATTCTCGCAAATCTATCGTCGTAAACGGGGTTTGTTTATCTCATATCCTGAGCGTCACAAAATTGACGACATGCTACAAAATGCCACCAAACAAAACGTCAAAGTGATCGTTGTTACTGACGGTGAACGTATCTTGGGCCTAGGGGATCAGGGTATTGGCGGTATGGGCATTCCAATCGGTAAGTTGTCTTTATACACGGCTTGTGGTGGTATTAGCCCAGCCTACTGTCTACCTATTTTGCTGGATGTCGGCACCAATAACCAACAGTTGCTTGATGATCCTATGTATATGGGCTGGAGAAATCCGCGCATCTCTGGCGATGAATATAATGAATTTGTGGACTTATTTATTCAAGCCGTTAAGCGCCGTTGGCCAGAAGTGTTATTGCAATTTGAAGATTTTGCTCAGGAAAACGCGACACCATTATTGAATAAATATCGTGATCAGCTATGCTGCTTTAATGATGATATTCAAGGGACTGCTGCGGTATCGGTTGGTACTCTGATTGCAGCGTGTCTAAATAAAGGTCAAAAACTTAGCCAACAGAATATCGCATTTTTAGGCGCAGGATCTGCAGGTTGCGGTATTGCTGAGCATATTATTCGCCAAATGCAACGTGAAGGATTGACTGAAGAGCAAGCTCGTAGTCAAGTATTCATGGTCGATCGCTATGGCCTGCTAACAGATGGCATGACAGAGCTGCAAAAATTCCAAGAACCGTTAGTACAAAAAGAATCAGCTATTGCAAGCTGGGACAAAAGTAAGAAGCTTGGTTTAGCGCAAGTGGTTAAACAAGCAAAAATCACCGTATTATTTGGTGTTAGCGGACAAAAAGGTCTGTTCACCCAAGAAGTGATCGAATCGCTATGTGCTAATACTGAGCACCCAATTGTACTACCACTTTCAAATCCAACGTCTCGTGTGGAGGCAACACCGCAAGAAGTCATGAATTGGAGTAAAGGTAAGGCCATTGTTGCGACGGGTAGTCCATTTCCTCATACCACTTATAACGGTCAGTCTTTTGAGGTTTCTCAGTGTAATAACAGCTATATTTTCCCTGGTATTGGTCTAGGTGTTTTAGCAGCACGTGCGACAGGTATCAGCGATAATATGCTAACGGCAGCAAGCCAAGCCCTTGCAGATATATCCATGGAATACGAAAAAGCACCTGGTGCCATCTTACCGCCGATCAAGGTTATTAGAGAGATCAGTGAAAAGATAGCGTATGCAGTGGCATTACAAGCGGCTCAAGATAAGCTAGCACTACCTATCACATCGGAGAATTTACAACGCCGATTAAAAGCGAACTTTTGGTTACCTGAATATCGTAACTATCGCCGTACTTCTTTCTAAGTTAGAGATTAGATAGTTAGCTATTATCGATATTGCAAACACCATAAAAAATCACCTTAACTTGAAAAGTTAGGGTGATTTTTTTATCTATGCATTAATATAAAACTATAGGGTCTGTATGGTCGCTTGTTTTGGTGGTGAGTTAGTCAACGCCTTGATAATTTCAGATATTTTAAAGGTATTCTAAGAAGTGTTAGTCGATACCTTTATCATTAAGGTATGGAAGGTTAGGGTGTATTATAGACACGCAATAAAAAACCCTTGCAGCGTATGGCTTACAAGGGTTTAATTGGTACTACTCATATCTTAACTGGTGCGCCCACCACGCAACGCCTAACTTAGCATAACCCTTTATTATTAAGGGATAAGGTAGTTAAGTATTTATTTTTAACAACAAATTTAACAACTTCTTAAGGTCTATTGATTTGCCATCCGATTGAGATTGGCTTTTATATCATGAATGACCTGATTTGATAATTCTTTCTCAATGTTATGATCTTTAATAACAGTCAAAAAGTCCTCAGCAACTGATGCTACCTGATCAATAATAGCTTGTGCCTTGTTTTGCTTAATATCAGCAAGTTTAGCCAACTTTAATAAGTGAGATCGGGTAGGGTATTGAGCTTCACCAGTCACATCCATCTGATGATAACCATTCATACCTGAGTTATAAGCGAGATCATAGACAGGCGACAATGACCACCTGCCAGCCTTGTCCATCATAAAAGAGAAGTTTTTGCTATGATCGTCTTTATTGTTAAAGATGACATTAAATACAGCATGTCTAAAACCCTCTTCTACAGCAACTTGTGATTGGGTCAACATACGCACGCAGCGTAAATACTGCAGATAATCTAGTGATGGGATGCGAAAGTCAATATCTAACAAACCCGCCAGTGTATGAGTATGAACGCGTTGATTGCCCATGCGGTCAAAACGCTCAACCCCAAAAGCAGCATGTTGTTCACCGATATCAAAATAATGATGCGCAGGCATGTTTAGGCCTGCTTGCTTAGCCCTATCAGCATAAAGTGACTCTAATAGACAAACGCTTTTATGCTCAGATTGGGCAGGGAACTTAATCAGCCACGGCGTTGCGGATGGCTGTTCGCTTGTTAAGTCCGTAGCAATAAACTCGGTTGCCTCATCATATAGGACAAGTGCTTTTGGTCTTGCACCTTGTGGTGAGCCGCCGATAACGATGAGCTCAGCCAGTATGTTGCTATCTTGTCCGGATAAAATCGATTGATTGGCAGCGGCCAGTTTGGCTAAAGTAAAATCATTAATATCGATATCAGCGGCCGATAAATCTTGTTGTGGCTCAAAACTAAGTGCTCCCATTGCTGAATTACCAATATAAGCGAGGCGATCTAAAACATTGATTGACGTAGCATGAGACATTGTTTTTCGAAAGAATCTATCCATTAGCAGCATTCCCCAACCATCAGGCAAGCTGTCTGATAATAATCCGCATAAGTAATGGCTTGACGCATGAGCACCATAGTAAGGTTCTGATCGTAATGGCATCTCAATTGGTGACAGCTCCAGTCCATCAGCCAGCCACGCCGCATCATAGCCAAAGGTAGGGCGTCGTCCATCCATCGTTAATTTACCGATAAGACGTTTGTCTCCGAATCCTTGGTAGTAAATATTGACAATTGATATCGGTTGATACATTGAAATGGCTACCTTATATCAGCTTTTGTTTGAGGCGCGCAAGCGTGGATTTTGTTTAGCGATAACATCTTCTATATTGGTAGGTACTACATCAAATAATTCAGAAAAGTGATTTACCATGCCAAGAGCCATAGCGAGCCTGATTATATTGTCTAGTGTACCGCCCTGACCAGACTCAATACGAGCAACAGTACTGATGCCAGTACCAGCCTTATCTGCTAAAGCGGCTTGCGTTAAGTTTAATGCCAGTCGCTGCGTTTTTAAGCGTTCACCTAAAATCTCGGAAATCTCACTTGGCGTATAAAAATCAAATCTTATGTTCATAATATAATAAATCATATAAGAGTGTTAAAATACTATTTTAGCACTTAGTAGTTCAAATATGAATGCTTGTTTTTCTGAAATAAATAATTAACAAAAAATATTTGTAATCAAACCCCGATATTAATAGCGTCCCCTAAGAAAATTCAATTTCATACCCCCGCCCTCTACACTATATAAATAATAGCATATAGAGCTTTTCCAGTTTGTCAGAATAAGATTGTTCCATGGCATATGCAAATATTGATGATATTTTAAAAACCATAATCTAGTATCGATTTGAATGTTGAGCATAGCTCGACTATAAAATTGACTACATCAGTGTATTTATACGGACTCTAATGCTTGCTGGCAAGTGAGCTATGCTGAAAAAACTGTAGAACCAAACTTGGTAAACTAACGACTCAATGAGGAGTTTATCATGACTAAGAAAATCAGAACCTATAGTGCAGCATTCAAAGCTGAAGCCGTTAAAAAGATAGCAGATAATAAGGGCAATGTTTCAGCGACTGCAAAGCAGCTTGGCATCGCCATGCAGACATTATCTAACTGGCAAAACAAAGCTGATAAAGGCCAGCTTATTGGTACTAAAGAATATGATCCTGAGCTCATGGCTATACTAGAAGAGAATAAACGTCTTAAACGTGATCTCAAAGTTGCTCAGGAAGAGAGAGATATTCTAAATGAGGAAGGATAAAGCGAAGCACTGCTTCGCCCGGACGCAAGATGAGAGCTATGCTCGAATGAGGCCACGGCGTACTTCGCGAAGCACAGCTAGTAAAGTACGCTTTTATCAAAGACAATCAGCAGATATTTAGCATCACACCTATGTGCCGTGTATTAAAGGTTAAATCATCAAGTTACTATGACTGGTCAAGTCGTGACATTAGTGATCAGCAGATACATCGTAATCACTGCGAGCTACTAGTCAAAGCCGCTCATACTGAAACATATGAGCGTTATGGTGTAGATCGTCTACATGCGCATCTAAGTGATCAAGGCCATGACATCAGTCCCTACATGGTTAGAAGTATTAAAGAGGAACACGGCATCAAGTGCCGTCGTCATAAGCGCTTTAAAGTCACTACTGATTCCAATCACAATAAACTGGTCTATGACAACGTGCTGAATCAGCAGTTTGACGCCAAGCGTCCCAATGAGTCTTGGGTCAGCGATATTACTTATATCTGGACAAACGAAGGTTGGCTGTACTTAGCTGGAGTCAAAGACTTATACACTAAAGAGCTTGTCGGCTACGCTATTAACAAGCGCATGACCGCAGATTTAGTATGTCGTGCGCTTAACATGGCAATTAAGAATAAACGCCCAAGCAAGGGACTAATTGTGCATTCTGATAGAGGCAGCCAGTATTGCAGTCACGCCTACCACAAGACCATTAAGCAGCATCAATTCATAGGCTCAATGAGCGGCAAAGGCAACTGTTTCGATAACGCTCCGATAGAAAGCTTCTGGGGCGTATTAAAGAATGAGTTGGTATATCATCAAGACTATAAAACAAGGTTCACAGCCATCAATGATATTATCAGTTATATCGAGCTGTACTACAATCAGACGAGGATTCAAAAGGGTTTGGGCTATCAATCGCCAAGACAGGTGTGGTTTGATTATTATCGTCAAGCTGCGTAACTAAAATCTCCCAAGTTTAATTCTACGGGATTGACGGCAGGGGTCATATCGTTCATTGGCAAACCGGTTTGATACTTGATGTGCAAACCTGTAAAGGGTCAATCCACGATTTTAAGCTGTATAAAGATACTTGTCCTGATTGGTTACCTGAGAACACTAACTATCTAGCAGACAGTGGTTATCAAGGGTTAGCAAAGCTACATAACCAAACTTTCACACCATTTAAGAAACCTCGTGGTGGTCAGTTATTGGAGATATGCAAACAGGCCAATCACTATCTGGCAAAGTTCCGTATTGTGGTTGAGCACAAAATAGGCTTAATCAAGTTGTTTAAAATCGTGGCTCATAAATATCGCAACCGTCGTCAGCGCTATGATCTTAGAATGAAGCTATTTGCTGGTATCATTAATTCCGAGCTTAAATTATGACTTTTGCAAGAGGTCTACTATTACCGTATTTAAACGATGCATAAAATACACCATCATCTCTTTTTTTCCAATAGACCTTTAGCCTATTTACCTTTATTATTTAGATAACAATTGTAAGATACAATTGTTATCTAAATAATAAAATAGGAAGAGCGTATGTTGCCTGAGTCATTTTTAATTCCTTATTCAGTTACAGATGTTCCCTCGGGAAGTTTTCTAGTTTTTGCTCCTCATCCTGATGATGAAATATTTTCTATGGGAGGTACCTTAATTCAGGCATCCAATCGTGGACAGTCTATTACTATCGTTTACATGACAAATGGTGAGCTAGGAGGTAACGCTGATATAAGAATAGCTGAGGCAGTTTCAGTATGTAAATCTATTAACGCTGAACCAGTTTTTTTAAATATCGCAGATCGATCAGTAAAAGCGAATAAAAGTTTATTTCAACAAATAAAAAAACTTATTATAGAGTTAAAGCCCGCCAATGTCTTCTTTCCTTCACCACAGGAATTTCATGTAGATCATAGAGCTACCTCAGTTTCTGTCTGGATAGGGCTGCAAGAAGCTAAATTTTCTGGAGAAGCTTATTGTTACGAAGTAAGCCGTCAATGTGATTGTAATACTCTGATAGACATAACGTCACTTATAGAAGCTAAAGAAAGACTATGTAACCTATACACATCTCAGCTCACTGAAAATAATTATATTGAAGTAGTTAAAGGTATTAATAAAGCCCGTACTTATACGCTTTCATCTGAGACTGCATACGCAGAAGGGTTTTTGAAAATCAACAATATTTATCGGAATCAGAAAAAGTTCTTCAAAGACCTCCATGAAGATGTTTTTCTTAATACATTACCAAATGATAGCCCCATAATTTCCTATCTAGTCCGTACTAAAAATCGTCCTGAACTTTTAAAGCGCTGTTTGATCAGTTTAGTTAATCAAGCTTATAAAGCAAACTTAGACATTGTCGTCGTCAATGATGGCGGAGAGAATATCGATGAAATATGTGCTCCCTTTAGAAATAAATTCCATCGTTTAAAGCAGGTTGATATACCAAAATCGATAGGACGTTCAGGTGCTGCTAATACTGCACTTATCAACGCTAAAGGCAATTTCATTAATTTCTTAGATGATGACGATGAGATAGATAGCGTGCATACTCAGGTTTTTTTGAACCATTGGCGTAGAAATAATGATATAGAGGTGCTTTATCGTGGCGTTAGAGTTTTGAACGATGATGGGGATTTAATAAGACTTTATAACGAACCTTATAATATAGGTAGAATGATATTTAATAACTTTATTCCTATCCACGCAGTAACCTTTACAAGAAAATTTATTGATATTGGTTGTCGTTTTGACGAAAACTTAAAATCTATGGAAGATTGGGATTTTTGGATTCAACTTTCACGTCTTACAGACTTTTACCATGTTCCTAGAGTGACTGCCTCTTATCATTTAGTAGGA
Organism: Psychrobacter sp. Ps2; assembly: GCF_022129405.1. NCBI lineage: Bacteria > Pseudomonadati > Pseudomonadota > Gammaproteobacteria > Moraxellales > Moraxellaceae > Psychrobacter > Psychrobacter sp. Ps2. Next base: position 2,224 of record NZ_JADQAM010000007.1, on the reverse strand, counting down.
TCGTCTGCCGCATCTCCACATATGAGCAAAATTTATGATAATCATGGCTATGTCAGCTTAGTACGAGAAAAATGGCTGCCTAAATGGTCTGCTGTTGAACTAGACAGAATGATTCGATTCTTAGAACATCAAAATGAGAAACGTTTAGACGCTGAAATTGATAGTATTCGTCAATCTTTGACACGCACTCTTACGAGTGAGAAAAGCGATGAATGAAATATTGCTTCTAACTGACCACGAATGGCTTGATGATTATAGTGATAAAAAATACCGTTTTATTTTTTTAACACTCAATTCTACACAAGTTTCTACTATAAATTTATTTATGCTGGCAGCATCACGCCTATCTTATCATGGTGAATTTATTATTAGAATAAACTATGAAAGCACCTATCATGATATCGAAAAATGGGCAAAAGCATTTGATTTTTCAATTATAGATAGTAGTACAAGCCAAAACTCTCTAAGACATATATCACAATCGCAGCGGTATATTTTTCGCTTTGATGGTCAGCCAACTAAACCCGGTTATGAAATAGCGCTTGCTAATGAATTTACTGAAAGCTGCATTGATCTATTTAAGAATGTTTTTGGCACACCTATCTCTCAAGAGTTTTGGAACTGGAAGTATCCAAAAGACAGAGCGGTTTCGTCTGTAGTGGCACTACGAAATAATGAGGTAGTTGCACATTATGGTTCATGTGATAGAAGTGGAATCTACAATAATAGGTCTTTTGGGTTAATTCAAGCATGCGATGTCATGGTAGCACCGACTGACCGCGGAGCAATATCATCGAGTGTCTTTTTTGAACTTGCAAAACTCGGTGAAAAGACTTTTTATGCTAAAGACTCTGCTGTTTTAGTCGCATACGGGTTTCCACACGGTCGTCATTATAAACTAGGCGCTAGACTTAAATTATATACACCCGTTAGCCCTATCTTTGAAGTGATTTTTGATATACCTGACACGGTAGAGGATGCTTCTGCTCTAGATATTAATTGTATCTATTCTAAATCAGATGTTTCTTCAGCCTTGAAGTTCATGTATTCACTAAAAGACACATTAATCCTTGATAGAGATTATCAGTATTTGTTAAAGCGCTATATCTATCACCCAGAGTTTGAATATAAGGTTTATTGGTTCGCAGAATGTTTGTTCATAATCAGACCCTTAAATGGTAAACTCTTTTTGATGGATTACTGGGGAGATTTAACGAAATATTCACATAATCTTAACTTATTCACTAATGCTTTATCCACTGTATATCCCGGATACCATCTGCACTTATGGTGCTTGGAGGATATCTCAACATCATTTATTGATTACAAAGAAATCAAAAACACTGGCGCTGTTTTCGTTTTTAAAAAATATAGCTCTGAGCTACCAGATTTTAAAAGATGGTGGATTATGATGGGTGATACAGAGTTCTTATAAGAAAGGAGTTTTATTTTGCTTAAAATATATACCTATCACCCTTCTAGAATAAGTAATGAACTATCTGCTATTGTTCAAAATGCCGTTTTACCTGGACTAAAAACAGGTTTAGAAAAGCTTGGCATAGATTATGATTACCAACCTAATAAACCTATTGCTAACGGTGATAAAGTATTGGTGATGTCAGATCACTTGTTATGGCGAGAATTGATAGAAACTAAGCGCAATGATACCAATTTTACCTTATTAGCTGGACCTATCTTTGAAATTGAAGATACCCACAGGCATGGTTTAGAGCACTTAATAAATACAGATGGAATACCGAATCCATTTTTGATATTGAATCGATTAGATAGTGTTTTGGTGGTGTTCTAAAAAGTATGCTGGCATCAGACGTAGCCATAATTGACATAAAAGAACACCAGATCGAATACTTTAAAGTGATTATCAAGCTTTTTTGAGAAGCAACAAGTCTTTCTAATCGCCCGACGCAATCGGTGTCTAAGACGGCAGTTATTACCTTCTATACCTACCGTATGCTGTTTGCCAATTCGTTTGTTATCACTTTTAAAGGCGGTTATAAAACTGTCCCAGTTGTCCATGCTAATCGAGCCATAGCTGACTGAACCGCCCCGGGATTGTCGGAGACTCAATTTTCTGAGAGAATATGACAATGAAAACACGAAACTATACCCCTGAAATGCAAGAGCGAGCCGTCCGTATGCTGATTGCAGCTAAAGACGATTACCCATCCACCTGGTCAGCCATCAAAGCCATAGCGCCAAAGAT
>NZ_JADQAM010000002.1:0-23246 GCF_022129405.1 Psychrobacter sp. Ps2 | reverse complement strand
GATGCTAGAAAGTACCTGTTTGCGATAGTCTATTGAATAAGTCATCGTTTATTTCATTAAATGCAATTGTTAATAGGGTTGTATCGGTTTTATTTGGATTAGACTATATACTGGGTTCGCTTGTATTGAAAATATTTTGGCGCAAGATTGTTGTAGATTGACCATAGCGATGAGGCGTAGACTTATACGCCGGTTTATCTATTATTTTTATCTACATTTAAGGACATGCTCATGCCACATTTAACCATTAAAGTGACACCCAACGTCAGTATCGCTCACGAAGAATCATTGCTCAAATCGTTAAACAAAGCATTGTGGGATAGTGGTCAGTTTAAGCTACCTACTGATATCAAAGCCCGCATTGTACCTATTAAGTCATTTCTAGTAGGTGTTGAAGACGATGAACAGGCCAATGGATTTATTTATGCTCACCTAAAGCTGATGAGCGGACGCGATATGGCCACTCGTGATCAGTTGGCTGAGCTGTTGGTTGCTACTATCGAGGAAAAAATAGGCGCAGAGCAGTCAGGACGTGCGGCATTGCAGATATGTGTAGAAGTTGAAGAGATAAGTGCGGTCTATCATAAGAAAATGCTTGGTAGTTAACAGTACTCGTCTTAAACAGCTCATTGCTGTGTATTCTGTATAAGTAGATTTTCAGTTAAGCATAAAAAAGCGCCTAAATGATAGGCGCTTTTTTATGGCTTACTAGTACAATCTTAATCTAGGAACGAGAAGTGATCGATTTCCATCGATGTCATGCTTTCGCTTGGTGCAACCATCGCTTCTGCGTGACCAGACGTGCGTGGTAGCAACTTATCAAAGTAGAATTCAGCAGTCTGAATTTTTGCTTTATAGAACTCTGGTGCTTCTGTGCCGCCATTTTCTAGCTTTTCATAAGCCACTGCTGCCATACGCGCCCAATGATAACCCATCATCACATAGCCTGAGTACATTAGGAAGTCCTCTGACGCTGCTGAGATGATTTCACGGTCTTTACGTGCCATCAACATCAAGCGTACCGTCAAGGTATTCCACTCAGCACATAGTTTGGTCAGTGCCCAAACGAATTTACGCATTTCTTTATCGAGTGCGTACTCGCCACACCATTTCATGATGTTTGACGTGTAGTCACGGATAATCTTACCTTTAGACTGTAAGATAACCTTACGACCTAGTAGATCAAGTGCTTGTACGCCAGTGGTGCCTTCGTACATCGTCGCAATACGAGCATCACGAGCGATCATTTCCATGCCCCATTCTTTGATGTAGCCGTGACCACCATAGACTTGCTGACCATGCTTAGCAGCTTCGATACCTAGCTCAGTTAAGAAGCCTTTTAGAATTGGCGTATAGAAGCCCAATTTGTCATCCCATTTTTCGAACTCTTCGTCATCGCCATTAACGATACCTTGTGCCATTTTGTCGGCATAACGTGCTGAATGATAAATCATTGAGCGACCACCTTCAGCAAAGGCTTTTTGCGTCAGTAGCATACGGCGTACGTCAGCATGATGGATAATAGCATCAGCTACTTTTTCAGGATCTTTAGTACCAGATAGCGTACGCATAGAACGGCGCTCTTTGGCATATGGCAGTGCATTTTGGAAAGATAACTCAGTATGCGCCAGACCTTGGATACCAGTACCGATACGAGCCGTGTTCATGAATGTGAACATGGCTTTTAGGCCTTTGTGCGGTTCGCCGATTAGATAGCCGACTGCGCCATCAAAGTTCAATACACATGTCGAAGATGCGCTGATGCCCATTTTGTGCTCAATTGAACCACAAACAACGGCATTGCGCTCGCCAGCTTCACCTTCAGCGTTCGGGGTGAACTTTGGTACGATAAATAGTGAGATACCGCGTGTGCCTTCTGGTGCATTTGGTAGACGTGCTAAAACAATATGGACGATGTTATCTGTTAAGTCATGCTCACCGCTTGAGATAAAGATTTTGGTACCGCTGATTTTGTAGGTACCGTCATCTTGTGGAATGGCTTTCGATTTAACTTGACCCAAATCCGTACCACACTGTGGCTCAGTCAGACACATGGTACCTGCCCATGAGCCTTCGACCAGTTTAGGTAAATACAGTGCTTTTTGCTCGTCAGTACCGTACTGAAGCAGCGTGTTGATACAACCTGTTGATAGACCAGGATACATCGACCATGACCAGTTAGCAGTACCGATCATCTCAGATTTAATAAGGTTGATTGACGTTGGCAGATTCATACCACCGAATTCTTCAGGATATGAGATACCTTGCCAGCCGCCTTCTACGAACTGGTCATAAGCCTCTTTGAAGCCCTTTGGCGTGGTCACGACGCCATCTTTAAAATGACAGCCTTCTTCACCACCTGATTGATAGAGCGGGGCAATGACGTTTTCAGCAAAATCAGCCATACCTTGTAGAATCATGTCTACAGTTTCAGGATCAGCGTTTTCGCCGTTGTCTAAGCTTTTATAATGCGTCTGATAGTCAAATACATCATTAATCAAAAATTTGATATCACGTAAGGGGGCTTTGTAAGTTAACATAATCGCTCTCTTTGGTTAGTTCGCTATCATAAACTTATGGCGCAATATCTGAGTCACAAATTATGTAAGCGATATTTACTTATTTTAGATGAGCTAGACGTTATATTAGTCATCAAGTGAATTATTAGTGGACAGCTTTCCAGTGTATTAGTTATTAGAACGTCTTTAGTGACGGACAGCTGTTATGGCGTTGATATGATTATAAATCTTAAACAGCGACAAATATACAACTAATAACTATTATTCATGATTAATTATGTTATTAATTCATTTTAGTTTGTATAGGTAAATTGTATCTTCGCTTGAAATTATTCTATAAAGGGTTATGTAGACTCATTTAAATTCAAAGAAAAATGGACTTATCAAATAGGAAAGCCATTTATGAGCACCTCAAAAAAGCAACAGCGAACCTCTTGGTTGAGCACACTATTAACTCGTATTAAGGGGTTAATCGATGGTGAGCTGAATCATTTACTCACAGTCAATCGCAGTCAGCGACCATGGCATATGCCAATCATCGCAGCGATTGCAATTAGCTTTCCGGTGTTTGTAGGGGCTTATTTTGGTGACTTGTCTTCAGGTATCAAAGCATCGCTAGGCTCGATGATTATTCTAAACCTACCATTTGTAGGCGGGCTACCACATCGGCTAGTGACGGTCATGGCTTGGGGGTTTGCGATGATACTTAGCTTTGCACTGGGTCTGATCGCGCAGCTGTTACCAGTGCTGCGATTACCTGTGTTTATGCTGATTGGCATTAGCGTAGTGATGCTAGGTCGTTATTATCGGCAACCACCACCAGCAGGATTGTTTGTGTTGATGGCGGGTGCGATTGCGCTATTTATCCCTGTGCCGATTGATCAAGTGCTCTCAGCGATAGGGCTTGTGATATTGGGTAGTGGCTCCTCGATGTTGCTAGCGCTACTCTATAGTTTGTTCTTATTGGCGACGCGTCCAGTTGCTTCTGTACCTGTCTATGACTATCAGCCTGATATGATTAGCGATAGTCTGATCGTGGTAAGTTTCGTTAGTTTGGCGTTGGTCGTTGCTGTTCTGTTAGAGCTGCCTTATCCCTACTGGGCAGCGATGAGCTGCTTTATTATCATCCAAGGTATGCAGCTACGAACCATGTGGATCAAACAGTTGCACCGTTTATTGGGTACGTTGGCTGGCATGGGCGTGGCGGGCTGGATGCTGTCTTGGGGACTATCAGGATGGGGCATCGCTATCGCGATATTATGTATGATGTTTTTGATTGAATCGTTTGTCGATCGGCATTATGGACTGGCGGTAATATTTATCACGCCGCTGACGATATTTATCGCCGAGTATGGTAGTACGATGTCAGTGCCACCAGTCGCTGGAGACGTTATCCAAGCGCGTATGATTGATACGGCGCTCGGCTGCGTGATTGGATTGAGCGGTGGTCTGGCGATACACTCTACGCGATTGCGTGTACCGCTGCGCCGTTTTGAAAATTGGTTGTTACTACGTTTTAGTTAGTAGCATAGCTCTGCAATACTTTCTCTTTGATTAACGGTCTTTATTTAACGCTGTTGTCGCTTGTGCGACATCGATAGTATGCCCAGTCCAACGCTCAAAGCTTAAAGCGGCTTGACCGATGAGCATACCGTAGCCTTCAGAGATCTGTGCGCCACGAGCGGCAAAATGTTGCAAAAATGGTAGCGGACGACCATACATCATGTCGTAAGCGTACTGACAGTTTAGAGCATCATCCAACGGCAACGTATCACCTGACAAGCCGATAGAGGTGGCATTAATAATAATGTCAAAAGAGCCACTAAGTTCATTGGTCGCGCAAACTTCGATATTTTGGTCATCAATCACTGAACTGGCCGCACTGAGCTCATTTACCAAATCAGCTGCCTTAGACACGGTGCGATTAGCAATCGTGAGAGAGCCGATACCTGCTTCAAATAATGGCAATATCACGCCACGAGCGGCCCCGCCTGCACCTATTAGCGCCATACGAGCATCGGTCAGCGGCCAGTCCATACTCATAATGTGATTGATAAGTCCTTGCCCATCCGTGTTATCACCATAGAGTGCTTCAGTGATTGGCACGCCGCTTTCTAATAGTGCTTTGTTCAACAGTAATGTATTGACCGCACCTGCCGTCTTGGCATGTTCTGATAAACCACCACGCGCCGCGCAGCAGTCATAAGCCACTTGTTTAAAAGGAACTGTCACATTGGCACCCAAACCACCACCACAAAAAAACGCCTCAACGACAGCTGTAAAACTGGCGGCATCATCAGGACAGTACTGACGCTGATAGCTAATATCAATCCCTGCTTGGATAGCAAACTGCTCATGAATCTCGGGAGATTTACTATGGGCGATTGGATTGCCAATAACGATAAAGTGTTGGGTCATAAATAGTCCGCTGGCTAGAAAATAAAAATACTATCAAAGAAGTAATAAGTGGCGCTCAATCATCATAAGGGATAACGCTATGATTGACAAACCAAGAGGCTATCACCAATCGATTATTAGAAAGTGACAGCGTTAGTCAGAGGCTGCCTTATCGCTTTTGAAAATAAATTGTGACATTGAGGCAAACATACTCAAAACACGCGCAAGCAATTTTCTACTTTCTACTAAAGAGAAGGTCGTTTTAGTACGTTATATATTTAACAAATCTGTACTCTCGGGGAGTGCTCCGCGTAACGTAAAAGGTAGTCAAGTGCTGAGCAGTTGGGTAAACTATAAAATATGGAAACCTATATCAATATGCTGTAATGACTGCTAGATTATAATGTTTGTGAAATATGCTCTTTATTGAAAACTATTCGTTATCAGCGGCGTTCCTGCCAGCTCGTTAATACTACTTCGAGATCAATCTAAAAGTGTGAGTAAATTATCCATGTGGAATCCTAACCTACAGACCCTTCTAGTCGGTACGATAATGGCAGTTAGTGTGACGCTCAGTGGCTGTGACAGCACCAAAGAAGATGCTCCAAATCCAGATGCTGAGACCAGTGAGCAGGCAACAACGAATGAGCCAGTACAGGACAGCGCAAACAATCCTGACCTAGATGGTGCCACTGCTCAGCAAGGCACGCCAGTGAGATATGATGTCGCAGCATGGGGTACGGATAAGGTTGAGTCGCTCGCTGTGGATGAGTTAGATAGTATAAAATCTGTGTTTGGCGAAGTGATGAGCACTGACGAAAACAGCCTAGACTATGCCAGTAATCCAGCGGCAAAATATCGCTTTATGAAAACGGACGCGCCTTATCTGGATATCATCGACTCTGAAAAATATCTAGAGCTAGGCTGGTATTATGCCAATCCTACTGACACAGACAAAGAAAAAGAGCTAAGCCAAAACCACGCCAAAAAAGCCTATCAACTATCGCGTCAATTGATGGGTGATGATGGCGGTAAAATGGTTGCTGATATGCTCAATAGCCAAATCATCAAGAATAGAATCGTCGGTGGACAAAAAATAGAGCTGGCAAAATGCGAGTTTTATAGCTGCATGCTGGTTATTAATAAAGCCGCTGCTCAAACAGACAATAGCTAAATCATGACCGATATGACGTCAGTGCCAAACGGCTGGGTTTGTCTGTACCCACAAGTCAGCAGTGTGACCGATGATAGTAGTTTGACCAAAGACAGCAGTGTGACCGAAGAGGGTAGGTCGACTAGCCAAACGGTAACCATGTCTTTAGATAATCGCGGGCTGGCATACGCTGACGGTTTTTTTACCACCATGGGTGTCATTGATGGATTGATACTGTGGTCAGACTACCATTATCAGAGGCTTGCCTCTCATGCTAAAGCCTTGCAGCTAAACATAAATAGCGAAGAGCTATTAGCCGTACTGCAACTGTATGCCCAGCAGTTAGAGCAGGGTATGCTAAAGCTAATAGTTACTCGCGCTGCGCAGAATGTACGCGGTTATGGTTATACACCTAATGCAAATGGTAGCGACTGTGAAATATGGCTAAAGGCTACGGCAATGCGAGTTTCTACTGCGCTGCAGTTGTCTTTACCTGATGGCAACCTAGTACCTATCCAACCTTATGCCTCGGCAATATGTTTGTCTTCTCAGATTGCTTGCTTACCGCCATCGTTGGCAGGTATCAAGAGTCTTAATCGTTTAGACAATGTCCTCGCTAGTGGTGAGCTACAGCAGATAAAAGCTGAGCCATTGGCATCAAAGCTTGCTTCAACGCTTGGTGAAGGACTGCTACGCGATATGAGCGGGCAGTGGGTTGAGGGTACGATGAGTAATGTATTCTATCAATTGGCAGAAGCACCACTATCAGCATCCAAAACCAGCGCTAGCGTTCATAAAGATGATGAAAACTACCTAACCACCGGTCAGTGGTACACCCCTTCTATGGCTCAATCGGGTGTCGCTGGCGTCATGCGTCAGGTAATTATAGATGCACTATCTACGACGCAATATCCAGTCATAATCAGGTCGCTACAAGATGAGGATTTACCTAAATTAACGCACCTCTTCTTTTGCAATGCACTGCGCGGTATCATGCCAATGAGCAGTCTGACGTTATTATCAGGTGATGTTGTGGATTTTGAATCTGCCTAGCTGTTACTGAAAGATATTGAATTGGGTATCAATAAAATCATCTGGATATAAAACCACTTGCTCATTTCTATACATCTCTTGCGCTTTCAAAAGGGCACTTTGCTCATCTTCTGCGACAACATCCACGATAGTGCTTAATGTTTCGACAATTTCAACTTGAAAGGTTTGTGCTGCCTTTTTATCTTTTATTATTATATTCACACTCGATTCTCATATATCACTTCAGTCATTTATAGCAAGTAGATTAGCAAAAGTCCTCAAAAGAAGTGATCGTCTTTTGTTACGCAGACTTGTGTCATAAAGCAAATCGATCAATGCTGCTTATCTAATAAGGAGATAAGCCAATGTACGAAGTTTATGAAGATGAAAGTATCCCGCTACAAATCCGTCGTTTGATGGTTTTTGATGAAATCTGTAAATTAGCGAAGAAAGAACCTGATGAAATTATTCATTTATCAAAATTTACTCAGTTATCACTCGGAGTTATGTATCTAAAGGATTTCAAGAAATTTATAGCCTTTGGTGGTGTGTTTGAGTATGCACAAACACCTGAAGAAGTTATTGAGCAACGTATTCGCATTTTTCCTAACGACGAGCCAGTAAAGTGTGCGCTGACTGTTAATCTAAAGCAGTTTACTCGCCCAGCTAGTACACCTATACAATTAGTGTGGTATTGGAATAAATATGTAAAGAATAGAATGCATGCTTATGTTGACTATCGTGAAGAAGTTTTTTTTCGGATAAATGATGAAATCGATTCGGATTATCCACCGCATAAGTTTCATGACCGTCTAGTTGCGACAGCTCGTCTGCCACTATGGGATGATAGAGATGAGTTAATTGCAGATGTATACCGTGACAATCAAGGCGAACCTAGACCTGAACGTTATAATGAAAGGCGTCTGTTATAATTCGAAATAATTACTATGTTATACGAAACTCATAATTAAGTTACTACTTATAGTTATAGCTGCTAATAAATTTTAGCGGCTGTAATATTATGATCTTGATACTGTGTTTATATGACGTATCAGCCTTCTTACATAAATCATCACTAGCCTTTGTGGCTCCGTCAATTGAAGTTAATGTACTGGTACTTTCCCAAGAAGTCTATTGAGTGATGCATATCTCCAATAACGTTCTTCATAATTGATCGTCTTTTGTTAATGAGTATTGCGTACTGATGTTAATCGATCAATGATTGCATTCTATCCAATACTATCTAACAGGGGGTAATAAATGCGAACTACCTATGAAGATCAACGAATTCCACTACAAGTTCGTAGATTGATGATATTTAATAAAGTTTGCGGTGCAGCGAAAAGAGACCCTGATGAAATAATTCACTTACCTTGTTATTCACAGATAGCATTTAGTATTGTTTATTCTAAGAAAGATAAAAAATACACAGCATTTGGGAGTGTGTTTAAGTATGCGCATACCCGTCAAGAAGTCATTGAACAAGGTTTAGATAAACAGTTTCATGAAGATACTGTGATGTGTGCAATCACAACCGAAAGACAAGCTTTTACTAAAGCTTCTCGCACTCCGTTAGGGCTGCTAATGAGCTGGAATAAACAGGTAAAAAATCGAGCTTATACCTGTCTCGATGGCAATGTGAAACACTTTTTCAAAGTAAATGATGAGCTAGAGCTAGATTACCCTCCTCATAAGTTTTACGGTCGTTTGGTTGCTGCCAAAGGTTTACCATTATGGGATGATAAGTGTTCTTAGTATAATTTTCGATAGTGACCACGGCTTACAAATTCAATGATGCCTTTATCTCGTAATATTTGTAATTGTTGGCGGATTTTATCTTTTACGTGGTTGTTTTCAGGATGTTTGAGCTGCAACTCGTCAGCAAAAGCATAAACTTGATTGAGAGAAAAACTGACATCGAGACGGTCGATACATTGCCAGACATCGAGTGTCCAACCGCGTGAAGCCATAGATTGCTTGCGTAAAAACAAAGTCTTTTGGAACTGTTGGGTGACATTTTCACGCGGTATAACTTGTTGGTCTTTGACCAAAAATACTTTGCCCGATTCGGGTACGTGGCGTAAGTCAATATTGCAACCAATCCAACCTGCTCGTTTGGCATTCACTGATAAGGGTTTACGCTTAACAATAATATCGGGCGTAAAGAAATGCTTGGGAATAATTAGAAAATTATTAACGGTGTATTCTTTTGAGTAGGTCAAAAAGAAGAAGCTGGGATTATTCTTACTATTGATACGCTCAATCATCGTCTGATAAGCACCATCATTGACAACATTGCTTAACTTGGCTTTTTTACTTTTTAGCTCATATTGCTCATTACAATTTTCGCAATAAAAATCAGCGACAGGTTTGTTATTAGCAAACTCAGCTAGCGATTGGGCGCTACAATTGGTGCAGTAACTATTTTCTTTTACCCATGCTTCGCTGAGTACACGAACTTTTTGAGGTTCAGAGTGATAGTTTTTAGCAAGACTTTGGTTGAAATGTAGGTTCATAAGATATTTTCATTATTAACAGATAAGCTGAGAATACTGAAAAAAACGCCTAAGTATTAAGCCATATAAACGGCTATCAAGAGCAAGATAATTCATAAGCTAAGCAAATACCATTGAAAATCGCACGGTTCAGTGCTAAATTCTAGCAAACATCTGCCTCGCGAGTTGCCATGAGCAAGCCTACACCCAATATACCACCTGAACGTCCCAATGAGTCGCCGTCAAACAAGCAAGATGGCACAGTCGAGGAGCGTGTCGATACCACGCTGCCGGACGCGCAACCAGTGGTAGATGAGGTGGAAGACACATCAGCAACGCCAGCAACCAACGTCTCGCTCATCAGCGGTAACAGTAAACCGCGTCAATATAAAGTCAATAACCCATCGTTTTTTATGCAACGTGGCTATCAAGTGCTGCTAGTGTTGGGGCTGATTGCTGCATTTTTCTTAGTCATGGTTTATCAGACGTTGTTTGGTCGTATCGAGCAGCCGCAGCAAATGGTCACGATTGAGCCAGGTCAGACGTATTATGGTCTACTACCGCAGTGGCAGCAGCAGATTCCGCTGTTTTCGGCAGGTGTGGCCAAGCTATATATCAAATCGCAAGTCGATGCGCCGTTGCATGCTGGTACGTATCAATTACCCGAAAACCCGACTATCGCTGAGGCGCTACAAATACTAGGTCAAGGCGCAAAAGCGGCTATGGTCAAGGTACAGATTATCGAAGGCAAGACATCTAAAGACCTTTATCAAGCGCTGCGTGACAATGACAAAATCGAAAAAGAAGTACTGACCGCAGATAGTGACAATACGAGTATTGCCCAAGCATTGGATTTGACGGGTGTATTGCCAGATAGTGTGACTAATAGCAGTGACCCGATTGTTAACTACAATCTTGAAGGTTGGTTCGCGCCTGATACTTATTATTACGGTGAAGGAACTAGCGATAAAAAAGTATTGACTGACTTGTATAAGCGTCAGCAGCAGGTACTGACTGATGCGTGGGAAAATCGTGCGCCGAATCTGCCTTACAAGAGTCCTTATGAAGCGCTAGTCATGGCGTCTATTATCGAAAAAGAGACCAGCGTTGCTGATGAACGTCCTTTAGTTTCTGCCGTATTTAGAAATCGCTTGAATAAAAACATGCGTATGCAGACGGACCCGACCATTATCTATGGTATGGGTAGTCGTTATGATGGCAATATCCGCCGCAAAGACATCAATGAAAAAACGTCTTATAACACCTATCAAATTGATGGTTTACCGCCAACGCCAATTGCGCTACCATCAGCGGCCTCTATCGAAGCGACCTTACATCCTGCTGATAGTGAGGCGTTGTATTTTGTGGCAACGGGCAATGGCGGGCACAAATTTACCAATAGCTTGGCTGAGCACAATCAAGCGGTAAAAGACTACCTCAGTGTCATGCGTGAGAAAAAATCTCAAACGCCGCCGCAGTAATACTCCTTCTTAATCCTCTTAAAAAACTTATCGTTTATTGAGCGCTACAAAGTAGAGGTAGTGCTCATCAATGACATAAGGTCATATCATGTCAGTATCTATGCACACCACCGCAACACCGTCACATACCAACACACCACCATCGAATCCACCTGAATCAAGTGCTTCAAATACGGAGACGGCAACTACTTTAGGTCGCTTTATTAGTTTTGAAGGGACCGAAGGCGTGGGGAAAACCACCGCGATTGAACAGTTGTGCTTGCGCTTAGAAGCTAATGGCATTCCATATCTGCGTACTCGTGAGCCGGGTGGTAGCCCATTTGCTGAGCAATTGCGTGACATATTATTGGACCCAGCGACTGATATCGAAGACGATACTGAGCTGTTGCTATTATTTGCAGCGCGCTGTGATCACATGCAGCAAGTCATTTTACCAGCGCTCCAAAATGGTACTTGGGTAATATGTGACAGGTTTACCGATTCTACTATTGCGTATCAGGGGTTTGGGCGTGCGTATGGCGACGAGTTGGTACGTGGCAAAATCGATATGCTTATCAAACAATTTGTGACGCAGCTTCCTGAGCTAACGTTGTGGTTGGATTTGCCAGTAGCAGAGGGTATGAAACGTGCCAATAAGCGCAGTGCTGCAGATCGTTTTGAGCAGCAGGCTACCGAGTTTTTTACTTGGGTGCATACTGGTTTTAGTCAGCTTGCAAGTGAGTATCCTGAGCGCATACAGCGTATTGATGCATCGGGCAGTACGGATGAGGTGAGTGCGCGTATATGGCAGACTGTTATGGACAGATTCGATATCAAATAATTAAATTTTGCCAAGTAGGTTTATACGGCAGTTAGATGTATCGATAGTTGGTTAGTTAGTTAGACAGTTAGTTAGCACCAACAAAAAGCCCCAGCATATTGCTGGGGCTTTTTATTAAGATAAATTCTTTATTATTGAATCAATAAAGCAGATAACTATGCACGTTATTTGTCATCTATTTTATCTATTTTTACACCATCAGTAGTAGCGATAGAGGCGTCGCTATCTTGAGCAGAGTCAGGTAGACGGTTTGGGTCAAGCGCCCCTTTTTTGTTTTTAGGCGCACTACCATTGCCATTACTGTTCGTAGAGGTTTTGGTCTTCGAAGTCGCTGTCGAATTTGCAGACATGACGCCTTTATTATCCACATTAGTAGCAGACGTTTTTGGCTCTTCTACTGGCTCACTTTTCTCTACGGTAGTGCTAGAAGGTGACTTAGTTTCAATGCTACTGCTTTGGTTAGTTGATGACTGATTAGCAGTGTTTTGCTCATCGCTTTTGTCACTATCTACCGAAGGCTCTGGCGCTGCTGTTTGACTGTCGTCAGGGTTAGGCTCCTGCTCTTTACGCTTTTCAGGGGCTTTTGAGTTAGATTCAAAGTTAGCATCAGCTGCCATACGAGCCTGCTCTTGCTTAGGCGTTACATCGACTGGCTTCGGCTGTACTTCATCGTCTACCACTAGCGATATGAGCTTACGGTCACGAGGGACAGTACCGTCAAACTTATCTGTGATAACGTGCAGTTTGCCTTCTTTGTCTACCGTATATAGCGGTACGAACTGCTTATTATCCGCTTTATACTGCTCAAAGCTATAGCTATCCGTAATGTTGGTAATCTTAATTCGAGCTTTTTTGGACAGCATACTGGCAAGCTTGGTATAGGTCACATCTTTGCCAAACAACCACTGTGAATGAAAGTTCGATTGCTTGTCATCACGCTCGCTTTTGACTTTTTCGTCACTGAATTTAAGACGGTATAGCTTGCGCTCACCAAATTCATGACGATAGTGAATCTCGGACAACGTGTTCATTTCTTTGTCCATACTCATTGCAAACAAGCGACCAATACCGATCAGATCCAGATGATGATCTGCGTGATCAGAGATGGGATTACCAAAGTAAGTACGCAGACCGCTCATGCGTGCGCGTGCAATATTGGTGTAGTTATTGTGCGCAACGATGACGTCAAAACCTTGATCTTTTAGAGAGGTAGCAATCAATAGTGCAATTGGGTTTGAGCCAACGATAAGGATACCATTGGTCTCAGGCTCACGTACGCCAAGTAAATTACCGACTACTTTTGCACCTAGACCCTGAATCATGACCGTACCGATAATGACCATAAATACCAGAGGTACAAGTAGCTCTACGCCTTGAATATCATACTCTTGCAAACGAATCGCAAACAGGGATGAGATGGCAGCGGCAACGATACCACGTGGGCCAATCCAGCTAATCATCAGCTTTTCATTGGTCTTAAGGTTAGAGCCGATAGCTGATGCCCAGACTGATAATGGACGTGCGACAAACATCACGATAGCGAGCAGCACTAGCCCTGCAAAACCAACGCTGAGCAAACTTGCTAGCTCTACACGCGCCGCCAGAATAATGAACAGCACTGAAATCAGCAAAATGGTCAACGATTCATTGAACTCTAAAATCGTCTCACGTGGGAATTTTGGCCAGTTTGCCAATGCTACGCCCAATACTGTGACAGTCAATAAACCTGATTCATGCTCTAGATGATTTGATATCGAAAATAACACCAGTACAAATGCTAAGGTAAAGACATTACGTAAGAACTCAGGAATCATATGACGGCGCATGAGGAAGGCAAGTAGCCAAGCGCCTGCCATACCCATTGCAGTCGCCAATACGACAATCTTAGCAAACAGTAGAATACTACTGGCTTCGCCGCCTGAGATAATGTACTCATAGACCAATACCACAGCGATAGCGCCGATTGGGTCAATGATAATACCTTCCCATTTTAGGATGTTGGAAATGGTTTTGTTAGGGCGTACACTGCGCAGCAGCGGCATAATAACCGTCGGACCAGTCACACAGACTAGCGCACCGAAGAGTAAAGCAATCAATGGATCGACATCGAATAGTAAATAAGTCGATAGTGCCACGATAGCAATGGTAATCAGTACACCGACCGATACTAGCATCTGTACCACGGTACCATGTTGCTTAATCTCATCGAACTCTAGCGTTAGCGATCCTTCAAATAGGATAATTGCTACGCCCAAAGAGATGAAAGGAAACATCAGCTCGCCTAATACCAGATCTGGGTCAAATACACCCAGCACTGGGCCGACGATAATACCAATCAGTAATAAAAATAAAATGGATGGTTGCTTTAAATACCAAGCCAACCATTGGGCGGCAATGCCAATCCCAACCACGCCGGATAGCAAAAGGGCGGTATCCATAAATTAATCCTTTTATAATCTTGTCATATTTTATATCTATCGATAGCTGTTATAAGATAGTCGCTACCGTTTATTTAACAATAAGTTGTTATCCGTTTTTGTTGTAGCTAGACCATCGCACTGATAGCCCTCATGAATCACAACATAAGCTAGATATGATATAACTACTATAAAGTAGCAAAGACAAAAGCGCTTCTAGATAAATCACAATACGCTAGAAATGCAAAAGATGGAAAACAAGAGTGATGATAGCCAGTTCATAAGCCTGCAATAAACAGCCTCATATACAAGCTAACTTTTGTTTGTTTAGTAAAATATTTGGTTTGACATCATACCATGATTTTATTTCAAGCTGATGTAAGCTGTAACTGCTAAAAACCTATCTTACGGCCATAAAAGTATACGAAGTCCGTATGAAATAACGCTGCCTTGGGTTATCCTGCACTATGCAAAAGGCTTCAGCATAATACTTCAAGGTTTTATTTATCATACAGTAGCTGCGTTGGGCATGCACGTCGCGCACAGGATAATAGTGTTAGCGCCATGAAATGTCATATACTGAACGTTGAAAGTATTTATTTTTATAAGACACTATTAATCATGTTCTACACTATTAACCACCTTCTAAAGACAAGCGCTCTATAAGTATTCAAGTAGTGAGTAGTGATAAAAATAAGCGTAAAGTAACGGCTAAAGAGCTATGACAATAAGTTCGAATAAAAGTGCTGCGCCACATAAATAGACAAGATAAAAGAACATAATTTCACCAAATAGTAACGAATAGGGGCATGCCGCTTGGTGTAGTCGCTATCGCTGACAATCATAACGTGGCTGTTAATAACAGCGATTACTCATATGGAGGACACAAAATGCCTATCAATATGTTCAAAGGACAGACCACTGCCAATATGCAGCGCTGGTTACAACGTAGTGCATTGGCATTCGCTGTTAGTACCGCGATGTTTGCTAGTATCAATGTCACGACGATAAACAGTGCTCAGGCTGCAGTCACTACGGCTGATTTCTCTGGTTTGGTGCAACAGGTCACACCAGCAGTGGCTCGCGTTAATGTCACCAAAACGATTAGTGAGGCCGAGCTCGCTAAGGCTCAGACTGCTGAAGTGTTGCGTCAGTTCTTTGGTGATCGTCTGCGTATTCCAGATCGAGTCGCGACGCCAGCGATTGAACATGCTTATGGTACGGCCTTTTTTATTACCTCCAATGGATATATGCTGACCAATCATCATGTCATCGCAGGTGCGGACAAAATCACTGTAACGCTCAATGACAGAACCGAGCTTGATGCAACCTTAGTCGGTAGTGACGAGCGCTCAGATGTGGCCGTGCTAAAAGTTGAGGGCAGTCAATTTCCAGCCCTGCCTATCGGCGACTCCAGTGGTTTAAAGGTAGGGGAACCAGTGTTAGCAATCGGTTCGCCATTTGGTTTTGACTACTCAGCCTCTGCTGGTATTGTCAGTGCTAAATCACGTAGCTTTTCGCGCGAGACCAGTGTGCCATTTATTCAAACGGATGTGGCGCTAAACCCAGGTAACTCTGGCGGGCCACTATTTAATCAGCGCGGTGAAGTGATTGGAATCAATTCGCGCATTTTTAGTGGTACTGGCGGTTATATGGGTCTGTCATTCTCTATCCCTATTGACGCTGCCATGGATATTTATGAGCAGTTAAAAAATGACGGTGAAGTGGCGCGTGCTTATCTAGGAATCTATCCACAAGATATCGATCGCAATCTGGCCGAGGCTTATAATTTAGAGCGTCCTCAAGGTGCTTTACTGACTCGTGTATCACCAGATTCACCAGCACAAAAATCAGGCCTAAAACCTGGTGACATCATTTTGCAATACAATGACGTACAAATCATGGAGGCATCTGATTTGCTAAACTTGCTCAACCGAGCGCGTCCAAGCGACCCCTTCCGTGCACGGATTCAGCGTAACGGTAAGCAGATGGTGATTAACGGTAAGCTCGCTTATGCGCCCAATGATGTAAGAGCACAGAGCGGTGATGAGCAAAATGATGATGTACAATTGGGCTTGCGTTTACGCGATTTGACGGCGGATGAACAAGCAGAAATCGCTGTCGATAATAAAACGGGCATATTGGTTACCACAGTGGATCCTACTGGACTGGCCGCGCGCTCAGGTATTCTGGCAGGTGATGTCATCACTAACTTTCATCAAAAGCCGATCGAAACAGTGGCAGATTTTTCAGGTGCTATCTCATCTCTTCCTAAAAAAGGAGTGGTCACTATAGAAGTTATACGCCAAGGCATTCCTGCTATTATTGGTCTACGTATTGAGTAGGTGTCATGATTAAATCGTGGCTGTGAATGTCACTGTTAATGTGACTCATAATGTAACTCAGATTATGGTTCAGGGTATAAAGGCAGCGCGCACGTCAATAATTGTGCTTGTCTATCATGGAGGTCGACCTCTATAATGTTTGGTTTTTTATCAAACAGCTAAGAGTAAGACCTCAACAGCAATCCATTCGTTAAATGAGCTATTGATCAATCAATACGCTCTAAGGTGGGCCGAGTCGCTTAGTAGGCTCGTACCATTATGCAACCGCTAGGTAATTATGACTGACCCCGCTCTACATACGCTTATTACGACGACGTCAGCAGCATTGCTAGCGTACATTGCACTGTGGTCAGGGCTACAAACGTTTAATGCCAATCCTACCAAGCGCTTTATGCGCATTTGGGTGAAGCTTGCATTATATTATGCCGCTTATACGATGCCTATTTGGGCAGTATTGCTTATCATGGTTTGGTCACAGGACCTGATGCCGATGTTAGCGCAGCTATCACTACCTGCCGTACTGATGGCAATATTGATGATGGGCTTGTACTTTTATACTGTCATTGTACAACCCAACCGCTTACGATTAGAGCATCATTCTATTGACTTAGATTTGTCTACACCGCTCAAGGTCGCCGTATTGGCAGATTTGCGTATAGGGATATACGGTGGTAAGCCGCGTCATATTCGCAAGCTGGTCTCTACTATCAATGCTTTGTCAGCAGATGCCGTACTGATTACTGGGGACTGGCTATACTACCCAAGTGCAGATTTAGTGGGTCAGTTAATGCTGTTCAAGGGGGTAAATAAACCTGTTTATACAGTCATGAGTACCTCGGACTTGCGTTATCAGTCTATGAATACGACCAAGCAAGGTCAGCCATTATTAGAAGATACATTGGCTAGTACTTTTGATGTACTCGATATTAACTATATCGATCAGCAATGTACGTCACTGCCACTCAAATGTGCAAGAGCGACAAATGAGCAGTTAGTCGTCAATCAGTCGACTTATCGAACTAATAATCAAGACAGTGTTGAGCAAGAAAACTCGAATACAAATTCATTAGTAGCGGTGCTTTGCGGCTGGCAAGATGTGTCCAAGCAATCTACAGATATTGAAACGTCAGAGGCGACTGATAAAGCAATGCTTGGATCGGAGATTGCCAATGCCACCAGTCCAGTGATTATCTTGGCATCACGATTTGATAGTATCAGTGATCTGCCAAAGTCTTTACAGCCACGCCCTTTGTTGATAACCGGTGCTGCAAAGGCTATTCAAAAAAATATCCTGCTTGCTCAAAAAAAGAACGATATTCGACGCAGTAGTGAGCAGTCAGCATTGCTATATAACAGTCGCATGGGTAAGCAGCGCGGCCTATACCAACATGCAAGTGCACAGATATTTGTTAGTAGCGGCATCGGTACGAGAGGGTTGCCTTTTCGATTCTATCGACCTACTATCGATGTGTTGACGATTCGTTAATATTACATAAGAGACTTATCAGCGCACGTTGATTACGCTAAACTGCTCCTTTAATGATGTAAGTATTCATCTACAAGGTTTTAGGCCAGGTTCTATAAATTTAAGCGAAAAATAATACCCATTTTTTGGTACTAAAATTATGTGCTGACTGCCAATTGATTGATAGCGGTCAAATCAAAATATGCTACACTAACGAGCACTCTTATTATTATATTTCTGTCGGCTAGTAGGTACGCCTATTACTCTTGGTAAATTGCCATCACGATACTGATATCGTAGATATAATAATCTATGATACAAACGCTATTATAGTAAGTAGAGACGCAGCATTAACATCAAGTAAGTTACGCCATCAGCGTTTATCAACGCACACAAAGCAATGGCCACTTGCAAACGACCTATCATGTGACAGCTTTAATAAAAGCTAGGATAATACAGTAAGGCACGGTTATGAGCACAGCATACGACGAGATCAAAACCCGACTACAAGGCTCAATGGTAGCTTTGGTAACGCCCATGCACCCTGACGGTAAGGTCGATTATAAACGTCTCGCAGATCTCATAGATTGGCAGATCGAGCAGGGCACACACTGCCTTGTGGCTGTTGGTACTACTGGCGAATCAGCGACCTTATCTATGCAAGAGCATAGCGATGTTATTCGCTATTTCGTTCAGCATGTTAAAGGTCGTGTGCCGGTCATCGCGGGTACTGGTGCCAACAACACGATGGAAGCCATCAAGCTGACTCAGGAGGCTGCCGATGCAGGTGCAGATTGCGCGCTGCTCGTTGCTCCTTACTACAATAAGCCGCCACAGGAAGGCTTATTCCAGCATTATCAAGCCATTGCCAAAGCCGTAAATATACCGCAAATGCTGTACAACGTGCCTGGACGTACAGTGGTTGATATCGCCCAAGAAACGGTTGAGCGTTTGTGTGACATCGATAATATCGTTGCTATCAAAGATGCGACAGGATCTGTCGGTCGCGGTGAGCAATTGATCAAAGTCGTTGGTGACAGAATGGTTGTGTTATCTGGTGATGATGGCACTGCGCTTGATCTAATGAAAGTAGGTGGCAAAGGTAATATCTCAGTCACTGCTAACGTGGCGCCAAAAGCCATGAGTGAGACTTTTTCTGCAGGTTTACGTGGTGACTTTGAAGCGGCTGGTAAAATCCATGACGTGGTCAAACATTTGCACCGTGACCTATTTATCGAATCAAGCCCTATCCCAGCGAAGTACGCCTTGCATAAAATGGGCATTATCGATAAAGGTATCCGTCTGCCATTGGTTTGGCTCGCCGAGCAGCATCATGCGACTATCGATGAAGCATTGGTTCGAGCAAACATACGATAAATTGATATTTAGCCAATTGATATTTAGCCAATTGATATTCGGCGATTTTAGATTTGTTGCTAGTTCGATGATTGATATTCGAGCTAGTAGCAAGTCAACTTATAATGATAAGTCAATCGCCTACATGAGCAATAACTGCTAACTCAGAGAGACAACATGATGACATTATCATCAAAAACAGTATCATCAAAGACGACAAAACTACTTCCAGCAATGCTGACCTTGGTTTTGGGTAGCACTTTGGTATTAAGCGGCTGTCAAGCGACTAAAAACTTGCTTGGTAAACGTGATAACGGTAGCTTAGATTATCAACAAAGCAAAAAGCTTGCACCGATAGAGCTACCTGCTGCCCAAGAAACGGCACCTTTTGTACCTTTATATTCAACACCTAATGCTGGAGCAAACACGCTCCAACTACAAAATGAGTCAGGCAATCAGTATCAGCTGCCAAAACCTCAGCGTGCTGTTAGCAACACTTCGAACTAAACTTATTCCCTTATCTATATCGCTGACTTTTGCGTTTTTTATCATAGCCGCAAACCATGTATCTTACATCAGTCAGCGGTAGCTGCGCGTTTTTACCACATAAGCTTGAACGAACAGGAACCCCCATAATGCAAAAGCAACAACTGCTGTATAAAGGTAAAGCCAAATCTGTCTATGAAACAGAGGACAATGATCTTCTGATTTTGCACTTCCGTGATGATACCTCAGCGCTTGATGGTAAGCGTATCGAACAATTAGCACGCAAAGGTGTGGTTAATAACCGCTTTAATGCTTTTATCATGCAAAAATTGTCTGATGCTGGTATCGAAACACATTTCGAGAAGCAATTGTCTGATGACGAAGTGTTGGTTAAACGCTTGGACATGATTCCTGTAGAGTGCGTGGTTCGTAACTTTGCAGCTGGTAGTTTGGTACGTCGTTTAGGTTTAGAAGAAGGTCAGGCATTGAAGCCTCCAACGTATGAGCTGTTTTATAAAGATGATGCGCTAGGTGATCCGATGGTTAACGAATCACTTTCTGTATCTCTTGGCTGGGCGACCAAAGAACAACTGGCTAAGATGGAAGAGCTAACCTATCAAGTCAACGATGTATTAAAGGCATTGTTTGATGCGGGTGATTTGATTCTAGTTGATTTTAAACTAGAGTTTGGCGTATTCCATGACCGTATCGTGTTAGGTGATGAGTTCTCACCGGATGGCTGCCGTATCTGGGATAAGAATACCAAGAAGAAACTTGATAAAGACCGTTTCCGTCAATCATTAGGCGATGTGATCGAAGCTTATGAAGAAGTGGCTGACCGTATCGGTGTGCCATTAAAATAAGCATTCGATAGGTAGTATAAAATAAAAAAACTGAGCCATGTGCTCAGTTTTTTTATGGCATTATATTTATGATGGTACCCTAGTGAGTACTCGAATCTTTGGCTGTGGGCTAAGGGTATCAAAGTTTTAACTCAATAAGATAGGCGCGGTGTACTTCATAGTGTACTTACTATGCACAATAGAGAAGCAGTTATGTCTAATACTAAAGCAGTATGGTTATGCAACTATAACAACTTTGATGTGACAGAGACCTATGGTATCAAAGCGACGTTGCCAGAGGTTTTTGATGCTGTGCAATTTTACAAATTAGAGAAGAAGAAAAAATCTAATGTAATAGAGAAAGGTGAAGAGCAGAAATACTATAACATCAACGAGATGGATCTGGTCTTTTGCAAAAGGTGGTCTAAAGGTGAACATATTAATACTCACCATATGCCTAGCAAGGTATTTATCAAGCCAAATGAGAAACTACCTAAAGATGATGAACTAATGTTTAATATTATTGGGGGGTATTTATTATTCAATCAACAGTGCTATGACATTATTAGTCAGTTCACGCTAGGCGCTACGCATTTTAGCCAAATCTATATCTATGACATTGAGACAGAGGAACTAAAATCGCAAACGCCTTATTATTTTATCAATATCGCAGAGACGCGTGACTATCTCAATGTTAAAGAAAGTAAAGGGATCGAAGAAAATTCTTATGCTCCAAAATTACCCACGCATTCAATATGGGAACCAACCGATGATGACATCCAGCTGAATACTAGCGCACAAGAGTGTGAGGTAGATTTATGGCATGACCCTGTATTACGTAAATCTTTATTTTTCTCAGACGAGTTGGTCAGCGCCTTATTAGCCTCAGGGATCAAGCAACAAGCGCTAGCTTTGATTCGTTGCGTCGTCAAATAATTAGTTTATACATTGATATCCAATGATATCCAATGATATTAACAATCAAAATACACTGTTATTGGTGAACCGCTTATAACACACTCATTCTAAAAATAAGTTTTTTATCATCAAATAGTACCTTTGAGGTATACCCCAACAGAACCAGTTATCTCACCCTTCAAATTTATGAACAGACCACTTAAAACAGTCCGCTATAATAGAACCCCTCATAACAGACTATAATTCCTATCCATTTATCAACCAGTATCACCCTTTCAGCCATAGGCTTATCATTTAACTCGTATAAAAAATCAAACATAGCGTCAACACTGTCCTCGATACCTTGTCTTACTTTTATGCTAATTTGTTAGTACTTATTCATATCAATTAGACCAGAAAAATAAGAAAAGGTTTCGCTAATGTCTACTGCCTCATCAACCGTTTTGGATCCTGACTGGTTCACTCGTCCGACCTGTGTGGTCGCTGCTGACCTGATTGGTAAAGTCTTATGTCGACAGCTAACCGATAGTGATGGACAGCAAAAAACGCTACGTATGCGTATCTCTGAGACCGAAGCCTATATTGGTCAAGATGACCCCGCTTGCCATTCACATGCAGGTACTCGAACGGCGCGCACAGAGATTATGTATGAGCAAGGCGGAGTGTTCTATGTCTATCTGACATACGGTGTGCATCATATGCTAAATTTGATTAGCGGCTCTATAGAGTCACCTGAATCGGTATTGATCCGCGCTGGGTTTTTGACCGATGATAGTGACCGTCTGATCGAAGAGCAACAACTCAGTCCAGATAAGCAATTTACTCATCCTAAGCAGTTCGCAGGCCCTGGCAAATTGACCAAACGCTTGCAAATTGATCGCGATTTATATGGCAAACCTGTTTCGCCGACATCAGAAGTTTGGATAGAAGATGATGGCTGCCAGCCACCTGTATCACTACGCCCACGTATTGGTATTGATTATGCAGGTGATGCCAAAGACTGGCTGCTACGTTATATATGGACTGATCATCCTTCCTTATCTAAGAACTAGCAAATTGAGACTCAAAACCATTCTATGAGGTAAGCCTATGTATAAGTTGACCGTTTTTATTCCTGATGCAGCGTTAGACCAAGTGAAATCTGCTCTGTTTACTGTTGGCGCTGGGAAGATTGGAAACTATGAGCAATGCTGTTGGCAGGTACAAGGAGTCGGTCAGTTTATGCCATTATCAGGTAGTACGCCGCACATTGGTACACAGGATAGTTTAGAAATGGTCGATGAATGGCGAGTGGAAATGGTGGTAGATGAAGCATTTATCGATGCTACCATTGCCGCGTTAAAAGAGGCGCACCCGTATGAAACACCAGCTTATGATGTGATAAAAGTTTTGGATTTCTAGGGCGTGTCCTCAATTCATCTTGCAATGAATGATAGTGCACGTTAGGTAAAGCATCGACTTAAAATTACGAGCCAACTTCTCATATCTAGTAGCGATACTACGAAAGTGCTTAAGCCTTG